>JAWUWP010000029.1:0-67058 GCA_034111785.1 Paraglaciecola sp.
CACCAATGCTTTGAAAGCATCTTAGCCACTGACCTGAACCAGTGCTAGGCAACGTTTTAAGTCGCTGCCTTGAAGCGAGTGGCGCATTATAGAGATAACACTTGTTGTTGCAAGACCTAATTGATGTTTTTTGTTTGACTGGCTTTTTTTTGTACGTATCAGTAGGTTTTGGACATTAATTACTCTAATATACACTTAGATCTACAGGAAACTCCGCATATCATTTGCCAAACCTATTTAATTGAGTAACATATGGGCGCTTTTATAATCTTCTAATCATAAAATATCCTTAGGTAGTAAATCATGAATCCATCTTTTATTTTAAGTGTTTTTTCTACAGTCATTTTGGCTGTTACTGTTTATTTCGTATTGCCAATGTTGGCAGCCGACCTTTCCAAAGAAGTGTTTGCCGTTATAGGTGTGTTAATTGGCGGTCTTGTTGTTCCTATACTGATCAAACTAATATCAACTGTACGTTCAGCTAGTGAGGGAGGTTCAGATGAATTGTGTACTCTCTATGTTGGAAACCTCCCTTATAAAGCTAATGAACAATCGGTACAAGAGCATTTTGAACAGCAAGGTGCTGTTAACTCTGTTAGATTAATGAAGGATCGCCGCACCGGTAAAAGGAAAGGCTATGGTTTTGTTGAGATGCATGCAAAGAGCGCAAACAAAGCGATTAAGAATTTAAATGATTCTGACTTTCAAGAACGCACCTTAAAAGTGCGCTTAGCAAAAGATAAAATCGAAGAAGAATAACGACAATTCGAGATAATAAAAAAGCCTGCTGTTAGCAGGCTTTTTTATTGCTCTTAATAATCAGCTACAAGGACTGATTTAGCTCTTGGGCTGAAAACCAATGGGTAAATTGCCCACTAGCTTTTGATTAAAATCGTTAAAACGATTAATAGCGGTAATGAGATCAGGGGTTGCAACATCACCCAGCCTATTGAGCAAATCATTAATGACATTCTCATAGGTTTTATTGTCTTCGAACCTAGATCTAGATCCTTCTAGCACATTAAGCAGCTTGTCCAAGTAGTCGGCTATAGGTTTGACGGCCTTAGTTGGGTCTTCAGCTTTAGCATTATCACTGTCATACTTGGAGACCGTTTCGTAAGCTTTGATCACTTGGGTATTTTCGACTTTTGTCAGTTGTAACGCAAAACTGGACAACTCCTGATCATCGAAGCCTAATTCTAATGCTTGCTTGAAAGCCGTTTCAATATCTCCATTAAAAAACTCCTCTGCTAGCTGATTGGTATCGGCCACTAGCTGACCTATAGCCACAAGCTCTTCTTTATCCAATTCGCCGGTAACAGAGAAAGACAAGGAGCTGTGTTGATAAAAAACCGCATTCTGTTCGGATACTGTGGTTTGTGAGCTTTTCACCGGCTCAGTTTCGCTGGTTTCGAGGGAGTCGATAGCCTTCACTGCCGTCGGCTTTTGAGTGGAATCCTCGACTACTACATCCGCAGAAGTTTGCTTGGCAACATCATCTGGACTGGTGGCTGTCACTGGTGCTGCGACCGCGGCCTGACTTTTTGGCGCTTCTTGTGCTGCTGGCACGAGATTTTCAATTTGGCTTTGTCTCAACTCAAATTGTTGAATGTCTTCGAAGCTGATACGCACTTGATCACCATCGCGAGTACGGATATTCAATTCGCCCATTTGTTGTTTGCTAACATTAACTTCCAGTGAACTCTTAACAGATTGACTCTTATCAGATACGTCATCTGCTGCCTTAGGGTTAAAGATGTCATTCTTGAGCTTTTCGATACCTTGCTCTATTAACCCTTTGCTTTGACTAATTCCGTTGGCAATTTCATCATTCAAAAAACCCGCTAGGTCTTTCTCTGCTAATGTGATCCCTTGAAGCACCCCAGACGAAGCCTGTTCAAAGAGTTTATTTAACTGCTCTTGGTCTGCCCCTTTGTTTTTTGCGTTAGTAATAGCACCACCCACAAAATTTAATACATTCTTCGCCACTTCATTAAAATCAAATAGAGATTGCTGCGGATCATCTGACTTGGGTGCCGAAAAATCTGGTTTTTGTTGGTCAATTTCTAATGTGTTTTTAAGCGCATTGGAATACACGCCCACACCAAACGATGCACTAGTGCTGACCCGGTCCGATTGTGGTGACAACGCACTGTTTTGTGCCGCCATTGCCTGATGCAAACCAGAGTCACGCAACTGATTTTTAATACTATTCTCGGCACCTAAATGTTCTGGTTTAGCCCCCAAAAATGCTTTTAATTGACTAATGTTCATAATTAATACCCCTGTACCCTCATCTAATGTATCGGCCGTATAAGTATAAAATTTAGTCAAATACAGATAAAACTTTATTATATTGCAGACTAAATGCATAGATCAGCCGCGAGTATCTAGGTAGATAAAAGAGCAGTGTGTATTGAAGTATCAAGCAAAACCCTTTACCTTGCGCATTTTTATCTACTAGTAATTGGTAATTAGCATGCGACCAACAGAAATCAAAGCCGACAATTATGCCTCTCAACTGCAACAAAAAGCAGCCTTTGTGACAAGCTATTTTGAGCAATATAAGATGCCTGAGTTGCAAATTTTTGCGTCACCGCCGCTAAATTATCGTATGCGAGCCGAGTTTAGAATTTGGCATGATGGTGATGACTTACAGCATGTGATGTTTGACCAAAACACTAAGGAAAAATACCAAGTACATGACTTCCCCCCTGCTAGCCTGCTAATTAATGGGCTGATGCAGGACTTGACTGTACTACTGAAAGGTAACGATATCGCTCGCCGCAAACTATTTCAAGTGGATTATTTAGCGACCCTCAGCGGTGAAATAATTGTTTCCCTGCTTTACCACAAACCACTAGATGACGAGTGGATAGAAGCAATGCAGAGCATTCGTGGGACTTTACAAAAAAGCTATAATATCAATATTATTGGCCGAGCCAAAAAACAAAAGCTTGTGTTAGAACAAGATTTTGTTCGCGAAGAATTGTTAATTAATCAGCGGCTGTTTAAGTTTAAACAAATTGAAAATGGCTTTACCCAGCCTAATGCTCAGGTCAATATTAAAATGTTGCAGTGGGCATTAGAGATCACCCAAAATAGCCAACTAGATTTACTTGAGTTGTATTGTGGTTCGGGTAATTTCTCCATTCCATTGGCACAAAATTTTCGAAAAGTATTAGCCACCGAAATATCTAAAACCTCAGTCAGAGCGGCCCAAGACAATATCTTAGAGAATGGCATTCAAAATGTAAAAATCATTCGTATGTCCAGCGAAGAGTTTGTGCAAGCACAACAGGGAGTCAGGGTTTTTCGTCGATTAGAAGGGATCGATCTTGACGACTATCAGTGCGAAACGGTGTTGGTCGATCCACCTCGAGCAGGTCTAGATGATACGACTGTTAGCATGATTAAAGAATATGACAATATTATCTATATTTCTTGTAATCCCGAAACCTTGTCTTCTAATCTTGAAGTCTTATTACTGACCCATAAGGTCACAAGATTCGCGCTTTTTGATCAATTTCCTTACACTCCACATGCCGAATGTGGTCTGTATTTACAAAAAAAGGGCTAATTACTGGCTTATAAACTCACAAGTTTTGCTGCGCCGCAGCTTGCAATGCCCCGTTGGCCACAAAGCGTAATTGCAACTTAACGCGCTGCGCCACATTGGCCTTTTGTTCATCCGATGCGTCTAGTGCTTCAGCACCGGCACTAAACACCAGTTTAACCATGGCCTCAGCCTGCAAGTTAGCGATATTGTAAGGCAGTCCGGTATTAGAAATAGTGTAATCGGTGAGCTCTACCGTAAAGTGTTTAATTTCTCTTAACACAGCCGATCTAAATGCCATAGACGTGCCAGTGTGCTCCCGCAATAATAATCGAAATATATTGTTATTTGCAGTAATGAATTCCATAAAGGTATCTACCGAGGTATTAATGACGCCTCCTCCAGAGGCAATACGCAATCTAGCCTGTCGCATCAATTGTCTAAGCGCCAGGCCGGCTTCATCCACTAAGGTTAGGCCTAATTCGTCGATATCTTTGAAGTGCCGATAAAATGAGGTAGGGGCAATCCCAGCCTCACGTGCCACCTCTCTTAAACTAATACTCGACAGACTACGCTGTTCATCTAACAATGAAAATGCGGCTTCGATAATGGAGCGCCTAGTGCGCAGTTTCTGCTCTTGTCGGTTCACATTAAATCTTTAAATAGCTGAGATGGCGATAGTTTACCGTGAATAAAGCCAAACACATATAGTATAAATAACTGCTTATCTGCATATAGCCCTTGCTTAAGTCACTCAGGGAAGTAAACTAGCGTACACTTGTAAGCTCAATGTAGTCTGTTTGAATGAAAAAGCCACGACTGATCCTCACCAACATCTTGGTATTTGTTATTACTGGGCTCATAGCCACGGTAATTGTGCCCTTGGAAGCAATTAAAAACGGCTTTGATGGGTTTGAAATAACGGCTTGTATCGTCTTAATTTATTTCTCAGGGATGTCAATTACAGCGGGTTATCATCGTTTATGGTCACACAAAGCCTATGAAGCAAACGCCTTCGTGCGGGTAGTGTTAGCCATAGGTGGCGCCATGTCTTTACAAAACAGTATTTTACATTGGTGCTCTGACCATAGAGTCCATCACAAGCACGTAGACGATAATGATCAAGACCCTTACTCCGCGAATAAGGGGTTTTGGTATTCACATATGGGTTGGATGTTACGAGAATACCAGGGCAGTCGTTATGCCGATTATAAAAATTGCCGTGATTTGCAAAAAGATAAAGTGGTTACTTGGCAACACAATCATTACTTGGTGATCATGCTTATCGCCAATTTTGGTATTCCATTAATATTAGGCTGGTTAAATGGCGACATCTGGGGCATGTTACTGTTAGCTGGGGTATTTAGATTAGTGGTAGTACATCACGTTACCTTTTTTATCAATTCCATAGCACATATATGGGGCAGACAGCCTTACACCGATGATAATAGTGCTAGAGACAATGATATTCTGGCCTTTTTTACCTTTGGTGAGGGCTACCATAATTTCCATCATATTTTTGAATATGACTACCGCAATGGTGTGAAATGGTGGCAATTTGATCCCACTAAGTGGTTAATAGGCGGATTATCTTTTATTGGATTCACTAAAAATTTACGCCGCTGTCCTGAAGAACGGATTGAAAAGGCCAAGGTCAAAATGCAACTAAAAAGGGCCCAGGCTAAAGTTTCAAGTTTGCATAATGCGGATGAAATAATGCTCAGAATACAGTCCGAGTATGAATTACTAGCCCAAAGAATGACCGAGTACTATGCCGCCAAAAAGCGCCTGATGAACATGAAAAAGCACAATTTAAAACGCAGCTACGAAAAGCTTGAAATACATTATCAATATAAAGAATTAAAGCAGCTGTTAGCGTTACAGAAGCAAAAATGGTTACAACTCAATCAATTTGACTTTTTAGCGGCTGTGTCCGATTAATGTTCTGAGCTCTATCGAGTTTTAAGCCAAATTCAAACGGCCTAAAAATGACTAAGAGCAAGAGGGGGAGTTGCAGATGGAGATCCTCAAGCAGATCAAAAACTGCACTGTCTGTGCAGACAACTTACCTTATGCGCCCAAGCCTATTATACAATTTTCAAGACAAGCTAAAATAACCATTATTGGCCAAGCACCAGGTCAAAAAGCCCATACTAGTGGCATACCATGGCTCGACCCTTCAGGGCTAAGATTACGTCACTGGCTGGGCGTAAGCCACAGCACGTTTTACGATGAACAGCTAGTCACCATTGTGCCAATGGGATTTTGCTATCCTGGGAAAGGTTCTTCAGGTGATCTGCCCCCAAGGCCAGAGTGTGCGCCTAAATGGCATGCTAAGCTTTTAGCCACAACGGGGATCCATGCCACTGTGCTGATCGGTAAATATGCCCAAGATTATTATCTAAAAGATGGTCTTTCGCTAACCAAAAGACTGAAGAATTGGCAGCACTACCTGCCTGAATACCTATTATTACCCCACCCATCTGGGCGAAATAATATATGGCTAAAAAAAAATCCGTGGTTCGAGCAACAAGTGTTGCCAGCAATTAAGAAGATAGTGACTAAGATCATCAAAACAGCACCCTAGTTGGATCTAATGGCGGCAAACAAAACCTAATACTGGCTAAACCGTCACCAATGCAACTTAACTCTCTGTGGCACTTAAGAACGTTAACAATTGATCATAAGCCACAGGTTTTGCGAACAAGTAACCTTGCGCCTCATCACAGCCTAGTTTAAGCATGTAACTGGCTTGTTCGCGCTTCTCTATTCCTTCAGCGATAGTCGATAGTCCCAGTTTGTTGCCTAGCGTCACAATAGTTTCCACAATAAAAGCAGACTTACCGGGTGTGATCTCATTTACAAATGACCGATCTATCTTCAGCCTATCTAATGGTAACTGCTGTAAATAGCTCATGGATGAAAATCCAGTGCCAAAGTCATCTATCGCCACTTTCACCCCGAAGGCTTTAAGTTCCTGCAATGCATCGATAACCATTTGCGGCTCATCCATTACCACACTCTCGGTAATTTCCAATTCAATCATTTCCGGTCGAATGCCATGTTCGGTGATAATACGCTTTACATTACCAATAAAATTGGGGTCTCTAAACTGCGGCATGGAAATATTGACTGCCATACGCAAATTTCCAAATCCTTTATTATTAAGATCCTTCAATTTGCTGCACGCTTCTTCTAATACCCATGCACCTATAGCAATAATCTGCCCTGAATACTCAGCCAAAGGCACAAACACAGCCGGTGATATAAACCCACCGTCGTCAGTTGGCCAACGCAAGAGTGCCTCCATGCCTACTATGTCTTCAGTCACCAAATCTATTTGTGGCTGATACCATAGTTGTAATTTCTTAGCGGCAAAATCGATGGTTAACTGCCTGATCATTTCCAAACGCCAAGTCGTTTGTTGACCCATTTCAGGTGCATAGTACTCAAAATTAGTTTTAAGGTTTTTCTTAGCCCTATTCAGAGCAATATTACTTTGTTTTAATATATCGATGCCTGTTTGTGACTTCTCACCCAAACGACAAAAACCGAAAGAGGCGTCCAAAGGCAACGTATGTTCATCTGCCTTAAAAGGCGCATAAAATAGCTCATTCAGGGTTTGTGGATTGATAAAGAACTCTGGACCTACTAGACCAAACACATCACCACCGATCCGCCCCATTTGCACTTTATCCACATAAGTATCTTTTAGTCTTTGGGTTACGGCCAACAAAGCACTGTTGCCGGCATCTTGACCCAAACCGTCATTAATATCGGCAAAATGATTAATATCCACTAAGGCCACAACATTAGTATGCTCTTGATCACCCGCCTTGCCACACTCGTCGAGTATATTAATAAACGCGTTGCGGTTGGCCAGCTTTGTTAATCCGTCTTGAAATGCTGTTATTCGCAATTGGTGAAATAAATTTACATTCTCATAGCCAATGGAAATACTAGATAAAAACACCTCTAATAATTGCTTATTCAATTCACTAATTTCATTACCGATATGCAAATAGACAGCAGCCTCATGTCCCGAACTTTTCAGATACAACACAGAATATTCCCCCTCGAAAATATGCTGCTTTTGCATCAAACATAAACTAACAGAGTCGACAATTAGCCGATTATGAACACTCTCTAATTTTTCGTTTATGTAAGATGCAAACTCACCGGCGGCTCCTAATACGTAAACTCCATCATCTTCCTTGTCTAGTACAGAGCCGGCTTTGGCGCACAACACCCCACCGGCATCCAATCCAATCAAGGCACTAATTTGGGTGATCACGCCTTCACAAAAGCTCTTTACGGAATGTTCTTCCATTAGATTTGCCGCAGAAACTATAATCTTTTGCAAACCACTACGGCTTTGATTAACGGCCAATATTTGTTGGTATGAGCGTAACGAGGAAATAATAGTGGTAACTAGCTTACTTCTAGTGAGTTCAGTTTTAGTTTTGTAATCGTTGATATCATAGTCTTTAATCACCTGTTCTTCAGGCGCATACCCAGGTTGTCCTGTGCGCAAAATAATACGCGGTTCAACCAAATGCATTTCCTCACGCATAGTGCGCGCCACCAATAACCCTGCGTCATCAGACTCCATCACCACATCCAACAGGATGATAGCAAGAGAGGCGCCCATTTCAGCAATGATTTCTAAGGCCTCAGCCCCCGAATAAGCATGAATGAAGTGCAAGGTTTTGTCATTTACTATTAAGCCTGACAAGGCGAGCCGAGTGACAGAATGGATTTCTTCGTCGTCATCGACTACTAAAACGTTCCATACACCTTTGGTAGGCAATTCTTCGTTTTCAGTATCTTCCGGTAAAAAGAGCAGTTCATCATTGTCATAATCATCAGGGTTCATGGACTTCTATCAACCTCAATATCAATTGGTTCGGAAATTGTTTAATATATAATGGATAATACTGTAGACCAAAATAGCCAATATAAAAAGATTTTCGCGCATTATTTGACTAATTATTGTTAATAATATATTCACTTTTATCCGTTGCAGAAATCAATCAGGTTGCCGGTTTATGGTAATAAAATTATACACTTAGGAGCCTATAGTCCCAATGAAGATTGACTCAAAACCATCACTCATCACTGCTCAACTGAAGCCAAGATCGAGCACAGAGGCAAAAAACCTAACAAGTAACAAATCACCTCAAGCAGACGTTACTATCACCCAACAGGCGAACCAATTAAGGATCAGCAAATGGTTCGCTCAGATAGGTATACAAGCCGGTTATACTGAGCAAAAGAGTAGTGCAATAGAGGACAAGGTCAGATTAAAACGTAAGATGCTGGCTCAAAGAAGATTGTTAAACTTGGAAAGCATTCTGGGCCGGGCCTTAGATTTTTGTTTAGATGAAGGTAAGGAGGAGCATCTAGACCCCGATTGGTTCTTTAGTTTTGTGAATATGGCAGAAGAAATATTCTCTCCCGCCATGCAAGAATTATGGGGTAAAATATTCGCCGTTGAAACAGCGAAGCCCGGTAGTTTTTCCTTAAAAACCCTAAGCATACTAAAACAGTTAACACAAAAAGATGCACAAATATTTCGACACGCCGTGAATTTAGCCAGTTTAATTAAGGGCGAAAGCACGCCCAAGCTATTACTAGGTTATTATCAAAAAGCAAATATTTGGGCTCTATTTAGCGCGCAAAAGGGACATAAAATTACCTTTGCGGAGTACGGATTCGGATATACAGATATATTATCCTTAATGGATTTGGGTTTGCTACATCACAGTGAAATTGAGTCAGGAGAATTACCCCTTTCAGTCACCACACATTGGCGTTGTGCAGGCCATAATTTACATTTGCAGCCTAAAAGAACTGGCACCACTTTGGTGTACTACAAATTTACCGCCACAGGTGCAGAGTTATTTAAGTTAGTGACTCGTCAGAAACAAGATAACTATGCAAATACCCTAAAAAGCACATTGTCGCCGGCCTTTGTCGTGCAGTGATCTTATATGCCGTCGCCAAACTCGTGCAATCCACATTCTCTTTTAAGCCCAAAGAAACGCGTGTCTTGCTCACTCATGCCTTCTTGTAACGATTGGGTACTATGCCAATCGCCTATAGACACATAACCTTTCTCCCACAGGGGATGGTAAGGCAAATTATGCTCTTTGAGGTATAAGTGCACATCTTTGTTTGACCAATCGATAATGGGATATACTTTATATTGAGTTTTGAGCTGTTGCACCACTGGCAGGGTCTCACGCATGTCAGACTGACTGCGACGCAAACCCGCGAACCAGCTTTTGACCGACAATTCTTGTAGCGCTTTTTGCATGGGCTGCACTTTGTTTAGGCTATTATACTGCTCAATACCTGCAATGCCTTGCTCCCACATGCGCCCCATCCTCGCTTCCTGCCAACCTGGGGAAATATCCGCCCGATACACTTGTAAGTTAAGCTTCAGGCGTTCACTTAGCTGGTCCACAAACTGGTAGGTCTCTGGAAATAAGTATCCTGTATCAGTGAGCACAACTGGGATATCAGGAAACTGCTGCGTGACCATATGTAACATCACTGCCGCCTGCGCACCAAAGCTCGAAGACAGCATAAACTGTTGTGGCAAATTTTCTAATGCCCAGGTCACTCTTTGGATGGCTGGTTGTTGTTCTAATCGGCCATTAGCCTGGGCTAACGTGTCGCCGGTTAACCGCGCACTGGCATTAGATTGAATAGCTGGGTTCGTCATAAAAATCCTTAGCGGAATCAATCACAGGTTTAACCACATCAACGCGGACTAAGAAGTCACCGAATGCCTCTTTGTCTTGTCTTTCCGCGGCCCAGCGTCCAATTAATAGATCCAGTTCTTGCATGATCTCTTTTTCGTCGATGTTTTCGCGATACATCCTAGGTATCCTAGTGCCTTGGCGATCCCCCCCTAGATAAAAGTTGTATTTACCCGGCCCCTTACCAATAAGACCTACCTCAGCCAACATTGAACGACCACAACCATTAGGACACCCAGTGACACGATAAACGATGCTCTCATTGGCCAATCCATGCTTGCTTAATAAAGCTTCAATTTCAGTCACCGCATCGGGTAAATAACGTTCTGCTTCGGCCATGGCCAAAGGACAAGTGGGCAATGCAACACAAGCCATAGAGTCTTTGCGTTGTAAACTAACATTATCTGCCATCAGTCCATGTTCACGGGCTAGTGCTTCAATTTGTGCCTTTAATTCGCTGGGCACTCCGGCAATGATCAGGTTCTGGTTGGCGGTCATGCGAAAATCACCAGGATGAATTTTTGCTATTTCGGCACAACCGGTTTTAAGGGTTTTACCTGGATAGTCTAAAATACGCCCATTCTCAATAAATAGACTCAGATGATGTTTACCGTCTATGCCTTCTACCCAGCCAATTCGGTCGCCTCTTTCGGTAAACTCGTAAGCTTTACTGGCTGCAAACGTGACCCCTGAACGCTTTTCCACTTCAGCTTTGAAATTTTCAACACCTACTCGCTCGAGGGTATATTTGGTTTTTGCATTTTTGCGGTTGACCCGGTTTCCCCAGTCTCTTTGGGTGGTCACCACAGCTTCAGCTACGGCCAAAGTATGCTCTAAGGTGATAAAACCAAAATCATCGGCTTTTCGGGGATAGGTCGAGGTATCACCATGAGTCATAGCCAGTCCACCGCCCACCAAAACATTGAAGCCCATTAACTTGCCATTTTCGGCAATAGCAACAAAGTTTAAATCGTTCGCATGGACGTCCACATCGTTTTGCGGAGGAATAACAACAGTGGTTTTGAATTTCCGAGGTAAATATTGTCCACTCAGTATGGGTTCTTCTTCAATTTTAGTGGATTCGAGTTTCTCACCATCTAACCATATTTCAGCGTAAGCTCTGGTTTTGGGTAATAAATGCTCGCTAATTTTTTTCGCCCAATTATAGGCTTGTTGATGCACTTCGGACTCAATAGGGTTAGAAGTACATAGAACATTACGATTCACGTCCCCGGCAGTGGCAATAGAGTCGATGCCAACACTATTCATCATGCGATGCATATTCTTCAATTTTGGTTTTAATACACCATGAAATTGAAAGGTTTGACGAGTGGTTAAGCGAATACTGCCGTATAAGGTATTATCCCCAGCAAACTTATCAATAGCCAACCACTGTTTTGGTGTGATAATGCCACCGGGCATACGCGCTCTTAACATTAGATTTTGCAGCGGCTCTAGTTTTTGCTTAGCCCGCTCGGCCCGAATATCTCTATCGTCCTGCTGATACATACCGTGGAAACGGATGAGTTGAAAATTATCCGAACTGAAGCCACCGGTTAGATCATCGGTTAAATCATTACTAATAGTCCCCCGTAACTTGTTACTTTCACCTTTAATACGCTCGTTGACCGCCAGTTTGCCTACAACAACAAAATCTTTATTTTCAGTGCTCATTAATACACATCCTTCTGATAACGTTTAGCGCGGCGTAAGTCGGTCACATATTGCTCGGCTTGCTCTTCACTTTTGCCGCCTTGTTCAATTACTATTTTTATTAGCGCATCATGTACATCTTTTGCCATATGATTAGCATCTCCACATACATATAAGTGCGCTCCCTGCTCTAACCACTGATAAAGTGTGGCACCCTGCTCGAGCATTCTATCTTGCACATACACTTTTTGTTCCTGATCACGGGAAAAGGCCAAACTTACCTTGTTTAGCACACCGTCTTTTACAAAACGTTGCCACTCAGTTTGATACAGGAAATCTTGAGTATAATTGGGATTACCAAAAAACAGCCAGTTCTGACCACTGGCCTCTTCCGCTTCACGTTGTTGCATAAAGGCTCTAAATGGCGCAATACCAGTACCTGGTCCAATCATGATCACAGGGGTATTAGCATCATCTGGTAAACGGAAGTTATTATTTTGTTCTACAAAGATCTGCACTTCGCCACTTTCGCCTAAGCGATTTGACAAGAAACTCGATGCCCCGCCTTGGTGAACAGAGCCATGCGCCTCATACTCCACTAACGCCACTGTCAGGTGCACTTCGTCCTCTACTTCGGCTTGGCTAGACGCAATGGAGTAGAGCCGAGGCGTTAAGCCCCGCAGGGCATCAACCAACTGTTGCCCAGTGATCTTGGCCGGAAACTGCCGCACGATATCGATAACCTGACGTTGAGCTAGGTATTCCCTTAACACAGACTTGTCGTCTAGCAAGGTGGTCAACTCAACGTTATTCGCAAACGGGGCATAAACGTTGATAAAAGTGGGGTAACTTTGCGTGAGTTCTAAT
Source organism: Paraglaciecola sp. (assembly GCA_034111785.1). Taxonomy (GTDB): domain Bacteria; phylum Pseudomonadota; class Gammaproteobacteria; order Enterobacterales; family Alteromonadaceae; genus Paraglaciecola. Next base: position 12,844 of record JAWUWP010000029.1, read on the forward strand.
TTTTCGACTAATAATTCGCCAAGGGTATGGGTGGATCCGGACCATTCGACGGCAGAGCTACCATCAAGTGCCAGCAAAGCTAACAAGTCAGCAACCAGCTGCTTATCATTCTTAAACCAGACACCTAATGCATCACCTGGGCGGTATTGAATACCTGAACCTTCAAGTGAGATTTCAACATGTCGAATATCTTTCACAGAATCTCTGCCAGTTATCTTCTGACTTTCTAGTAGGGTCGCAGTAAAAGGCGCTTTTTTGGTATATTGATTAACCGTCTCTGTTGCTGGATCCAGGGAAACAGGCGCGCTGTGACTACCAGTATTATTGGCCAACGCATCCTTAACATTATGGGTCAGACTTTCTGACCAAACTGACGCCTGCTCAGCATAATCCACATCACAGTCGACTCGTTCAATAATGCGGGTCGCCCCCAAATCAGCTAAGCGTTTATCAAAATCTTTGGCGGTTTGACAGAAAAACTCATAACTGGTATCGCCTAATCCCAGTACGGTAAAATTAAGATTGGTGAGTTTAGGGGCTTTCTTGCCAACTAAGAAATTATGCAATTCCACCGCATCGTCTGGCGCTTCACCTTCACCATGGGTACTAACAATAACCGCAAGGTGGGTTTCAGTTTTTAACTGTTTGAGTTTGTAATCTGCCATGCTGACTAACTTAACAGGCAAATTAAGCGCGTCTAATTTGGTTTTATATTCTTGGGCGATAGACTTGGCATTGCCGGTTTGTGAACCATACAATATGGTCAACCATTTAGACGGGCCAGTGCTTGCTGGCCCAAGGGAACTAGACTGACCAGATTGTGCGAGTCCCGCAAGGTAACCACTGAGCCATGTCAATTGTTGTGGATTTAAGGCTGTTACCGCCTGATTGATTTGTGTCCACTGATTTTCACTTAATCCAGCGGTAAGGCCATTGGCCTGATTGTTTGATGAAGACATATAATCGCTAACCCTTGTTAATACAACTACAGGTTAGCGACATTCATACATAACAGGAAAGAATAAAAACTAATTTTTTATAACCAAAATGGATGAAACTAGAAATGCACCTCTAATCCGGCAAAAGCACCTTTAAATTCTAAATCAGAATAGATGTCATCGAGATCATCTAACTCTAAGGTAAAAGCACGATAACCAAGCTGTAATGTCATATCTACGGCCACGTTATCCAACACACTATAGGTCAAAGCCACTTGATAATCGGTGACGCTGTGGTCATCAATACTTAAGAAACTTCCTTCGGCGTACAAACCTAAGCCCGTAAAGGGCAGACCGACTGCAACGCGAGAATAGACCATTGGTACTGGGCCCGAAAAGCTTTCCATGGCACTTTGACTGGGATCATCTGTGGCTAGCACTAACAAATCGCCATCCACATATTTGGCATTTATGCCCAAATCAAAACTGACCAAGCTATTATCAAAGAATTCATAATACAAAATGACATCTGTGGTACTTAACTGCACATCAGTGGTGACATTAGTATTCATTGCAAATAGCTCATCCCCGAAGGCAAAATTACCGGTTAATGTTGTGCCGCCAGCATTATCCATAGTGCTTCTTTGCAACTTCACGTTAGGAATAAGGGGGATGGGATGTTCTAGCGCCACATAAACACTTGCATTTGTTTGGTCTTCAAAATTGAAGTCTAGATTAGTGCTGTTATTTGAGAAACCGCCTGAGGTTTCCATATACCAACCTTGAGCACCAGCATACAAACCCAGCAACGTATCTGCTTGAGCGTTATAACCGCTTGCTAATAACACTAGAGCAACCGATAGGGGGATCTTCTTCATAACTTATCCTTGATTGAGCAATTCACTTAATTCAATTAGAGCAGCATTAGCCCGAGAAATATAGTTTGCCATCACCAAGGAGTGATTAGCTAACATACCAAAGCCACTGCCGTTTAAGATCATCGGGCTCCACAGAGACTCTTGAGTCGCCTCTAGTTCTCGTATAATTTGTTGTAAACTGATCTTGGCATTTTTTTTCTCTAGCACATCAGCAAAGTCTACTTCTACTGCCTTTAAAAAATGCAGTAATGCCCAACTCGCACCTTTGGCTTCATAAAAATTATCATCTAAGCGCCACCAACTGGTTTTATAGGCTAAGTTGCGGGCCGTTGGGGTCGATTGATTAGCTTGTGCATCACCGGCTAAATTCGTATCCAAACGCTCTTGACCGACACTGGCACTGAGACGTTGGGACAAACTCCCTAAACGTTTTTCTACTTGCTTTAACCAATCGCGTAAATTATCTGCACGAGCGTAAAATTGACCTTGCTGCTGCTGGTTATCCGCCAAGCTACTTCTATATAAATATAGGTTATCGATACCTTCTTGATATTTGGACTCGGCCGAGGGCAGTAACCAACTCAAACTATCGATATTAAACTGGGGTTGGGCTTTGGTGAGGAAGGGGTTTTCCAGCGATTGACTTTGCGAGCGGCTAAAGTCCTTACGCATTGCTAAGGCCAAGTCTCGGATCATTTCTAGGGAGCCAAATTCCCAACTAGGCATATTGTCCATCATGACGCTTGGCGGCAATACATCATTTGATAAATACCCCCCAGATTTATGAAGTAATACTTCGCTGACTTTGATCAGACTAGTGGTCATAGTGTAGCCCGCCACTAGTCTTTCATTTTGTGCGCTGGCCTGCTGTTGAGCCAAGATTTTTGGCTCAAAAATCTCGGGGGCAGCACTCCAAAAAAGTGACAATACCCATAACAATAAGATCAGTGTTGCTAACAAAACCGTTAACCATTTTGCCGTAAGATATTGTTTCATAAAATCGCCTTAATGATGAGAATGGGCCAATGGTCGCGCCACTTTGGCCTTAAATGGAATAGTCTGTTTGTCCAATGTATGCAGACTAAGGGACACTTGCTGCCCTTCGTTTAAGGGCCGCTTCAATGCGAATAACATAATATGCAATCCACCCGGGGCAAAATGAATGGTTTCACCCGGTGCAATTTCTACTTGGGATTGTTGTTGCATACGCATCACATCATTGACCATTACATGCTGATGGATTTCGGCTTTTTCAACGATATCGCTAGAGGCCGCAATCAATACTTGAGTTTGCGAAGAGCGGTTTTCAATAGAAAAATAGGCAGCAGTATTAGGCACTCCAGGCGGCAATAGTCGCACCACTGCATCTTTTATTAACAGTTCTGCCTGACTCACGCCACTGAGCATAGCGCATAATAATAAACTTAATCGAAGCATGAATACCCTTGATCGTAAAATAACTTAATGCTAATTATTCAGTAAATTTTAATAACATGCCAATCTGTTTAACAGATAAATTGTGTCTGCTAGGAAAAAGTCACTACTATTGGCCTTAATAAGCCTCACTTTTGTTGTCTTTAACCAAAAAAAACACGATCGATGCAAACAATAATATTGGCCAAGAAACACTTAAGCCTGCCACAAATAGAGCCACTGCCACTAAGCTCAACATTAGCGCTGCAAGTAGACTAAAAGCGACTACAAAACCTATGACTACCAGTAAGGCAACCACTGCAGTCACCCCAAGAATAGCAGTCAATGCCTCGATATCATGTTGTGCTAGCGACATCTTTATATCAAACCATTGAGTGGCTATATGCCCAACACTATAGGTGAGTAAAATGGCGATCAGCACCGCTAACATTAGGTTTTTACACATCTGTAGCGGCCTACTTACTAGCGATCAGTATGGTGGCGGTCACATAAGCAACAGCAGTCACCATAGGCATTGCTATCAAGCAACCAACTGCCACCACTCTTACCACTAATCTGGGCACATCCCAGTGTTGGGCTAGTCCCGCACAGACACCCGTGATCTTACTGTGAACGGGATCTCTATATAACTTGTTTAGATCAAAATAACGTCTCATACCTTTCTCCTAAACTAGGGTTTAGCGGTGACGATAAAACCTTGCCACCGCATAGTTTGTAACCTTGTTTTTATGCGACTTTTTTGCGTAACATCGCCAGCTCTTTATCGATTTGGGTGTCTTTTTGTAATTGATTGAACTGAGCGTTCAGTCCCTTAGCATTATCCACTAATTCATAGGCATCAACTTGAGACTCAAGATCATCTATATGCCTTTCATATTGCTCAAAGCGTAGGATTGCGTCGTCAATTTTTACCGAGTGGATCTTGTTTTTTACAGTCACTCGCACAGCAACTGAAGACTCTCTAAGCAATAATGACTTTTGCTTAGCCTTGGCTTCAGTCAACTTGCCATGGAGTTTGCCACTATCTGTTTGCAACTTGGCCAAAGAAGCCTCGACTAAGAGCCGCTCTTCAGACAAAGCCCTTAGCTTCAGCTGATTTTGATGTTTTTCTGCTAATGCTGCTCTGGCTAAATCTTCACGATCTTTTTCGATGGCTAAGGCGGCCTTGGTTTGCCAAGCTTGTACCTGTTGCTCAAGCTTAGACATTTGACGTTGCACGTGTTTCTTCTGCGCTAAGTTGGTGGCGGTAACAGAGCGCACTTCAACTAGTGTTTCTTCCATTTCCTGTACCAACAACCTGATGACTTTTTTTGGATCTTCAGCCTTATCTAATATGGCATTAATATTGGCTTGTACTATGTCTGACATTCTTGAAAACATACCCATTGTGATTCCTCCGATAAGATTAATGAGTTTTCTTACTGGGAAATCCCAGCACTATCCTATCTATTACAAGAGCTGTGCCAACCCATAAAAAAACTTAAACTATTGTTTTTTATCTCTTTTAATTTAAATGGTGTCATTCAAAATCAATTCATAAAAAACCACTGGTTAATCTCACCACTAATTTGGTTAAATTGACCTAGTATTGTTTTTTTGAAAAATAGAGAGGTGAAGCAGAGTACGGCTAGTGCCCCTTCCATTAGTAGGGCCGCGGTTGCTAATCTTTGACTTGCCCCAGAGCCAGACCAGATATAACACTAGATTGGCTATATTGTGACTGCTCAACAGCGCAATAATCGGTGGCAAGCTGGCTCAATAAACAATAAAGATGAAGTGCGCAGAGTGATCCATAAAACCAAGAGGATTGAGTATTAGGGATATTGGCTAAAGCGACTGAGTACCGCACAGATTATGCTAAAACGAAGGGAAGGCCGAAACGGCCAATACTGGGATTATAGGCCGTTTCGAAAAATGCGTTGAGTAAAATACTTGGCACAGACAGGATCTTTACCTAATAAAACAAATATAGAAAAGATCACCGCGCTTGCAATATAAGCCACTACTGGCGCAAGCAAAATAATGAATAGAGAATATTGATTAAGCATAGTTAATGGCTTATTCAGCTGTTGTACCTAAAACCTCAATGTTCTCTTGTGCAAGATCTGTAATAGTCACTTTGGCAACATAGGCTTTGTCTTCATTAAAGCTAACATTGTTTGCCACTGTTAATACGGCTTCACGTACCTTGTTCTTAAATTGTTGCTGAGCAACAACCATGCTTTGACTCACCATATGACTAACATAAGCTTCAAGAGATACTTCTTGCGCTTGCACGGCAGAGGCAAAAACTAGGCTAGAGGCAAGTGTGATGGCAGCGATTTTAGATTGAGTAGACATAATGTGTTCCTTTAAATTAATAGTAGGTTAAACAGTTATTGTTTAAGACATAGTCTCTATTGCGATACTTGTGCCAACTCAAAAAAAACAAATAACTCATTGTTTTTATTTATTTATTTTCCACAACCAATCTTTTAACTCGTGCTTTACTTAGGTGCAAACACCAAATTCAGGTTATTTTAACCAACTGACTGGTCAATTTAACCAACCACAAGGAGCACACACTTTTCTAGATCAAGACCAGCACCTTGTATGTCATATTAAATTAGTGGTTTAAGGCTATTACTGTTTAGCACTAGATATTAAGTTTTCCTTGCAGATCACTACAATAGCCACTTTTCATCGACTTTTTTTTTCAAAATAATAGAGGATCCACACTTGGGTTAACCCCTCAATAAGGATTTTTACTAGAGAGATATGAATAGCCAAGAAAGCCAATATATGGACAACAAATTAAGATGTTTTGTCCTGACTATGCCCTTTGGAGAAAGTCACTGGAGATTTGCCAAGGGCTACTAACGCCTCAAACTCGTGAGCTAGCGGACGGCTGGTGAGTTGCAGGTTTCAACATTAATGTACCCGCACATAAGGCCATGCTTAGCCAACGTAATGAAGGATAGTGGTCCACAAAAGACCAAAAAAACAGCCAGAGTACCGAGCAAAGCAGAGGATAACCAACAGGGAGATAAAAAGTGACGACAAGAACAGACAACACGCAGGTAGCAAAAAGGCAAAACTGGGATCAAAGACCCTTTTGATAAATGCGTGTTTTTAGGCTCTTAACAAGAGCAGTATCTTTACAGCATAAATGTATGACACGATAGCAACAGGCGCCGGCTAAATATGTCATCACAGGCGCAAGCAAAATAATAAACAAGGATAGTTGATTAAACATAATCTGTCCTTATTCAGCTGAATGTCTGACCACCTCAACATTCTTGGAAGCCAGATCGGTAATGGTCACATGGGCCATATAAGGCTTTTCTTCATCGAAGCTAACGTTATTGGCTACAGTTAATACGGCTTCACGTAGCGTATTTTTAAATTCGTATTGAGCAACAAGCATATTTTGATTAACCATATTGCTAACATAAGTTTCTAGGGAGACGTCTTGTGCTTGAGCCACAGAAGCAAAAACTAGGCTAGAGGCAAAAGTGATGGCGGCGATTTTAGATTGAGTAAACATAATAGGTTCCTTTTAGTTAATAAGTAATAATTGCGTAAACAGTTATTTGTTAAGTCGCAGTATCCTTTGCGATAGTTGTGCCAATGCTAAAATATTTTATATGCCATTGATTTAATTTATTTTTTTATTTAATACTCTTTTGACTTGAGTGATGTCTTTCAAACAAAAACCATATATTGGTTAAAAAAACCACAGTTGTGGCTAATTTAACTAATCATCTGTGATTGAAACTGTTTTGCCTTATTTTGCGCTTCTAGTAACACATCTAAGGCGTCTGTCATTAACTCAATACCCGCCCCAGCTTGGGTGCCATTTTCGCTTAGATAACGGCGCCAGATACGCCCGCCAGCTTGCCCTTGAAACAAGCCCAACATGTGCCGAGCAATGCTCCATACTCTAGTACCTTGGCTAAGCTGTTGTTCTATATAGGGCAACATTGATAATACGATCTCTGGCCGACTTTTTATGCTGGCACTATCTTGATAAAACAGCCTATCCACCTCAGCCAGAATATAGGGGTTACTGTAAACTTCTCTGCCAATCATCACGCCATCTAGATAATTAAGGTGCAACTGGGTATCGGCTAAAGTTTTTACCCCGCCGTTTAGACTAATATTGAGTTGTGGAAACTCTTGTTTGAGTTGGTAAACCCGATCGTACATTAACGGTGGCACATCTCGGTTCTGTTTAGGGCTTAAACCTTTTAACCAGGCTTTGCGCGCATGCACAATGAAGGTATCGCAACCTGCGCTCGCCACCACATCAATAAATCGAGTCAGATCCCCGTATTCATCCATTTCATCAATACCAATTCTAGACTTCACTGTCACTGGGATATCCACTTCACTACTCATAGCACGAATACAATCGGCCACTGTCTCAGGCTCGGCCATTAAGCAGGCACCAAAACGCCCATTTTGCACACGATCAGAGGGGCAGCCCACATTAATATTAACTTCATCGTAGCCATAGTTTTGTGCCTCAACCGCACATCTGGCCATGTCATCAGGATTTGAGCCCCCTAACTGCAATGCCACAGGGTGCTCTTCATCATTGTAAGCAAGATAATCACCTTTACCGAAAATAATGGCGCCCGTGGTGACCATCTCTGTATAGAGTAGACTGTGCTTGGAGATTTTCCGTAAAAAATAGCGACAGTGTCTATCTGTCCAATCCAGCATGGGAGCGACGGAGATTGTCCGAGCGTCTGAAACCTTTGTATAACCTGACTCTAAAGCCTTTTTAACCTGCATTTTATTACAACCTGAATCGTCTTGAATCGCCTGCACTTCCGTTGTATTTCCTTGTAAGGTGTTCCAAAAGAGTCCCATATTGGGTAGGACAATTAGGGAAAATACAATGGCATCAGTAACAATTGATAAACGCCAAAAGGCAAAGGGAGAATTTAGTTACCGATGCACAGTGCGCGTAAAAAAGAATGGGGTAATTGTACATAGAGAATCAAGAATATTCAGCAAAAAAGAATTAGCTAAAACTTGGGGCAAAATACGGAAAGAGGCCACAAAACTCAATAGCATCACCAAACAAGCAAAAAGCAGAAAAATAAGTGGCCATTTCAACCAAACAATAAAATTACAGTATAAAGCGAGATGAGGAGGTAGCGTTTAGCCACATATAAGTGAACCCGTTAATATGTTTATATGTTTATATCTACCTTTAATAGGGTTTTTATTCATTAGCCTACAATGAATCATTTGCAAAAGAGGTATGACAATTATAAGTACAGAGATAATCGCTATTAATTGTTCACTTTTTGGGGGTAAACCACAATATCCTGCAAGATATACCGTTATTGTAATATATGTTAAAACAATAAGAATGGGCAGGCACTTTTAACGACAAAATTCATTATATCCATCCCATATATTCAATCCTTTGAGTATATGGGATGGATTCACAGTCGTCATTGAATTTGCAATGTCAAAATTTGACATAAAAACCCCAACAAAAACCTAACCATATGATAAGTATGTATATTTTAAACATCCTTCATTTGAAATACTTTTAAAGCAATTTGGAAACCTTGTTATTGACGTTGAAAATATTGCTGAATTGTATTTGAATATTGCACGAAGAACTCCTTTGAATATAGCAAAAAGCATCAAGTGCCTTTTCCTTGTTTCAAGCTCTGAGATTCTAATAAATCTCCGATGACGTGCCATATTAAAGATTTTAGTGATTATATCGACAGAATAAAGGAAGAGGAAAAAAGAGTATGGAAAGCCTTTCAAATCGTCTAATCTTTTGTGCAAATAAAGGCGAATGTTAGCATTAACAAAGCAAGTAGGAACAACCCAAGGGGTTAAACTGGCCCTTTTCCGCAAAAGGAGCGGCAAAATCTTTGCCTGTGCTGCAGCTCAGGCAACCACTTATGTCAATGTAAGGGCGAAAAGGGCGGTGATCTCTGTGCCTAAGCCCTGCTAGAGGAACAACTTTTCTCTCTAAGTAGAGCAAGGATCCATGCCCCGTAGCTAAGTATCACAAGTAAAGTTCCCTAAGACTTTTGAAACCTGCATTTTTCGGCGATTTGGGTATACAATATATACTAATAATAAAAACAAGGATTATTGGGTGCGTCAGTTGCTAGATAATATTTTGGGATCAATATCCAGTATCGGTTATTTTGTTAATACGATTTTTTGGCTTATACCCATACTCATTTTTTCATTTTTTAAATTGATACCTATTAAACTATGGCAGACCTTGATGTCATATATGTTAGATGGCTGTGCAACACTGTGGATAAGCGTTAATACTATTAACCAAAATATTTTTAGTCGCAGTCAATTTGAGGTCAATGGCCTGGATGGCTTAACTAAAAATGACTGGTATTTAGTGATCTCAAACCACCGCTCTTGGGTGGATATTCTAGTGTTACAACGAGTGTTTAATCATAAGATCCCCTTTCTAAAGTTTTTTCTAAAGAAAGAACTGATCTGGGTGCCCTTTATAGGCCTCGCTTGGTGGGCTTTAGATTTTCCCTTTATGCATCGTTATAGCAAAAAACTATTGGCTAAACGTCCCCATCTGAAAGGCAAAGACTTAGAAAACACACAAAAAGCCTGTGAAAAATTTAAATCAAAACCTGTGAGTATTATGAACTTTGTTGAAGGCACCCGTTTAACCGACGACAAACTAAAACGCCAATCAGGACAATTTAAGAACCTACTAAAACCTAAAGCCGGTGGTTTGGCATTTGTATTAAGCGCCATGGGTGAGCATTTACATAAACTATTGGATGTCACTATTCATTACCCCCATGGCACCCCAAGTTATTGGGACTTTGTGTGCGGTAGGCTGCAAAAGGTAGAAGTGCATATTAAGGTGTTATCCATTGAAGCGCTCTTAAATAGCGATGCTTTTGCAGATGACTATTTTGATAATTCTGCGCAAAGAGTCAAATTTCAACGATGGTTAACCGAATTGTGGTTAGATAAAGATCAACAGCTAGAAACCCTATCTGTGACCCGCCAACTCGATGTATAACACATTGCGGGCGCTGCTAATCTTCCCTGTCCATCTTATCTTGCAAATATCGAGTTTAGGCTTTTGGGCCCTATTAGTAGTGCTGTGTGGCCTGATAAAATTGATTTTGCCCAGTAAAAAGATCAGCAAACCCATCAACTTTTTGCTGAATTTTTTGTTTGGGGCATTTGCGATCTGCAGTGTGTGGCTAATCAAATGCATGAATACTGTGGAGCTTGACTATCAAGTGGAAGGTGAGCTGTCTACTAAAGAATGGTATCTGATTATATCTAACCATCTGAGCTGGCTAGATATAATTCTACTCAGCGACTTTGCTGTGAATAGGATCCCCATGCCTAAGTTTTTCTTAAAGAAACAGCTCATCTGGCTACCTTTTGTGGGCTTAGCCGCTTGGGCCTTAGATATGCCGTTTATGCATAGATACAGCAGAGCATTGTTAGAAAAATATCCCCATTTAAAAGGCAAGGACGTCAGCACTACTAAGGCACACTGCGCAAAGTTTCGTCAACGTCCTACCACTGTCATTAATTTTGTGGAAGGCAATCGCTATACCTCTGAAAAACATCGATTAAGAAACAGTGAGTTTGTGGGCCTATTGCCTCCCAAAGCTGGAGGCATTGCCTTTACCTTAGCGGCCATGGGTGAATTATTCACCGACCTGTTAGACGTGACCATTGTCTACCCAGACAATCAAGGCAAGCCTATGATAGCCATGTTGGCCGGACGACTAGAGAAGGTGATCATTAGGGTAAAAGTCCGTCCTATCACTGAACAGCTAATGGGTGATTATTTTGACGATCCGCAGTTTAGAGACAATTTCCAAGCTTGGTTGAATGATACTTGGCGACAAAAAGAACAACTGATAAAACAACTATAATAACAAATGCCCAAGGCAACAAAGTCATACCATCAGCCAAAGGCTCGCCGCAGCTTTCAACTTTGGGTAAATGATACTCGGCGATAAAAATACCGATTTATGCAGCAATGATAAGAGAGTGCCTAGATGCAAGAAAGCAAAGACATAGCCCAGACTTTACTTAACGGATTAGAATATATTGGCATACAAACTTCTGTCGATAGCTGGATATTCCAACTCACCGCGCTTGCCAGCATATTGTTACTGGCCTGGTTAAGTTTCACCTTAACTCAAGTGCTTTTACATGGCCGTGTGATCCTGCTGATCAGTAAGAGTAAAAACCAGTTTGATGATGAATTGGTTAAGCACGGATTTTTTAATCGCTGTGCCCATATCGTCCCTGCCTTATTGATTTACCTGCTCAGTCCCTTGTTAATAGAAGCGCTGGCGCTCTTGGCTTTCTTGCAAAAGGTCTCGGTAATTTATGTGTTACTTGCAGCCGTTATGGCCTGCACGGCACTGCTCAATACCATAGAAGATGGCTACAATGCTTCTAACTTGGCCAAAAAAGCACCCGTCACCGGCTTTATCCAAGTAGGTAAACTCTTTATCATAATAGTGACCATTTTGTTGATCATTGCCAATTTATTAGATAAGTCGCCTTTACTCTTACTGTCAGGCCTAGGCGCAGTTACGGCCATTTTATTGTTACTCTTCAGGGATACCATATTAGGCTTTGTTGCAGGCATACAGATTGCGGCCAATCGAATGGTCAATACCGGTGATTGGATTGAGATGCCAAAATACGGGGCAGATGGTGATGTTTTAGAGGTGGGATTAACCACAGTTAAGGTACAAAACTTTGATAAGACCATCTCAACTATCCCCACCTATGCACTGATCACTGATTCAGTAAGAAATTGGCGTGGCATGGTGGAGTCGGGTGGCCGGCGCATCAAGCGCAGCATATATATCGATATTCACAGTATCAGCTTTTGTGATTCGGCTATGCTCGATGAATTTTCCAAAATCCGTTATATCACGCCCTACATAGCCAAAAAGTTACAAGAAGTAAAAGATTTTCAGCAGACACAACAGATCGAAACCCAAGACTTAGTCAATAGCCGTAGATTGACCAACATTGGCACTTTTAGGGCTTATATTCAGGCTTATTTGGTCAATCACCCTAAGATTAATCAAAGCATGACACTGATAGTACGTCAAAAATCGGCCACTGAATTAGGGGTGCCATTAGAAGTCTATTGTTTTAGTGCGGATAAAAATTGGCAGAACTACGAGGGGATCCAAAGCGATATTTTTGACCACCTGCTGGCTATGTTACCTGTGTTCCAATTACATGCCTATCAACGAATAAGTGATAAACCCTAGGATACTAGGGCTAGTCAAAAGTAGCCGCTAAGCCACCCCTAAGGCATATACAAAAAGCATAGACAAGGCCAGCCCTGAAAACCCAAAAAATCCATATTCCACTTTGGCTTGCATCACATTTTGCCCTTGAGCTGGTGACAACAGGCTCATAATGATACTACTGATACCTAACACAAAGGTAATCAATGCTAGGCCAAACAAAAGTGGCTCGTGCCAGTTACTCATAATTACATCCCTACATAGCTAGACTCCGCATATTATGCCCAAAAATAAAACAAAGTGCATGACTGAACCAACATTTATTCGCGAATAAGCACCTTTGCTGTCAATAACGGATCGTTAGTGAAATTGATGATTTAAAGGAGTTAAGCACAGCGCACATCACCAAAAACAACCTATACTCATGTTTTAATTGATCTTTTTATCTTGGCGTAAGCTTTGCTTTATGCAAGCTATACCCATAGACCATTAGTAAGGAAAGTAATATGCGTCATATCTTGTTTGTTGCAGTATTAAACGGTTGTTCTTTTGCGGCCCTAGCCGACCCATGTCGCTTTGAATTAAACGGCAATTTACAGCTTGAAAATAATCAGCTGCAAGTTAGCCTAAACAATGACTCATTGATGCAGATAAGCTCGGAAAAGCGTTTGAAGATAGATGGACAAATCATCACACTAAGCGCTGAACAACAGATCTGGGTTGACCAATATTATGAAGGGATCTATGGAGCAGTAACAGAGGCGGCAGATTTAGCCACTGACGCGTTAGGCCTGGTCAGTGTCCCCTTAAAACAAGCCTTTACTGAGTTGTTAGGATCTGACAACCAAAGCTTGGCGGAACTCAGTGATAAATTGCAGCAGTTCGATCAACAACAGCAGTATAATTTTTATGCTGAAGACGGCCAGATACGCTTAAATTCTGCGGCCATTGCCCAAGGCGCATTTTTTGGTGAGCAATGGCAGCAGCAATTTAGGGGTGAGGTGCAAGAAATGCTGACTGAATCTGTAGGAAAAGTTATGCTAGCCTTGGGCGCTGAATTAATATTTGGTGATGGTGATATGCACGAGTTTGAACAAAAAATGCAGAAATTTGCTCGCCAGATCGAACAGAGCCTGCACGCTCAAAGCGCCGTAATAAAACAAAAAGCACAAGCTTTGTGCATCAGCTTAGTCAAAATTGATCGGGCCGAGAGACAACTACAAGGTAATATCAGGCAATTACGCACCTTGGATATCATTCAAGTAACTCCCCTACCCCAAGCAATGTGACAGCTTTGTAATAGAATAATAAAAAGGGATATTTAGCCGTGGATATAGCAGTAGTAGGTGCAGGTTGGTTAGGCTTACCTTTAGCCCAAGTTTTATTACAAAAAGGGCACAATATAGTCACTACTGCCCGTTCACCGCAAAAATGTGAACAGCTAAAAGCACTGGGCTTAGAAGCGCACCCCTTCACCTTAGGGCAAGATGTTAGTGCCACAAACTTGTCCGCTCTTTTCAATTGTGAACTATTGATCCTGAATATCCCAGTGGGCCGCAACCACCCTTCCCCTCACAGCTTCACTACCCATATAAGCAAAGTGCTAGAGCAAGCAAAATGTCAAAACATCCAGCGAGTACTCTTTGTTAGCACCACCTCAGTTTATGCACAAAGCAGTGGTGTAGTGACAGAAGATAGCCAGACCTTAGCACAGACCACATCTGCCCAAATAAACCTAGCCACAGAGCACTTGGTACAAGGGCTTTTCCCCGAGCAAAACACTGTAATTAGACTAGCAGGATTAATAGGAGGGGATAGGCATCCAGCACACTTTTTAGCCGGTAGGCAATTATTAGCCAATGGCAATCAGGTGGTGAACTTAGTGCATCGACAAGATGTGATTTGTGCCATCACTACTATTATTCAAGAGCATATATGGGGGCAGGTATTACACCTTTGCGCAACCGAACACCCCACTCGAAAAGAATATTACACTTGGGCCGCAAAAAAGCTTGGCTTAGTGGCTCCATCATTTGCACCACAGCCAGAAAAGGACCCGAACCAAACCACGGGTAAGTCTATTGATGCCAGCTACAGCTTAAATTTACTTAAGCTTAACTTAACATTTGCCAGCCCTTACCATATGTTGGGCCATGAATAAGCCGCTGTGCTGCCACAGCTTTTTAGCACTGTTCGGTGTGTGCATTTGATCGTGCCTGAACTACCTATTCTTCGACACTGGTGGTGAGTATTGCAGGTGACGGCTGTAACTGAGTTTGAGCGGTAGTGGCGCACCGTGGATCCATCTTTTGAGCACCTTTGATCATTTCTTGACTCAAGACCACGCCATTAGGCAAGGTAATAGGATCACAACCGTGGTCTTGCTCACAGATCATATCCCATTGTGGCTTGGCTTTAATGTGACAACCAAAACAGTTGCCACCAAATTTATTCACCACCTCAAAGGCCCCATGCACGGTAATTTCTGACCCCTTGTCAGAGACGGCTAATTCAAAAAACTCCCAGTCTTTGGTGGTGGCATTATAACCCTTTTCCCGTTTTACCATGACCTCAGTTGGCACTAACTGCACCACTGAACCCGCAGGATAGACGCTGCCAGTCTTAGACTCTGCTGCTTTCAAGGTGGCGGCTAAATCACCTAACAAGTTGTCTACAAAAAAACCCCGAACTGGGGTCATATCAGTTAAACATTTGAAACTGTCTTTATTAACGTTAACTGTCTCTGCCTTGGCAGCTATGGTGAACAAACAGGCCAACACTAGGCCAATACTGATAAGTCTACGGGATAGGTGCATGATGATATGTCTCGTTACTTTTGTTGAACCTCTAGTATTAAGCTAATCAACAGCAGATCCCACTTTCTATCCGTTATCTTAGCAAATAAGCCGTCTTGATGAAGAAAGCCAAGTGCAGCACTTGGCTTTTTGAGGATCCTAAACAAAATACTAGCCACTAGTCCCTATGGGCATACTAGGCTAGAAAGGATACGAGCTATCCAATAAAGGCGTTGCCAAAGTATTTTAAGGCAACAGTATTTATAAAAACTAATAACAATATAACCGGAATAAAGGTACCCACAGAGAAGTCCACATAGCGCTCAAACCAACTACGTGCATAATCAGGGGCGCCTTCGTCGAGCTCTTTATTAAAGTTACTTTTTTTCCAGCGGTAAATAACAAATATACATATCAATAAACCGTTTAAGGGCAATACTGTGTCGTAAAACACATCTATTATCACGTCAAAAAAGGACTTGGATTGGCCCGCGTAACTAACAAAATTAGTTAATGAATCAATGATACCAAATGATGTGGCTGCCATAGCACCCATGATAACCAGCAACAGACCTAACCAAGCTAGTGCCTTACGACGACTAAACTTTTTCTCTTCCATCAATGCCGCAACCGGCACTTCAAAAATTGACACTATTGAGGTGATAGCTGCAAAAAACACTAACAAGAAGAAGAAGCTAGCCACTGCGCTAGCCCCTACAAAGCCTATAGTGCTGTGTAATGCTAAGAATATTTTGGGTAAGAAGGTAAATATCATGCCCACCGAGGAATCACTCAACTCATTGGTATTTATTTCAGGATTAAATGAGAAAACGGCTGGTAGGATCAGCAGACCGGCAATAAAGGCCACAGCCGTGTCCAACAAGGCCACCATTTTAGCCGAGCCTGGTAAATCGGTCTTTTTGTCTAAATAAGAGCCGTAAGTGATCATGATCCCCATGCCCAATGACAAGGAGAAAAATGCTTGGGATAAGGCGCCGTTCACTACTGAGGCGTTAATTTTACTAAAGTCAGGAATGATATAATATTTAACCCCTTCGAAGGCATTGTCCAGGGTCAGCACAAAAATAACCAAGGCCACCAGCATAATAAACAAAGTAGGCATCATAAATTTAGCGGCTTTCTCTATGCCTTGCTTTACCCCCCCTTGTAATATCAAATAGATAATGGCCAGTACCGCTATCATGTAATAAAACAGATCGTAACCGTTAATAAAGTGACCAAAGGTATCAGGATCAGCCAACATGGCTAAGTTACCCGTTAACGAGTGAAATAAATAACCAAAGACCCAAACTGTGATCACCAAATAGAACACGGCTATCATAAAGGGGGTGATAATAGACAGCCATCCAGCAATCTTCCAGCCACTATGGCCGTTACTCATGGAAGAATAAGCACCTAAGGGATCTTTTCGGCTGTGTCTCCCTACTGACATTTCAGCCAACATGACCGGCAAACAAATAAAAACCACAAATAAGGCGTAGATCAGTAGGAAAGCGCCACCACCATTTTTCGCCACGGCAACGGGGAATCCCACCATGTTACCTATGCCAACAGCAGAGCCAGCAGCAGCAAGAATGAAACCCAAGCGTGAACCAAATTGTTCCCGAGGTACACTCATAAAAATTCCTATTTTATTATTCTAGTTAACTCGATGTTAACAGTAGAAAATAGAAAAGTCTTTGAACTTGGCCAGATGCCAAGCCTTATCCAAAAAATAGTGCTTTTATGCGGCTACCAAGCTATGGATTGGCCTTGCCAGTCCATATAATAGGGACCTTGCTGTGCTTGGGTCATAGCCATATGATAAAGCAATTGACTAACAGTAAAGTCCACAGTAAATAACTTATCTTTAGGGACATTGCTTTGAAAGGGTTTCGACAAAGAGGTATCCACAGTACCGGGGTGATAGCTGATCAAACAGACATTCTTAGCGCGACGATGAAATTCAATCTGAGCGCATTTTATTAGCATATTTAAGCCCGCTTTACTGGCTCTATAACCATACCAGCCACCTAATTGGTTATCGGTAATGCTAGCGACTCTGGCACTAAAAAATACCAGTTTGGCGGGCATTTCACCTTTTAACAAAGGCTCCACGTTTTTTAACCACAAGGCAGGAATAATGGTGTTGGTGGTAAAATAGTGGCTCAAATTGCCCAAGTTGAGATCCTCGATGCGTTTTTCCGGCATAATGGATTGCTGGTTTTTAGTCTGACCATGCAATGAGCCAATACAGCAGACCACCAAAGCAAACTGCTCTTGGCTACTTTTTAGCCGTTGACAATAGAGTGCAATAGCTTGCTCATCATCTGACTGCAGCTGAGCATAAACCACTCCGGTTAATGGCTTTTTAGGCGCAGTTCGAGAGACGGCATGTACCTGTTGATATTGGCCCGACCCAACTAATTGCCTGACCAGCTCTTGACCGATATCTCCAGAGGCGCCTATCACCAAAGCATTAGCTTTCGTCATGTGTGTGACCTGTTTTTGTCTCACAGGGCACACAGCGCTTCTTGCCGGTCAGCAAATACGAAATCCTGTATCTATTGCGAGCAAAGGCATTGTAAGCCATATCCGCAAAGAAACGAATGATTGGCCATCTGAGTGGGGCATACAGCCACCCCTTGCCCACCAACTTCCATGCTAAATAAGTCACGTCTAGACCACTTATTAATTGTCCATCATGCAAATAGGCATGTATTCGCGCGTTTAAGCTTGTCCAATCGAGTTCAGGATATAAAGACGCAAAGTTAGGATCTTGAATGTCTACCAAGGCTAAATTTTGCTTAACATCTAAGCGCTGCAATTGTTTCATTTCGGCTAAACACAACGGACAATATCCATCGTAAAAAATGGTTAACGGGACACCAGACATAAATTATACAAGCCTTTTGGGTAACAATAGAATGCATACGTTTGACGCCGCCAACAGGTTTACTTTTATTTATCCTTAACCTATGGCCCACTAAAAATCGCCATTATAGCCGCACAAAACCCTGACAACCGAGCGAAGGATAGGTCCATGGGTGCACTCACTGTCATTGCTGTGTTGACTGGCTCTATTGCATTACCCGTTTACAACACTCCAGGATTAGCCGCGGCTTTACCCAGTGCGGTATATTGCTCCATCAATATGGGGATTTCTTCTTCCTCTTGATCTTCAACACTATAAATCAAGGCTAAAAATTGCATCTGCTATTCTCCATCTATCCTATATAAAACTAAAATATAGTGCCTAGCATCGCTGCAGTCGAATCGTTGGGATAGCGGGCCTACCCCACCCATAAACGGGTGAGGTTAAGGACCAGAATATATAAGTCAAGCTGACACTCTGCTTATTCAAACCAAGCGGACTGGATAGGCAATGAAAATAATAAGGGGGCAAATTGTTGAAAATTCTCACGATTTTGTGGGCATTGGATATTATTTAAATACACAGCTTTCCAAGGATCATTAACTAACCATAGCGTCTGTTCAACCACAGCCACACCTTCTATCGATGCATTATCCATGCTTTCGTACGCTTCGCAGCCATCACTGTTTGTGGCTATTTCGGCGTAGAAGTCTATTGCAATAATTTTTGCCTCTTTTTGAGCGGCTAAATCGACTATCCATAAAGACTCATCATTTCTGGCGGCCACGAGTAAAAACTCTGCCCCTTGGTCGGTTTGGTAATAGTCCATACCATTGATGGGATGGTTGCCATGCTCAAATAAGGGGAGTTTAGCCGCCAGCTCAGACACAGGGGCGAACTCTTGACTCTGCCAGAAGGTGTCATTCAAGGTTAAGGAGAATAATCGAGCCTGCTTATTCTTGTCCTTCTCAATGCCTAAATATAATTGGCGATCTTGACCAAATGCCAGCGCTTCAATGCCGTCATTGGGGAAATCACCAATCTGCATTGTTCCTTGAAATTGAATAGGACGAACGTGGGTCATGGTTAATTGGTTATCAGCCAAGAGCTCCAGCCTTATGAGCAAGATAGGGTAATCAGTAGAGCCGGTATCTGCATATTTGAGTTGGCATGCTTTGCTCATGGGTGAGGAATATGAGGCATCTTCGGTTACCACATAAAACACAGTATCCTTCTGGGGATCTACAGCCAAAGCTTCTAAATCTGGATTGTCACCTAAATAAGCAGCAAAGCAGCTGTTTAACAGGGATGTTGATAAAACCATTGGTAATCCATCATCCACCAGCTGTGCGGCGGTGGAAAGCTGACGTAAACGTAAACGATGTTCAACTGCAGCACTTCTGTCGCTAAGGGTTAACAGACCGCCGCGCCAGTATTTTAATCCTGAGGGTTGCGGATCGACCATTACCTGACCACTGGGTTTTGTTATCCAATGGCCGTATGCCTTGAGACTATCATTGGCTGCTGCCTTTGTTGCAATTTCACCGCATCCCAACAACATGCTGCCAACAACCAAGATCAAGATAAAACGCGTTTTCATATTTATTCCTATTAACACTGGTACCACTTACCCCTCATACAATAGCCATAACAGCGTTTATCTGAGTAGCGCTAAAATTCAAGGAGCCAATACTACCCAATGAACTCAATATTTAAAGCCATTAGGGCTAATAAATATTACTTGATCCCCTTTGAACCTTAAATCATCCAGGAAAAAGCGGCGATATACTGAATTGATAACGATAATCACGCCACGGTAAAGTATATTCATATAATGGAGACGCGCCCCATGAGTCTGTGCCGGCCACGCCTCTTTGTTTGTAGTCAATATTAATATAAATACTGTCTTTGCGGGCTAATTGGTGCGGATGCATTGCCCGTTTTACAAACTGATCATAATCAAACATATCGTAATACTGCGCTGCAAAGCCCAACAGCGGCTGCCCTTTGAAACACAGGCCCATGCCCTGTTCGTCGGTAAAAGCCACCTCACGTACATCCGTTCTGTAACCATTTTCTTGGGGGCGCACATAAGGGAAGTACAAATCATCCACCGACATAGCGTAACGCCCAACAAAGGCCGATATCTTGCGATCGGCATAATTTTCGTGAGGTCCACGACCATACCAAGCCACCTGTTCAAAGCGTGCGGGCATTTGTAAACTATTACCCACTCTGGGCAACGCAGAATGTATTTTATGAGGGGCCGCGTACAACCAAAAATCCCCCTCAATCAGTCCATCAGTTGAGATAATATAAGTAGATAGATAGCGGCTTTGCACATTGAGCAAATAATGTTCGGTAAAAATTTTAATGCCACCACAAGCTAATCTTTGCCAGTCAAACTGGGTTAACTGAGTGTGTTGTCCCGCCAACTGCCAACACTGGGCACTTTGTGGAAAACCCTCACCAAAATCATTGTCCGTAGGAGCTCGCCAGAATTCAGGACGCATAGCAGCGCATAACAGATCTTGTTGGTTAATTTGATAAGCCCTTAACCAGCCTTTATCTTTATCAAAGATAATCTGAATGTTGCCCTGTGTAGAAGTTTGACTAAGCCGCAGCTGCTGATCTGTTTCACTGATTTCAAGCAAACCTGAAGGGGCTTGAGCCGTTGCTTGCATATATTCCACCGGCAGGGCTAATTGTGTGGCCGCTAAGGTATAGTTAGCCCATAGAAGTTCACTGTTAACCCTCACTTTCCATTCAAATATAAAAAAGTACTCAATATTAGGCTGAGCCTTAAAGGTTAAGGGTAAGCAGATCTCGCGTTGTTGTTGGGCGGGCACAGCTATATCAAATTGTTGTCCCGAATCGACCACTTGGCCATCGCCCTCGACTCGCCAACTTAAGTACAGATCCTGCAGCCCTACAAAAAATCTTTTGTTATGCACACCGATTAAACCTTGGCCAAGATCGATTGCCGACACCTCAATATCTTGGTAGACCTTTTTGACCTCAAAAGCATGGGGATTGGGCGTGCGATCGGCTGCCAAGACACCATTGGCGCTAAAATTACCGTCATGATACATATTCGGCAATTCCATATCGCCTCCATAGCCCCAAAACTCAACGCCATCTTCTGTACAGCAAGCAAAAGTTTGATCGACCCAGTCCCAAATAAAACCACCTTGCAACAATCGGTGTTGCTCAATCACTTGCCAGTAGTCGGCAAGATTGCCCATAGAATTGCCCATTGCATGTTCATATTCACACAAGATCAGCGGCCGTTGATACCTTAATTCAGCTTCGCTTAGCCCATAGTGTTTTAAGGTGTCTATGCTGGCATACATTTGACTGTACATGTCGGTGTGACGGCGAGTCTGAGCTTGCTCACACATCACAGGTGTGGAGGTTCTACTTTTTAACCAATCATATAAGGCTTCAATATTAGCCCCATCACCGGTTTCATTGCCTATGGACCAAATCACCACACAGGCATGATTTTTATCTCGTTCATAAAGGTTCTCGACCCTATTGATATATGCGTCACGCCATATAGGCATATTCACAGTATGCAATTCCGGCCGGTAACTTAAAGGCTGATTAGCGGCGCCCAAGCCATGAGATTCAATATTAGCTTCGTCTACTATGTAGATCCCATACTGGTCAGCCAATTCATACCAATAGGGATGATTGGGATAATGGGCAGTGCGTACCGCATTAATATTAAATTGTTTCAGTAATTGCATATCCTTGCGCATTGACTCGCGGCTGATCACATGGCCACTGTGAGGATCGTGCTCGTGACGATTGACCCCTTTGAATAATACCGCTTGGCCATTAACCAGCACATTTCCCTTGAGCAACTCACTGGTGCGAAAACCAATTCTGTTGATGATCACTTGCAAGACATCGCCTTGTGCATTAAGTAGGGTTAATTTCAACTGATATAGATAGGGTGATTCTGCGCTCCAAGGCTTAACCGTCGAAAACGTATTCTGTAACGAGATAGCTTGTTCTTCATCACTATTTAAGCTTGGGATAACACAAAGCTCGGACATGATGAGTTTAGGGCCATCTAGCACCTCCACTTGCAACTGGTATCCGGCTTGAGTGGCTTGAGTATGATTGATGATCTGAGCTGCAAAGCTCAACTGCCCCTGCGGCTGTGCATCAACTAACCGAGTTTGGCTATGGTAATCACGAATTCGAACTTGAGAGCTGGTATACAGATACACTTCTCGTTCGATCCCACTTAAGCGCCACATATCTTGCAACTCTAAAAATGTACCATCGGACCAGGCATAAACTTGCAAGGCAATCTGATTAATACCTGGCTGCAAGTAAGCTGTAATGTCGAACTCAGCGGGGCTTTTCGAGTCTTGTGAATAACCCACTTTTTCGCCATTTACCCATAGATAAAAGGCTGACTTGACTGCCCCAAAGTACACAAAAGTTTGTTGCTCAAGCCAATTATCAGGTAGCACAAAGTCTCGTTTGTAAGAGCCAACGGGATTGCAATCACCGGGCACCTCGCCCGCTATTGGGCTTTGTGTAAAGTCGACACCAGTATTAATGTAATTAGCCACACCATAACCCAATAACTCCCAATTACCCGGCACTGGAATATCATGCCAGGTAGAAAGGTCGTAGTCCGAGCGAACAAAATCCACAGGTCGCTTAGCCGTTTCCTTGGTAAAGTGAAATTTCCACAGTCCATCTAACAAAAGATAATTGTCGAAGTGCCAAGGTTGACTCACAAAACCCTGAGGATCCTGGTTAAAACTAAAAAAACTGGCCCGAGGCGGGAGCTTGTTGATGGCAAAAACACTGGGGTTTTGCCAGTCATAGAGGTCTGTGGTTGGGTCAAGCTGTGACATTAGGTTCCGCCTATTAAGGTTTTAAAACTCTGCTGATGGTGCGCACAAAATAGCTATAGCCACGATAATATACCCAAAAACATAGCGCTACTTAGATAAAATCAACAAGACTTAAGGGCCACTGTCACCTATCATGCTGGCATCATAGATAAAGCGATCAGTTAGAACCTTGTTTAACTGGTCAAATCACCTTTACTTAACTTGGTATCTTATGCTCAACCCTAGTCTTAACATTGGCCTATTTTATGGTTCAACCACTTGTTATACCGAAATGGCTGCTGAGAAAATCCAGGCTCATTTAAGCATATTGGCTCCGCAAAATACCGTTGAATTGCACGATATCAAAGACGTAGCACTATCACGGGCCGAAGACTATGACATCCTTATATTCGGCATATCCACTTGGGATTTTGGCGAGCTGCAAGAAGACTGGGAATCGAGCTGGCAGGATATAACGGGCTTAAACTTGGCCACTAAAACCGTGGCTCTATTTGGCTTAGGCGATCAGTTGGGATATGCCGATTGGTTTCAAGATGCCCTAGGGCTGTTGCATGATGAGTTATTACTCTTGTCTTGTGAGGTGGTGGGATATTGGCCAAACCAAGGATACGAATTTGCTGCATCTAAAGCGTTGACCCCCGATCATGATTTTTTTGTGGGACTAAGCTTGGATGATGAAAATCAATACGATTTAACCGAACAACGCATTGAGCAGTGGTGCAGCGCTTTGTTAGTTGAACTTGATACACTTTGAGACATTAGCAATTTGGATCAGCTCACTCGTATTCATCAACCTTATTATCGAAACGGCCCCGCACATAGAGACGGTGCAGATGTCAGTTTTACTGACATCGTTAAGATATTTGGTTTTCGCACTGTGACTATTGGTAAGTGGGTAACTAAACAAGAACAGCAGTTAGCCGCTAACCTGTTTTTTGACGCCTTGTGCGACTTAATGGATATTTTGGCAGTGGGCGAGTCAATCATTTCCTTACGAGGTTCACTGTCGTTAGCTTTTGGCAGTGGAGGCCAAAGAGGAGCAAGTGCTCACTATGCTCCTCAAGGCAAAGTATTAGCCTTGGCAAAAAACGCGGGAGGGGGATCCCTTGCCCATGAATGGTTTCATGCCTTTGATCATCACATATGTAGCAAAATGTTTGTGCACTGTGATCCCAGTGATTTTGCATCAAGCTCTTGGTTACTCGATCAGAAACAGCAAACACATGTTTTAAATCAAAAATTGGGCCTATGTTTTGAAAGCATATTCTTACAACCTGATAAAAAACACCCGAGCGAATATGTCAAACGTAGTGCGAAAAACGATGCACTACAGCAACATTTTTATTACGCTCGGCCCCAAGAACTCAGTGCTAGGGCATTTGAGGCATGTGTTCAGGATCAGGATAGAAAGAATAGCTTTTTAGTGCAAGGCACCAAAAAAAGTCCGGAAGCTCAGTTGGGAATTTACCCCCAAGCACAGCAGCGATTAACTATTTCGAAAAACCTACTGGATTATTTCCGTCATTTGGGGCAGTCTATGGCTAAGTCAAAAAAGCTCTAAATTGACGGTAATTGTTAATTTAAAAATAATTAATAGATGCTCTGATGTAAAACTGTCTCATACCATAAAGAGACGCTTAACCTAGTTGGCGATTGATACTGATGAAAAGAAAAAAGCACGGCAATTCTGATGACGAAGCTGCAATTGATATGACTCCCATGTTGGACATTGTGTTCATCATGCTTATCTTCTTTATTGTAACCACCTCTTTTGTAAAAGAAAAAGGTTTGGAAGTGAATCGTCCGAAAGATTCAAAGACCCCACCTCCACCAACCAATGTGAAGTCATTATCCATTCGGGTAAATGAAGACGGCACTATAGTAGTGAATGGCAGACAAGTTGATATTCGACGTGTAGAGGCCAATATACAAAGCTTTTTGGCTGAAAACAATCAGGATAGCGCAGCGGTACAAGCCCATCCTAAAGCCAAACATGGTGACGTGACTGAAGTCATTAATGAAGTGAAGAAAGCGGGTATCTCAAACGTATCTGTTTTGGTTGGTAAGTAAATATCCACTAAAAACCATTAATTAAAAACGCCGGACTCTTTGAGTGACGGCGTTTTTTTATGGAAACAATATGACTAAGGGGAATAGATTATTCCAAATCTAGCGGTTCAGGTGACAAAATAATCCCAGTTTGATCAGCATATAGATGATCTTCGGGTAAAAACGTCACGCCACCAAAATTTACCGCCACGTCAGTTTCGCCAGTTCCTTGATCATCGGCGCCGACCGGCACGGAAGCTATAGCTTGCACTCCAATATTAATGTCTTCTAGCTCATACACTTGACGTACACTGCCATAACACACTATGCCTTCCCAGCCGTTATCACAGGCTAGCTGTGCGGTGTTGGCGTCCACCAGCGCCCTGCGCATTGAACCACCGCCATCTATCAATAACACTTTGCCCACACCAGGTTCAGATAGGGTATGGATCAACAAGCCCTTATCTTCAAAACATTTGATAGTGGTGATCTTGCCACCAAAAGAAGGTCGTCCGCCAAAACTGACAAACATGGGTTCAACCACGTCAACACTGTCGGCAAACATATCGCACAAATCAGAAGTATTATATTCCATGTTTATTCCTCGTTATTACACAACGCGTTACTGAGTATACTGCTAGTACTAGGCAATGCCAGTGTAAAAAACTAAATGTCATAAAGCGGTAGAGTCATACTCGGGGTAAATCATCCAAAGGATCCGCTGGCTGGTAACAAAATTCAATGAACCTATGCTTTGCTATACAAGGCATGAGCAAGGCCATTTCATTCAGCCTTGAAGCCTGAGCAGGATTATTTATAATGTGGAATTAGACATTTTAGTGAGTGCGCACATCCATCTAGACTCCGAATAAAGTTGATTACAAAGCAATGGGGCAACATATATCGGTTTGTCCTCAGATCCTCATGCCTTGATCCACTATTATTGAAAAAGCCCTAGTAACCTAGCAAAGATTGGTGTTCGAGCTATTGGCACCAAGTGCAAACTCCATCACGCTTAGTACCACAATGTGAAAAACACAGGGTTGAACCATCACACCCTTCGCCATGCATTTTGTTATGCCATATCTCATAATATAAGGTGTTTGGCGGCTCGGAAGACTTTGCTTTTGCGGCCGGTAATGACATGATTAGCCTATAGTTACTGGTGAGCTGATAAGCATGTTAAACACGTCAAAATACAAAGGTCTGGTGTGGCTGGGTTTGAGTATGATTACACTTTCTGGCTGCGGTCAAAAACAGCCTCTATATATGCCCAAAAATGAGACTAATCAGTCCCCTGTTATTAACAATCAGCCCACCACGGCAAGCATTGAACAAGAGAATAATTGATATGGACTATTTTAATTACCATGAACAGCAACTTTTTGCGGAAGAGGTCGCCCTTTTACAGGTAGCGAAGGAATTTGGTACGCCCTGCTATGTCTACTCTAAAGCAACAATAGAAAGACACTGGCATGCATTTGATCGAGCCGCAGGTAATCAACCCCATTTGATTTGCTACGCGGTGAAAGCCAATTCAAACCTAGCAGTGCTCAATGTTATGGCTAAGTTAGGTTCAGGTTTTGACATAGTCTCTGGCGGTGAGTTAACTCGAGTACTTAAGGCAGGAGGGGATCCCAGTAAAGTGGTATTTTCTGGCGTGGGCAAAACCCCACAAGAGATCGCTTTTGCGTTAGAGCAAGACATTAAGTGCTTCAATGTTGAGTCTCGCAGTGAATTACAGCGTATTAATGACGTGGCTAAACAGGCTGGTAAAACCGCACCTATCTCTATTCGTATCAATCCCGATGTAGATGCAAAAACCCATCCCTATATTTCCACTGGCTTAAAAGACAATAAGTTTGGAGTGGAGCGCCAACAGGCCTTAGAAATTTATCAATATGCCGCCAGCTTCCCTTATTTAAAGGTAGTAGGGATCGATTGTCATATCGGGTCTCAGCTGACAGAGCTGACGCCCTTTGTGGATGCTTTGGATATATTGTTAGCCCTGATTGATGAACTGGCTGGCATTGACATCCATATTCAACATTTAGATGTGGGCGGCGGCCTAGGTGTCACCTATAACGATGAGAAACCTCCACATCCAGATCAATATACACAAGCCATAGCCGAACGTTTGCAAGGACGTGAAAAGTTATTGCTCATTTTTGAACCCGGTCGAGCCATAATGGCTAATGCTGGTGTTTTATTAACAAAAGTTGAGTTCCTCAAGCAAGGGGCAGAAAAAAACTTTGCCATAGTAGACGCTGCGATGAATGATCTGATCCGGCCCGCTTTGTATTCAGCTTGGCAGAATATCATCCCTCTCGATACCTCATTAGACAGGCCCAAGGCGATCTATGATGTAGTAGGGCCCATTTGTGAAACCGGTGATTTTTTAGGCAAAGAACGAGAACTGACTATTGCCCCTGAAGATTATTTAGCCATACGCAGTTCTGGGGCTTATGGTTTTGTGATGGCCTCTAATTATAATAGTCGTTGCCGCGCCGCCGAGGTCTTGATCGATCAAGATAAGATACATTTAGTGAGAGCCCGTGAAAAAATAGCGGACTTATTTGCAAGTGAGCACATACCAACTTAAATAGTAAAAGACATATTGTGATAATTTTTTGTGCTCTAGCCCGTTAAAGACATAGTCAGTCTTTACTTGAAATGTTATAACTATTTGTATGAATTTTGACGCTCTGGAAGGGATGCGTCAGACAACAATTTAGCTAAGTAAATACTATGCAAATCCAATTTTCAAAAATGCATGGTCTGGGTAATGATTTTGTTGTTATTGATAACGTAACGCAAAATGTGTTCTTTTCTAAAGAGAAGATCCAACAGCTCGCAGACAGAAATTTTGGTATAGGTTTTGATCAACTGTTACTGGTTGAGCCTCCCTATGATCCAGATCAAGATTTCCATTACAGAATATTCAATGCTGATGGCACTGAGGTATCTCAGTGTGGCAATGGTGCGCGATGTTTTGCTCGCTTTGTCAAAATGAAAGGTTTGATCAATCGTAACAAGATAATTGTCAGCACCAAGGCCGGTCGTATGGTGCTATATCTAGAAAAAGATGGGCAAGTCACTGTTAACATGGGCATACCACAATTTGACCCACAAATGGTGCCCATAAAAGCCAATAAGCAAGAAAAAACCTATATTCTGCGCGCCCAAGAACAAACCTTTTTTTGTGGTGCGGTTTCTATGGGTAATCCCCATTGTGTACTATTAGTAGACGACGTAGAACTGGCAGACGTGGCGACTATGGGACCACTGTTAGAAAAGCATGAACGCTTTACCGAAGGGGCCAATGTAGGTTTTATGCAGATAATCAATCCAGGCCATATAAAATTGCGGGTCTATGAGCGTGGAGCCGGAGAAACTTTGGCCTGTGGTAGCGGCGCATGCGCAGCGGTAGCAGTGGGACAATTACAAAATAAACTGAGCAGAGATGTACGAGTAGATTTACCTGGGGGCAGTTTGAAAATACGTTGGCAGGGAAAAGACAACGTATTAAAAATGACCGGCGCTGCTGAACATATATTTGATGGATACATAAGTTTATGAATGACGGGTCGACACAACCTAAAAATGATACGGATATAGAGAAAAATCTTGATGATCACAACAAGCTTTGTGCTGATCAGATCGCAATTTATCTTTTAGAGAATCCGCAGTTTTTTGTACACCACCCACAACTTGTTGAAAAGTTTAAGATCCCGCATTCTCACAAAGGCAGTGTTTCTCTGGTTGAGTTACAAAGCGAACAGCTTCGGAAAAAGGTCAGAACCCTCAGCCATAAGCTTCATCAGTTGATTTCCATTGCTAAGAAAAATGAAGAAATTTACCGCATTTATGCAGACCTAAATTTACGGGTACTGTCGTGCACCAATATCGACGACTTACAATTCATTCTAGAAGAAGTCATACAAGAGAACTTAAATTTGGCTTCTGTGGCCCTAAAACCCTTCAAAGGTGCCCATGCATTACCTGAAATTCAACGGCATCTGTTTCTGGAAAAACGTTTTAAGTGGCAAAAGCACTTCTTTGGTCGAATAAGCGAGCATGAACGTAAATTGTTGTTTGGCGCCCAAGACGCTAATTCAGTGGCTTTATTGTTGCTGGGACATGGCGGTGAATTGGGTATTTTGGCAATTGGTAGCAAGGACCCTGGGCACTTTAATCCAGAGATGGATACCCTACTGATCACGCAGCTTCAGCAATTTTTAGGCATATTGCTGCCAAAAATGCTGACCTACTAATATGCTTACACCAAGTTTACAGACTTGGTTAGATCAATATACGGCTTATTTAAAATACGAAAGGAATCTGGCCGCCAAGTCTATAGAAAACTATCAAAGGCAATTGCTGGCGAGTTTTAAAAACACCCATATCACTGACTGGGGTGCCCTAGACACCCCTTATATCCGTAATATTCTGGGACAAGGTCGACAGGCTAACCTTAGTGCCCGCTCTATCGCTCTGCGTTTATCGGCGATAAAGGGATTTTGTGCCTATCTGCTGCAAAAAGGCCTATTATCTCACAATCCAGCCGCTATGCTCAATGCCCCCAAACAAGCTAAACCCTTGCCTAAACAACTCAATGTTGATGAAATGCATCAGCTCTTAGATATACAGGCAGATGATCTGTTGGCCCTAAGAGACAAAGCCATGATGGAACTGATGTATAGCTGTGGTTTACGTCTGGCGGAGTTATCGAGTTTAAATTTAAACAGCATTGAGGCTGATCACCAGCTTAGAGTGGTAGGCAAAGGCAATAAAGAGCGTTTGTTACCTATTGGTAAAATAGCCCAGCAGGCCGTAAAAAAATGGTTAAAGGTGAGAGCCCAAATTGCCTTACCCCATGAGCCTGCACTCTTTGTCAGTCAACAGAAAAACCGAATTTGTCACAGGCAGATAGCCAAACGAATGAAATTATGGGCCCGCCATCAACAATTAGAGCAATCCGTTAACCCACATAAACTCAGGCATAGTTTTGCCACTCATTTGTTGGAGTCCAGCTCAGACTTGCGAGGTGTTCAAGAACTCTTGGGGCATGCCAACTTATCTACCACTCAGATCTATACTCATTTAAATTTTCAACATCTTGCACAGGTTTACGACAACGCCCATCCTAGGGCAAAAAAATCAAAGTAGCAGCTTAACTTAATATAAGAATAAATAATTTCAAATGATATTTTACAAAAAGCTCAAGCCGATCCTCGCCCTGACATTTGACTTAGATGACACCCTCTATGAGAATCATAGTGTGATCATCAAAGCCGAAAAATCTCTGCAGCAGTTTATGCAAAGCCACTACCCTGCCACTCAGACTGTGCACAACACATTTTGGCGGGAACAATATAGTTATCAGCTTAAACTTAACCCAAAGTTACAACATGATATGGGTAAACTTAGGCAACTATCCTTAGTTGCAGGCTTTAAGACCTTAGGCTTAGCCTCGGATGCGGCCACGCAGGCCGCCGATCAATGCTTTGCACACTTCTACTATCACAGAAGTAACTTTAGGCTGGCAGCAGCAACCCATACCTTGTTGCAAAGCTTATGCGAAAAGCGGCCTTTAGTGGCAATTACTAACGGCAACGTCAACCTAGAGCAAATTGGTATTGCCGATTATTTTAGTGGTAGTTTTAAGGCCAGTGTCGAACACAAAATGAAACCGGACAAAGCAATGTTTGAACAGGCACAAGAGCACTTACAGATACCCAGCCAGAATATTTTGCATGTAGGTGATAACTTGCATAAAGACGTTTACGGTGCACTAAAAGCAGGCTATCAGACCGCCTGGTACGCACACGACAGGCCAATGGATATAGGCCTTGAATATGCTCCGGTGTTACCTCATGTGCAATTGCAACATCTCGGGCAATTATTACAACTGATTTAATACTCTGGGGTTAGGATAATCTAAGCATTAATCTTCTAATATATTCTGTTGCATAGTATCACAAGGATTACTGCAGGTTGGTGTGCCTACTATTTTAGCAGGAATACCGGCCACAGTGACGTGGGCAGGCACGTCATTTAACACCACACTGCCGGCCCCTACTTTTGCTCCCAAGCCGATAACTATATTACCCAGTATTTTAGCCCCAGCACCTATCATCACACCTTCACGAATTTTAGGATGGCGATCACCGGCTTCATTGCCTGTTCCACCTAAGGTCACTGATTGCATAATAGAGACATTATTCTCAATCACGGCGGTTTCGCCTATGACGATCCCCGTACCGTGATCAAACATAACACTTTGGCCTATATGCGCTGCCGGATGTATGTCTATACCAAATACCTGAGCATTTCTGCTTTGGATAAATAAAGCCAGATCATGGCGACCACCGCGCCATAAACGGTTGGCGAGTCTATGCACTTGAATAGCCTGAAACCCCTTGAAATTCAACAGTACAGTGAGAAAAGAATGGACTGCAGGATCACGATTAAATACCGCCTGTATGTCGCAGATTGCCGATGACACTATCTCAGGATAGCGGCCGTACTTCTGTTCAAACATTTCTTTAATAGTTAAGACATTCATTACATCATCTGCCAGTTTGTTTGAAAGAATAAAGCTCAGAGCCGTTTCAAAATTATGATGCTCTAATATACAAGTATGCACATAGCTGGATAAAAGCGGCTCACGACTAATTAATGTCCGCGCCTCTTCCTTTAATTGTTGCCAAAATTCACTGCTCACTATGCTCTCCTTTGGGGCTGTTGAAGATCTGGGGACACTATTGGGCTATCTAAACCCCTTGTGGCGTTTTTACTCACCAAGCATTAGTGTATTTAAATACAGTATTACTGGTATACTGACGTCATATTTTATCGGCTAAATTTGTACCATGGACGTATCTCGATTACTTGATCAGTTAAACGACAAACAACGTGACGCAGTGGCGGCATCTTCTTCTGACATGCTTATATTAGCTGGAGCCGGTAGTGGTAAAACACGGGTACTGGTGCACCGCATGGCCTGGCTAATGGAAGTGGAGGGCATTGCCTCTTATGGCATATTAGCCGTGACTTTTACTAATAAAGCGGCCAAAGAAATGCGTGGAAGGGTTGAAAAATTGCAAGGTTCAGCTTTAAATAGTATGTGGATCGGCACGTTTCACGGTATAGCCCATAGGTTGTTACGTACCCATCATAATGAAGTTAATTTGCCTGAGAACTTCACCATTCTCGACTCAGATGACCAATATCGGTTGATTAGACGAGTGCTTAAAAGCCTCAATCTTGATGAGAAACATTGGGCTCCAAAACATGTTCAGTGGTATATCAACGGCAACAAAGATGAAGGTTTACGTGCCCAACATATAGAAACTCATGGTGATGCCACCCAACAAAAGATGCGCGAAATTTATCTAACTTACCAACAAACCTGCGATAGAGCAGGATTGGTCGATTTTGCAGAATTATTACTGCGCGCCCATGAGTTATGGCTGAATAATCCTAGTGTGTTACAGCATTATCAAAAGCGCTTTAGAGCGATATTAGTGGATGAATTCCAAGATACCAATAATATCCAGTATGCCTGGTTACGAGCACTAGCTGCACCTACCAATAACATGATCATAGTGGGTGATGACGATCAATCCATATACGGATGGCGAGGCGCTAATGTTGAAAATATCCAACACTTTTTGCGGGATTTCAAAGAAGCAAAGACTATCCGCTTAGAACAAAATTACCGCTCTACTGCCACTATATTAAAAGCCGCTAATGCCCTGATTGACAACAACCAAGGGCGACTGGGTAAAGAGCTATGGACAGATGGAGAGCAAGGCGAAGCCATTTCACTCTATGCGGGTTTTAATGACTTAGACGAAGCACGCTTTATTGTGTCGCAAATAAAAGAGTGGCGAGATACGGGCAACGATTTAGTCGATTGTGCCATTTTATATCGTAACAATGCCCAATCACGAGTCTTAGAAGAAGCACTATTACAAGAATCCATTGCCTATAGAATATATGGAGGATTACGCTTCTTCGAACGGCAAGAAGTGCGAGATGCTTTAGGTTATCTACGGCTGCTTAATCAGACCATTGATGATGCGGCTTTTGAACGCATAGTGAACACCCCAACTCGAGGCCTAGGCGATAAAACCTTAAGCCAAATAAGAGAATTGGCCCGTGATGCTCAGTTGTCTATGTGGGACGCTTCGAAGCAAATATTACATGAAAAACGTTTAACCCCAAGAGCAACCAAGGCCTTAGATGGATTCATTAACCTTATCGGTGAGTTACAACAACAAGTGGTTGATAAGCCATTAGAGCAACAAGCTGATCATGTGATTAAACATTCAGGCTTGTTTGCTATGTATCAGGCCGAGAAAGGCGAGAAAGCCCAAGCTAGGATTGAGAATTTACAAGAACTGGTGACGGCATCTAAACAATTTGTGGTGCCAGAGGAGGCGGATAACATGACACCTCTGTCTGCATTCTTAGCTCACGCCTCTCTTGAGGCGGGCGAGAAACAAGCAGACAGCCATCAAGATGCGGTGCAAATGATGACGATACACTCAGCCAAAGGACTCGAATTTCCTTTGGTCTTTATGGCGGGGGTCGAAGAAGGCATGTTTCCTAGTCAAATGAGCAATGAAGAACCGGGTAAAATAGAAGAAGAGCGGCGCCTTTGTTATGTGGGCATGACCAGAGCGAAACAGAAACTCTATATTACCTATGCCGAAAACCGACGCTTGTATGGCCAAGAGAAATACCATACTCCATCCCGATTTATCAAAGAGATCCCAGCAGATTGTATCCAAGAGGTACGGTTACGAACCACTATATCTAGACCTGTACAGAATCGATTTACTCCGATCACTGGACACAATGCCTTCGAATCTACGGGCTTTGCGTTAGGGCAAAGAGTTTCACACCCAAAATTTTGTGAAGGCACAGTGCTCAATTATGAGGGCACGGGAGAGCATGCAAGAGTGCAGGTAAACTTTGATGATTTTGGCAGTAAATGGCTAGTAATGTCCTTTGCAAAGTTAACTAAAGTATAATTTCAACTGAGAGCAAAAGATTTATGATAACGTACATAGATATGGATATTTAATTTACGAAGACTATGCAACGTAAAGTTCTGATAATTGAAGACAGTAAGGCTAGCATGAATGTGATGCGCAAGCTGATCACTAAAGTCAATCTGCGACCCATCTCCGCTTACAGCCTAATAGAAGCCCAACACATATTTTCCAGCTCTGAACCAGAAGAGTTTTTGTGTGCTGTGGTAGATTTTACTCTACCTGATGCACCTAATGGCGAAGCTATCGATTTTACCATTCAATCTTTTTTACCCACTATAGTGATCACTGGTAGTGATGATGATGCTACCCGAACCACTATATTAAGCAAAAATGTAGTGGATTATATTCCCAAGAAAAATGCCCAAGTATACGAGTACTTAAGCCGCTTATTGGTACGTTTGGAGAAAAACAAAAAGATTGCTGTATTGGTGGTTGATGACTCTAGAGTCAGTCGCAATGTGATGATGGGATTGCTCAGAAGGCACAACTTTATTACATTCGCAGCGGCAGATGCCGAGCAAGGTATTCAAGTCTTACATAGTCAACCCAACATAAAATTGGCCTTAGTAGATGAAAACATGCCAGGCATGTCAGGTACTGAAATGATAGCTGAGGTACGTAAAACTTATAGCAAAGAGCATCTGAGCATTATAGGGGTGTCATCGGATAAAACTAATGGTATATCCGCCAGTTTTATCAAAAGTGGTGCCACCGATTATTTGAACAAACCCTATTGTCTTGAAGAATTATTCTGCCGTATTATGCTAAATATTGAAAGAGTCGAGAATATTGCCACCATAAGACGGGTCGCTAATTCTGACTATTTAACGGGCCTACCCAATAGACGCCATTTTTTTAGCCAAGTCACCGCCAATCAAAAAAGCAAACCTGCCACTCAAAGTCTGGCTATTATTGATCTGGATCACTTTAAGCAAGTCAACGATACCTATGGTCACGATTGTGGTGATTATACCCTTAAAGAGATCGCCAAATTAGTCGCAGAACACTTTGCAGATTATACAGCGGCCCGCTTTGGCGGTGAAGAATTTTGTGTTTACTTTACCAATGTAGCCCACCAGGACGTATGGCAAATTATGCAAGATTTCCGTTTAGCATTGGCCGCTAAAGTCCTCACCTTTGAAGAGCATATCTTCTCCTGTTCGGTCAGTATCGGCTTCACTAGTAAAACTGAGGGTGGCATAAATGCCATGTTACGTTTGGCTGACGAGCATCTATATACGGCCAAAAATGCCGGCAGAAACCAGGTGATCACAGACTAACCTGCTATTCATCTATTCTTCGCTAATGAAAGATTGGCTGCTTTATTTTTTCTATATAAGCGCACAGAATCAATACTGTAGATCAATAAAGCACACCAGACGCAGGCAAAGGTTAAGACCATAGCCGAGCTCAAGGGTTCTTTGAAAAGCAACACCGCCAATAGAAACATAATACTAGGCCCAATATATTGAAAGAAGCCTAAAGTAGTATAACGAATGCGTCTGGCGGCGGCGGTAAAACATAAAAGTGGAGCAGTGGTTACCACCCCAGATAGCAATAAAATAGTGTTCAGATCCATGGTATTTGACCACAGGTTACCAGTAGTGGGTTGCATGACAAACCAATAGCCCAAGGCAAAGGGCAACATCATACAACTTTCAATTAACAACCCAGGCATTGATTCCACTGCCACCTTTTTACGCAACAAACCATACACACTAAAGGTAATGGCTAAGGTTAAGGCTATCCATGGCACTTGCTCATAAGAAATGATCAGTACGACCACACCAGCAACGGCCACAAAAACCGCTAGCTGCTGAAGCCTAGTTAATTTTTCTTGTAAAAATAATCGAGCAAATAACGCGTTAAACAAAGGATTAATGTAATAACCTAAGCTCGCATCTAATAACCGATCATTGTTCACAGCCCAAATAAATAACAGCCAATTGCCCGCCAACAATAAGCCACTAATTAACAGGACTTTTAGCACCCGGATATTAGCCACAGCCAATTTAACTTGTTGAAATTTGCCACTTACCAGCACCAACACCCATAATAAGACCACCGACCAGACAATGCGGTGCATAACGATCTCTTGGGCTGGCACATGCCCCAGTAACTTAAAATAAAGAGGGGCGACACCCCACATACAATAAGCCGCTAAGGCAAAGAGCACCCCTGCTTTTAAAGATTTATCATTCAACTGTTGGATCCTGTGAGATTAAGCCATAAAATTGTCGGCGAGTTTGGGCTACCGCTTCCGAAAATGTAATCGCAGGACAGTATTTAAATGATTTCAAAATATACAATACAACTCAAATTAATAACAGAAATTTTCTGGCGATTCATACTGCTAGGCTGTGTTAGTTTTGGTGGCCCCGCAGCACATATTGGCTACTTTCATCGAACCTTTGTGAAAAAACTGGCGTGGCTAACGCCCGATACTTACGGGCAGCTGGTGAGCCTAAGTCAGATATTACCTGGGCCTGGCTCTAGCCAAGTGGGTTTTGCGTTAGGCTTACATAGGGCCGGTTTATTGGGCGCTGTCGCAGCATTTATTGGCTTTACCTTGCCTTCCTTCCTATTAATGTACTGCTTGGCGATTTACGTAGACGTAGCGACACAAGCGAGTTGGTTGGTCAATGTTATGTACGGACTCAAGTTGTTAGCAGTAGTGATAGTATTTGATGCAATACTCAATATGTCCACCAGCTTTTGCAAAGCCCTAAGCGCTAAAGGCATTGCCTTAGCCAGCGCATTCACCTTAATACTATTTAGTGGCTATTATGTGCAGCTGACCGTGCTAGTGGTGGCGGCATTAATCGGCTTAGCGGCCCGGCCAGTGGATCAGCACAGGCCAGCGAAGAAACGCCTAGGAGCAAAGGTTGTCTGGTGGCCTTTATTACTGTTCTTTGCTGTATTTGCCCTGAGTATGCTTTTTGCTACACAGGGATCTTATGCAGGCTTAGCAGCTGTGATGTACCAAAACGGTAGTTTAGTCTTTGGTGGTGGCCAAGTGATATTGCCCTTATTACAGCAAAGCACTGGCGAGGTTTTATCCCATCAAGAGCTAATATTTTCTTACGCAGCTGCCCAAGGTGTGCCTGGACCTATCTTTAGCATCGCCAGCTATATTGGGGCGACTGTGATACCAAGTGCCCCAATGCATGGGGCATTGGTAGCGACTCTCGCCATCTTTTTGCCAGGCTTTTTATTAGTACTGGCTCTGCACAATACCTGGCAAAGCATTATGTCAAAACCGAGCATTGCCGGTATCTCGTGGGCGGTGAATGCCTCAGTAGTGGGCTTACTCGCCGCAGCCTTATATGATCCACTGCTCACCTATGCTGTGCAGAGTCTATTTGACTATGTGATGGTGATATTAGGCATAGCCAGTTTACGCTGGGCTAAAGTAAATGTACTAGTGTTGCTAGTAGGTTTTATCTTGATAGGTTTCTTGCGATGGCTATAAGTGCCGGTTAACGAGAGCTTTGGTATTGGTTTCTGCCTGCTAGTTTGGCTTTAAAAAGATTGTTGTCGGCACCGTTAATCAACTCAGTGGGGCTGGACATAACGTCATCTCTATGGGTAGATGGAAAGCCTGCAATGCCGATACTAATAGTGACCATAGGATGGGAAGCGCCTGAGGCTGGTTGCAGATTAGCTTGACGCACAGTGTTTAATAATGTCTTGGCAACTAGTTCTGCTCCAACCATATCGGTAAAAGGTAACAGCAATAGAAATTCTTCGCCCCCATACCTTGCAGCAAAATCTCTTTCTCTGCGCTTAGCACTATCTATCATGTTCGCCACAGCTTTTAAGCACTCATCGCCTTTCACATGACCAAACTCATCATTGAATAACTTGAAATGATCAATATCGATAATAAGTGCGGCTATTGCATGGCCCCCTCTTACGGCGCTATACCACTCTTTATTCAATACAATGTCGAGCTGCATTCTATTGGCTAAACCGGTTAAGCCATCCGTGCAAGACACTACTGCAAGCTTCTTGTGTTGAGACACCATAGCCATCACATTGTTAACGCGTAAGCGCAACACACTAGGCCGGGCATTTTGAGCAATATAGTCAATTGCGCCCATTGCTAGGCATTGCTCTTCTTCGTCTACTGAAGGTTTATCAGAAAAAAACACAACAGGGATATGAGTGGTTAATTGGCTATCTTTTACAAAAATACAGAGTTCTTGACCAGAGATAACCGGGGTATTGACGGCACTTAACACTAAATCAATATCTTTTTGCAGAATACTTTGCAAGGCAATTTTCCCATCTTGGGCAAATTCAAGATTGAAAAGATCGCTAAACAAGTCGCTAAACATAGCGATGGCATGCTCATTATCAGAAATGATTAACAAGGTAAGTGGATGGTTAGTAGTGCTCATAAATTCCTAGGTAACAACAGTAAAATAAGCGTATAACCCTGCCGTATCATTATATATTATCACTTTTATGAGACTAAAGTAGCATAATCGCTCATAGATCATGCTCTGCGGCCAAGACTCAGAAAAACTCGCTAGCACAAGCTTGGTGCTATTAACTAATATAAGTGCCTGTGCCAGTGGCGATATGGAGTCCTGCTTGATTGTGTAAGTCCATTCTGCACACTGTGACTTTATTGCCCCTTCTAAGCACCTCTGCGGTGGCAATAAACTCCTCTCCCTTGCCCGGTCTTAGGTAGTCGATCCGCATATCTAAGGTGCCGGCATTAGGTAGCTTTTTATTAAATGCTTTGATACTTTCATCATCGGTTAAGTCGTTGATCCCATTTATTAAACCCGCAAAACTACCCACAGTATCTAGCACTGCAGCCGTGACCCCACCATGCAGAATTTTATGGGTAGGATTGCCCATTAACTTATCATCCCAAACCAGTCTAATCTCCACCTTATTTTCCTCAAGACAGCTCACCTTAAAGCCAAGCAACTGATTAAAAGGCATTTTGTAATTGAAAAAATCTATTAAAAAAGTACGCAATTGGTTTTTAGTCATGGCGGTCTGATTGTACTATTGGGTAAACTAACCGCTAATGTGACCAGTTTTTTTGCGCTTAGCAAGTGAACATCATACTAAAACCACGTAAACTTAAGCTTTAACGCTGTTATTTGAGTCACAGTTGACAGATCAAGCACTATCAATATTAGATCCCATGCAAAAGGCTAGGGATCTATTAAAAACAACTTTTGGTTATGAGCAATTTAGAGATGGCCAAGCACAAGTTATTGCACAGGTATTGCAGCAAAAAGATGTATTAGTCTTAATGCCTACTGGTGGTGGTAAGTCACTGTGCTACCAAATTCCTGCCTTGTTATGTTCTGGGTTGAGCATAGTGATTTCACCCTTAATATCCTTAATGAAAGACCAAGTGGATGCCTTAACAGCAAATGGTGTCAGTGCCGCTTACATCAACTCGAATCTAGATCCTCAACAGCTATTTAATGTCTATAAGGGCATGCATGATGGTCAATACAAATTGATCTATGTGGCCCCCGAACGCTTGATGCAACATGATTTCATTCAACGTTTACAAAGCTTAGATGTGGATCTTTTTGCGGTAGATGAAGCCCATTGTGTCTCACATTGGGGCCATGACTTTCGTAAGGATTATCGATCACTTGGGCAACTCAGGAGAATTTTTCCGAATATTCCAATTATGGGATTAACCGCCACCGCAGATTTGGCCACTCGTGCAGACATATCCGAACAACTTAATCTTCAACAACCCTTCATATTTAAGGGTAGTTTTGATCGACCCAATATCAGATATAACCAAATCACTAAATACAAACCCACGGATCAGGTCATACGTTTTGTTAAACAACAAGATAGCAGCGGTATTATCTACTGCAACAGTAGACGAAAAGTCGATGATCTGGCACTGGCTTTAGCAAAAAGTGGTATCAATTGTGCCGGTTATCATGCCGGCCTTGAAGGCGTGGTGCGCGATAAGATACAAAGGGATTTTATTCAAGATAAAGTGGAGATCATTGTCGCGACTGTGGCATTTGGTATGGGCATAGACAAGTCCAATGTGCGTTTTGTTATCCACTATGATTTACCCCGGAGCATTGAATCCTATTATCAGGAGATTGGTCGCGCTGGTAGAGACGGCATGCCAGCCGAAGCATTGCTGCTGTTTGATGAAAAAGATGCGGCACGCATTCGCCAATGGATATCTACCAGCGAAAATGCGGCCAGAAGCAGTGTCGAGTTGCAGAAATTCGCCGCCATGGAATCCTTTGCTGAAGCACAAACTTGTCGCCGCCAGATATTGCTCAATTATTTTGCCGAATATTCTGCCGGTCATTGTGGCAATTGTGATATTTGTTTGGATCCGCCTAAAGCCTTTGATGGCACTATTGACGCACAAATGGTGCTGTCCTGTGTGTATAGATTGAGGCAATCAGTGGTGGGGCAATATGTCATAGACGTGTTGCGGGGCAAGCAACTCAAACGTTTACTTGAGCACCAGCACGATCAATTATCCACTTATGGCATTGGCAAAGCAAAATCAGACGCCTATTGGCACAATATCATCAGTCAACTTATCCATAGAGGTTTCCTTAGGATCGACATTACCCAAAATGCCATACTCAAGCTGACCGAAGAAGCACGGCCCCTGTTACAACAAGCACAGGACTTGCAACTGGCGGTACCTAGACTCAGTATTGATTTAGGTAAAAAAGCCGACTTAGAAAAGCAAGACTATGACCGTGCGTTATTTGCCAAATTGAAACATTTACGAAAAAGTATTGCAGAACAAGATGATGTACCGCCTTTTATCGTATTCAGCGACAGTACCTTAGCGGACATGGCGAAAAGTTTTCCAGAGTCAACAATAGAGTTTTTAGAGATAAATGGAGTAGGCCAAAGTAAGCTCGAACGCTACGGCGAACGGTTTATTGATAGTATTCGTCGACACCTAAGTGCCTAACTATTGTAAATTCTAAGGCCAGTCATTCTTTACTTATCTATACTCAATAGCGCATACTTAAGAGCCTTATTCGAGCGCAATAAAAAGCAATGCCAGTAAAAGCCGTGCCACAAAAATCATCTGACGCCAATGTCGATAAACTCAAGATCCCGCCTCATTCTATTGAAGCGGAGCAATCGGTACTGGGTAGCATGTTAATTGCTCCCGACTCCTGGGATAAAGTGGCTGAGTCTGTGGTAGAAGAAGATTTCTATAATCGCTCACATCAATTAATTTATCGCTCAATCTTACGCCTTTTAACAAAAAGCCACCCTATCGACTTAATCACCGTGTCTGAAGACTTAGAAGGCATGGATGAACTGGAGCCTGCGGGGGGCTTTGCCTATTTAGGAGAATTGGCCAGAAACACACCTAGTTCAGCCAATGTCTCGGCCTATGCGCAAATTATCAAGGAACGGGCAGTGACCCGAGAATTGATAGGCGTTGCTCACGAGATTGCCGATACTGGATACAATCCTGAAGGCCGTAATAGCGGCGAACTACTGGATATGGCGGAAAGCAAAGTATTTGAAATTGCCGAGAAACGCACGGGTAAAAATGAAGGCCCTAAAAATGTTGAATCTGTTTTGGGTAAAACCATCGATAGACTAGAAATATTAGTCAAAAGCAATAAAGAGGTAACAGGAGTATCAACGGGTTATACCGACCTAGACAAGAAGACTAGTGGTTTACAACCTTCAGATCTTATTATTGTCGCCGCCAGGCCTTCTATGGGTAAGACCACCTTCGCTATGAACTTATGTGAAAACGCAATGTTGCTAGAAGATAAGCCTGTACTGGTGTTTAGCTTAGAAATGCCTGCTGAACAAATTATGATGCGAATGCTGGCTTCACTGAGTCGCGTGGATCAAACAAAAATTCGTACCGCACAGTTAGATGATGAAGACTGGGCTCGAATGTCCAATACCATGGCTATGCTAAAAGACAAAGATAGTTTGTTTATCGATGATTCATCTGGCTTGACCCCTATGGAAGTCAGAACCCGGGCCCGCAAATTGGCCAGAGAAAAAGGGGGGATTAGCTTGATCATGATCGATTATCTGCAACTGATGCAAGTACCGGGATTAAGTGATAACCGGACCTTAGAGGTTGCCGAAATATCCCGTTCATTGAAATCCTTAGCCAAGGAATTGGAAGTGCCGGTAGTGGCATTGTCACAGCTTAACCGTGGTCTTGAGCAACGTAGCGACAAGAGACCAATTAACTCAGACTTGCGTGAATCAGGTTCAATTGAGCAAGACGCCGATTTGATCATGTTTATCTATAGAGATGAGGTATATAACGAACAAAGCACCGAGAAAGGCATAGCTGAAATCATCATAGGTAAACAACGTAATGGCCCAATCGGTACATCGCGTCTTACCTTTCAAGGTCAATTTTCACGCTTTGATAACTACGTCGGTCCACCTATAGACGATGCTTATTAGGTGATGAGGTAAAAAAAAAGAGATGCTGAACATCTCTTTTTTTGTTTGATTATTACTCTTTAGTGATGGTGCTGCGCTTACTAGCAAAGACTTTTGCGGTAATACGGCGATTAACCTTATGTGCTTTAGCCGTGTTGCGGGTGTCCAATAATTGGCTTTCACCCAAACCTTGGGAAGTGATCCGCTGTGCATCAATATTATATCGATTGATCAATAATGCCCGCACGGCATCCGCTCGTTGTTGTGACAATAGCATATTATCAGCACTATTACCTGGTGCAGAAGCATGGCCTTCAATGATGCAACCTGTGGTGGAATAACGCTGCATAAATTCTGCAAATTGAAGAAACTGTCGATCCTCTGGATTATTAATAACCGCACTATTCATGGCAAAAAGAACTTCTAAATTGACTGAAACTTGTTGTTCAGTGAAGAGCGAACAGCCATTTTTATCGACTTTTTCAGTTATAGCCGTACCAGGACAATCATCCTTATCATTAACCACACCGTCTCTATCGAGGTCTTTGTCGCAACCTCTATTATCGACCAAGTTACCTGGGGCAGTGTTAGGGCATTGGTCTAGACTATTGACGACACCATCATTATCATTATCATTTACGACTGTAGGACTGGCATTGCCAAATACATAAACCAAGCCCACTTTTAAACCATAATCTCTTTGACTCTGATCGAGATCTT
The DNA here is from genome assembly GCA_034111785.1 of Paraglaciecola sp. Taxonomy (GTDB): domain Bacteria; phylum Pseudomonadota; class Gammaproteobacteria; order Enterobacterales; family Alteromonadaceae; genus Paraglaciecola. Next base: position 56,159 of record JAWUWP010000029.1, read on the forward strand.
GATAGAAAGTAGCTTCAGTCAACAAGCGCCAATCTTGGTTAATTACCCAGTGTCGGCCTATGCCAAAATTTGCCAATTTATAGGTGTCTTGTAACACTTCAGATTTTAGACCACCAAATATATAGGCCATATCATCGGGCAAAAAATACAGGGCATCAATGCCTATCCTATACCCATCTTCATCCTTAGTTGCCAACCCGGGAAAAGCATCAATATTCAGATAGGAAAACTCCAGACGCAATGCCCATTCTTGGGTAAATCTTTCACCAAATTCCGCACCAAATCCGGTACCGTCATCGTAGAATCCTAAGGGTTCGGGTTTATCGTCATCGATATCATAATATTCAACAAAGCCGGCAACCCATTTATCGCCTTTTTCCCCAGGTTCGCTCTTTACAGGGCTGACTAAAGCAAGCAGCAGACTACTTGCAATTATAATTCTTTTCATGGTTCCATCCTTGGTGTGTAAACTAAAATTTATTTTTTATATTATCTGCAGATAAACTCATACCTCTGAAAGATCAGCGGCAATATTAAGCCTTGATTGATTCCCAGCATTTGAATTTTTTAGCAGTTTGGCTGCCGCACACCTAGACCAAATGTGTAGGCATTCTATCTTGTAATATTATTCTTATACAAAGATGTCGCCTAGTAAGTATCAACCATAATTCTATTATTGCCATTATAAACCCCAATAGAAGGTATTAATTTGCATTCTATTAAGTCACATCTTGGTAAATTGTGTGGGTCTAATTAAACAGATGGTTATATTTGTCTGACAAAGACTGAGCAGGCGCTAGGGGGATTTCTTATAAAAACGGGGATTTATGATTTCGGCTATTCAAGCAAAGGCCGGGATTAAACAGCAAATCCTAACCAAGTTAGTGATTTTCCAAGAGTATTATCCTGTGCATATTAGGCCGTGCAAGCATAGCCAATAGCACATTTACTATTTATTAAAGCACATCTCTAGGTAGACAAAGCCAGATTCATGGGCAAAAGGCATGATCATTTTTTTACCATCAACTTGATGATCAATACTGTGATTTTTTCCCGACACGATAATAGGCGTTGCCATACCAAAATCGTAACCTTTTTGGTCAAGATCATTCTTGGCCCCCCCACAAATCATATTAGTGATCTCGCCGACCATGTCTTTCACATCAGAATTAATGCTGTCAGGTTTTTCGCCCAGCATTTTATGCATCACTTCCAATACCAGTCCCTCATCAAAAGAGATGGATAACGATCCTTGGATATTATCTCCGACCATGCCAATTAGGCCGGATACATCACCACCTGCTTGAGTATCACTTTTCTTTTTAGGTTTGCCTGGCTTTAATTCTATTTGAGCCATAGTTTTCAACACATTTAGCAAAGCCGCAATAAAGGGGTTAATAAACTCTGAATTCATGACTACACTTTCCTTTGATGAATGATCTAATTATTACTGGCAACCCGAACAGGTGCCGTGAGCTTCTATGGTTTGTTTAGTGACACTAAATCCCACCGATAGTGCTTGTTTATCCAATGTGTCTTTTAGGCCCACAGATTGAATCTCTTTTACTTCACCACAACTATCACAAATTAAAAACTGGACCGGATGATGACAATCAAAGTGATGGCAAGCCACAAAGGCATTAGTAGACTCTATCTTGTGGATAAGACCAAATTCAAGCAAAAAATCCAAGGTCCGATAGACAGTTGCAGGCTTAGCACCGGATTCAGTTAATTTAAGCACATCCAACAACTCGTAGGCACCTACGGCGCCTTCTTGCTGCAACAGCAAGCCATACACTTTTTCACGTAATAAGGTGAAACGTGCACCTTTGTCTTCACAAAATTGTCTGGCCTTATAAACCTGAGAATTAATATTATTTAGCCAAGCTTCAGTCACATTTGACCCCTAACGCCCGAAAACAAAATGTTATCACTATTTACGCTATCTTGGTAAGGTTAAATCATAAATCGATAATACTAAAGTCTAATTCTCAAAGAGTAATAAAAGACACTAAGGCGTGGAGGTCAAATGACTTGAGCTTTAAGGGGCCTGTTGGCACATTCTGCTAGCAATTTTATCTTGCCCGGCCCTAGATTGGCTGTGGTAATCTAGTCAGTAAAATACAGGACATTAGGACACGCAATGATCGAACAAAACATAGAGCTGACGACAGGAACCAGGGGGATTTGGTTTATTTACAGTGGCGAAAAGGTCTTGCAACGAGCCGAGCGTGGTACCTTGATGGACTGCTCTTGGGCCGAGCTAGGGTTTGCCGCGGCCTACCAAGAGCAAATTGTAAAAGTAGGGGATTATCAAGATCTCCCGTGTTTTGTCATCGATATGGGCAATGAAAAAATTGACCAAGAAGGTTTTGTGTTAGTCAGTATGCGCGCTTTGTTGATGCACAACTCAACCCGTTTTTTTGCTGTTGCCGCCAGAGCTTGGCAAATCACTTTATTTATCCGTAGCCATAGGTTCTGTGGTCAATGTGGCAGCACTATGCAACAAATTGATTGGGAGATGGCCAGACAATGTGCAAAATGTAAGCACCGTTGCTATCCGAGAATTTCTCCATGCATTATCGTCTCCATTCGTAATGGTGATAAAATTTTACTGGCCCAAGGCAAACCCCACCAATCGGCACAGATGTTTTCCACCTTAGCGGGTTTTGTGGAAAGTGGAGAAACCTTAGAAGAGGCGGTACACAGAGAAGTATTTGAAGAGGTCGGTATAAAGGTCAAAAATTTGCGGTATTTTGGCAGCCAGCCCTGGCCCTTTCCCCATTCATTAATGGTCGGTTTTTTGGCAGATTTTGCTGAAGGAGATATTCAAGTCGATGGCAAAGAAATACTACAAGCAAACTGGTTCAGTCCTGACAACCTGCCCAATATCCCGCCTAAATTATCCATAGCAGGGCAGCTTATCGAACATAGCTTACAAGAGATTGCACAACAGGCTCTGTCATAACCTCGACCCATAAAAAACCCCACATAGAGTGGGGTTCGAATATTTTAGCGTTTTGGTCTCGTTATGGAGCTTCTTATTTTTATTTTGCTTTCGCAGCCTGCTTTATAGCAGAGATGATTACTACTATGCAAGTTTTTGCCCTAGAAATATTAAATTACCCTAGTTTAAAGCGATAAAATGTCTACAATATGGCCCTTTGAGTCTTCAGGCTCACAACTCAATCAGGAATAAAACATGCAAAAATTGGACAACGATAGGTACTTACGTGCCTTGTTAGGTCAATCCGTTGACGTAACTCCAGTGTGGATGATGCGTCAAGCTGGTCGCTATTTACCTGAATATAAAGCCACCCGAGCACAGGCCGGGGATTTTATGTCTTTATGTAAGAATGCGGAACTAGCATCTGAAGTCACCTTACAGCCACTGCGTAGATTTGATCTCGATGCCGCCATATTGTTTTCGGATATTCTGACCATACCCGATGCTATGGGGCTAGGGTTATATTTTGAAACAGGCGAAGGACCAAAGTTCGAACGACCTCTGACCTGTTTAGCCGACATTAAAAAATTACCTGTACCGGATCCAGAAATAGAATTAGGTTATGTCATGAATGCGGTGCGCACTATACGTAAAGATCTAAAAGGCTCGGTGCCACTCATTGGATTCTCTGGCAGTCCTTGGACCTTGGCTACCTACATGATTGAAGGAGGCTCTAGTAAAGCCTTTACTAAGATAAAAAAGATGGCCTTTAGTGATCCTCAAGCTCTGCATCTGCTATTGGACAAATTAGCTGATTCTGTGATCTTATACCTAAACGCACAAATTGCTGCCGGTGCTCAATCAGTCATGGTCTTCGACACTTGGGGTGGAGTTTTGTCTGGCCGCGACTATCAAGAATTTTCTTTGCAATATATGCATAAAATTGTCGAAAGTTTGACTAAAGAAAATGACGGCAGAAAAGTGCCAGTCACCTTATTTACCAAGAATGCAGGCCTATGGCTTGAATCAATCGCAGCAACAGGTTGTGATGCGGTAGGTTTAGACTGGACTGTAGATATGGCAGATGCTAAACAACGGATTGGGCACAAGGTTACCTTACAAGGCAACATGGATCCGTCAATGTTGTATGCACCACCGCAAAGGATCGAACAAGAAGTACAATTGATATTAGAAGGCTTTGGTAAAGGCAATGGCCACGTATTTAATCTGGGCCATGGGATCCATTTAGATGTACCACCAGAAAATGCCAAAGTGTTTATCGATGCAGTGCACAAGCTCAGTAAACCCTTCCATCAGTAACATCTAAAAAAGGGATAACTCAGTTAAGGCACTGGGTTATTCCTTTTTTTATCAAAACTCACAACATCGCCATTCGCACAAAGTTGCTTAGCCTCAACCTTGCTACAAACCGAGTCGACTTTTAATGAACCAATACCTGCCCCGTTTAGCAGCGTTGTCACTTTATGGCCGCTAGGTCTGCGATGCTCAATCTTCATGTTGCGTCTCTGAGTAAACCAATTTAAAGGCGAGTACTTGCTATACAACACACGATTCAGTCGATCAAACCATAACAAGAGTGTTTCAGGAAACTCATTTTTAATACCACTGCTAGTGATCTGGGTAATAGTTGGGCTGTTGTGTTTAAACCTAAGGCTAATGTCGTAAACAAAAGAGTAATGTACATCACCAGACAAAATAACAAAGTTAGGTGGGGTTTTACGATTTCGGAAAATATTTAACATCACACTAGCGGTGCCTTTATGGGCCATCCAGTTTTCGGCATCCACTGTTAAGGCATGACCAAAGAAGGTGAACACCCCTTGGATAGTTTCAATGAGTTTGACCCCAAATATGGGTGCTGCCGAGACCATTATCACTGCCGGTTGGTCAATTAACTCTTGCTGTAATTCACACAGGGCTTCCCAATCCATAAGCCCTGATGGTTTGGTCACACTGGATTCTGAGCGCCATCGTTGCGTGCGGGTATCCAATACCACCAACTTAGGAGTGCTAGGTAGATGGTAATGCCATTGATCCCAAGCCAACACTTTGTCGATCAACCCATCATGCTCACTGATACCATTTTCGGTGAAGCTGTCACAACAGTCATCAAACAAGGGCTGCAGTGCTTGTGGATCGTTGCCCCAGCCCTGACATAGCCAATACCCTAACAAGGCATTGCCGACTATGCGTTTGGCAAATCCATTGCCATAAACGGCCTCTTCCCAGCCTCGGGTTAAATTCCAGTCATCGGTCACGTCATGATCGTCAAAAATCATATATACAGGTACATGGGCCAGTGCCCGTCTGACTTTGGCTAATCCGCTCACAAAATCTTCGATGATAACGTTCTCTGCAGCAAACTTTATTTGGTTAGCTGCCGAAATATCCAGACCCTCAAATTCGACTCTATGCCACATTTCAGGGGACCAAGTCAAAATATACATCGCCATCACCTCAGCCAATGAAATCAGATGATTACTGGCATTAACCGAGGTGAAGATCGGTTTTTTCTTGGCGGCAAAAAACTGGCTATAAGTATTGGATGTTAAAGGACTATCGGGTAACAACCGGGGTCTTTGGTAAAAACAATAAGGGTGGTCGTACAAATCCGCACTATTGTCCACCAGTGCTCCCTCTAAGGTCTCATGAAATAAACCTAAGGCCTGTATGGTTTGTGCGATAGCCGCTAACGTGGGTCCAGCTACGTCGTCTACATACACCTGATCACCAGACATCATCAATAAATCAGGGGCCTGCTCCTGTCCTAATATTCCTTGCTGTATTTGTTGATCAACTATTAATAAGCCATCCGCACTGTCATGATGTGGCTTGCGACAAGAGCCATGTAATATATGTTTGAGTTCATTGCTGAGGACAAAACTGGGTAAAACCTGATCCGGATAAAGTAAGTCTGGTAGCAGATCAATCACTTTATGAACCTTACCCAGCTCATCAGTTAACTGCATATCATAGCTAACCCGAGTACCACTGCTTATTGGCCTATCGGGCGAGATAGTGAGCAGGTTAACAAAGGCATGTTTACCCACTTGCAGCCGCGATACTTGGCTGGCATCGAGCTTGGCTTCAAACAATTTGAGTCGTCCAGCGCCATTCAATAAGGTCACAGCAAAAGCATAGGGCTTATCCGTGATCAGCCAAAAGCTTAACTGTGAAGGCCGCGCTTGCCTGACCATAGGCCCGGCAAGTATGGCGGGTAATGGCTTGCCACTAGAGGTTAACAATGTCTATTCAGCCACCACTAGTTAAATAGACTATTAAGGTAAGCCGCAATTCTAACGCCACCCATTTGCAGTCGTTGTTTAACTATGGGCAGCACTTGATATTGGTAATCCCAAGACAGTTTGTCTTTATCTGGATACAATCCTGGCCGTATTTTTGTGCTTTCAGCAATCCATACATGTGGATCGGCTACCATCCAAGCCTTAGCTTGTTCAGGTGAAATTTTAACTTGTAGTCTTTGGGTCCATTCTGTGTAGGATAATTTCTGCCTATCGATCAAGCCAGAATCCCAGACTCTATGTAGGTTAGAATCTTCCCAGAAAAACTCCAGTTTCACATCGTTACCCCCCCTATCCGTGCCGTTTCCAACATGCAAAGGTTGATGTAAATCACCGATAATATGCACAATAAATTTTAATGCCAGTTGCTTCTCTTGCACACTGCTTGTGGGACTGGTGACTTGCGCTGCAAACTGTTTAAGCGCGGTCACAGCATCGCCCGCTTCCGGTGCCCCTACCTCAGCATACATTTTACCTTTAGGCACACTGACATAATGAAAGGGGCCTGCCGTTTCTTGCCAAAAATCACTGGGGTCCGAACGCATTTCATCGGCAAAAGTGGAGATTTCTGCTAAATCTTGGTTGCCTAAAAGTTGGGTGATAGCTTGTTGAGCTTTTGGGCTCAAATAGTACTGGGCGATCGCCCCTGTCACTCTGTGACCCGTTTGACCCCAGCTTGAAGCTTGGAAACTCAAACTAGCGGCAATCGCCCCTATTATTAACTTTTTAAATTTCATATGACTTCTATTTTTTTGTTGATTAAATTATTAGGATGGGCCTGAGTTATTCGTTAATCCCTGCTCAAGAAGATCATGGATCCCACCAAAACTGCCATTGCTCATTATCAGAATATGATCACCGGGTTGCGCATAAGACAAGATGGATTTCACTAGCAGATCCATGTCTTTATACAACATGGCGGTGACGCTGCTTTGGGCGAGCAGATCCTCCAAGGACCAAGTCAAATTAGTGGGTTCGAATATAAACACCTGATCGGCTTTTGCCCAAGAACCCGCCAAGGTATCTTTGTGATGACCCATTTTCATAGTATTAGAACGAGGCTCTAATACTGCTAAAATTCTGGCATCTCCGACTTTTGCCCGCAAACCTTCAATAGTGGTGGCTATGGCGGTTGGGTGGTGGGCGAAATCATCATATAGGGTAATGTCATTCACATAGGCTGTGACTTCCATGCGCCGTTTTACATTCACAAACTCAGCCAAGGCAGTGATGGCTATATGACTGGCCACGCCGCTATGCTTGGCCGCAGCTATGGCCATAAGGGCATTGCTAACATTATGTTCGCCCAGTAAATCCCATTGTACGCTGCCTTCTTTTTGGCCCTTAAAAAGCACATCAAATTCACTACCATCGGCAACTGTCTTGATTGCCTGCCAATCCGTGCCACTATATTGCACGGGTGTCCAACAACCCATATCTAATACCTGACGCAGATTGGCATCTGATTTTGGCAACAACACCAAACCGTTATTGGGCACAATACGCAACAAGTGGTTAAACTGTTTTTGAATATCTGCCAAATCATTAAAGATATCGGCGTGATCAAATTCCAAGTTATTTAACACTAACGTGCGAGGACGGTAGTGGACAAACTTGGAACGTTTATCAAAAAATGCACTATCATATTCGTCAGCCTCGATAACAAAAAAGGGGCTGTGGCCCAAACGGGCAGATAAATTGAAATTTTGTGGTATGCCGCCAATCAAAAAACCAGGACTTAACCCGGCATACTCCAAGATCCAAGCCAACATACTGGCAGTACTGGTTTTACCGTGCGTCCCTGCCACCGCTAACACCCAACGATCTTTTAGTACATTTTCTAACAACCATTGAGGGCCACTAATATAAGGTAAGTTCCGGTCTAACACGTATTCTACGGCACTATTGCCTCGGGATAATGCGTTGCCAATCACCACCATATCTGGCTGTGTGGCAAACTGGCGGGTATCATAACCCTCGAACAACTCAATGCCCAAGGCCTCTAACTGGCTACTCATGGGAGGGTAAACATTGCTGTCGGCACCTGTCACTTTATGGCCCATAGCCTTAGCGATAGCCGCAATGCCCCCCATAAACGTCCCACAAATGCCCAATATATGTATATGCATAGTTTACCGATAAAAGTCTGATTGATATTAGATTACCAGAACCCGTCTCTGTAACCCAATGATCAATGTAAAAACTGTGACTCGTTTGTGCAGATTTATTTACCAATAAAATACAGCTTTAAGTTATAAACTTAACCTTACAATGCTGAGTTTCATGGCCATTAAAGGTATCATTAGGGTAGATAGGTCAAGAGTCGCTATACACTCAGCCTACTGAACCTAACGCTTCGACTACAAGGTATCCAGAGACAATGAAAAGATTAAACTCACAGCTGCAAGACGACGGCGCACCTATGGAGCTTATTTTATTAGTGAGGACTCTATTGGCAGGCTGTAAAGAAATTGCCTTTAGGGTCAGTCAGGGTTCATTAGCCGGAGTCTTAGGTTCGACCTTGAGCGAAAATGTACAAGGTGAAACACAAAAAAAATTGGATGTGATTTCCAACCAAATATTAAAAGATATTCTCAGTGAGTCCGGTTACGTTAAAGCCATATCCTCTGAAGAAGAAGATGAGGTAGTACCTTGTAATCCAGAGGGTAAATACTTAGTCAGTTTTGATCCCTTGGATGGCTCATCTAATACCGATATCAATAGTTTAATCGGCACAATATTTTCTATTACCCATGCCCCTCAATGGATGGAGCCCTCAGATCCTTCGGCTTTTTTACAGCCAGGAACACAGATAGTGGCGGCAGGCTATGTATTGTATGGCCCTTCTGCCATGTTAGCTATGACGACAGGCCGGGGGACACATTTATACACCTTAGATAAGACCCATGGCGGTTTCCTGCTAACGACCGCTAACGTGCAGGTGCCCCCGCAAACCGCTGAATACTCGATCAATGCTTCTAATCAGCGCCATTGGGAAGCTCCAATACAGGCTTATATCGGCGATTTATTAGCCGGCACTGAAGGGCCTCGAGACAAGGACTATAATATGCGATGGGTGGCGGCTATGGTGGGTGATATTCACAGAGTCTTGTGCCGTGGCGGTATTTTTATGTACCCCTATGATAAAAGAGATCCTAGCAAAGCCGGAAAATTGCGTTTGTTATACGAAGCCAACCCCATGGCATTTTTGGTGGAACAGGCTGGAGGCTTAGCCAATACTGGCACTGGCCGTATTATGGAAGTAATGCCTACCGAGATCCACCAACGTGTGCCTGTCATAATAGGCTCTAAAGAAGAGGTACAGGCCTGCCTCACTTACTGTCAATAATTAGCCTCAGCTTTTTAAAACGCTGACTAAAGTTCTACCCTTACTTTTTGCACTAGCTTGTTAGCTGGAACTGCAAACGCCAGTTTGACCGGTTTTTTACGATCTTGACGGCAATGGGCTGGAAAGCCCAGGTTTAGGCCCAAGTCTAACCGAACATTCGGCCACAGTGGATAACGTTGCAGGGTTAGACGGTCTTGCCGCTTCTTTTGACGGCTTTGGGAGTGCTGGGTTAAGAGCGCAAATTAATTCAAGTGACAGCTTTGGCTGGGATCGTTTTAGCCGTGTAAAAGATGGTAAATGGTCTGTGCGTAACAATGGAGTGATTAATTCATCTGTTGTCACAACCATAGATTGGACATTGAACGCTCAGACCTTCGATGGTACCGGTCAAAAAGGTGACCTAGATGGCCACTCAGTTTTGGACGTGACTGATGCGGATAACCCTTCTGTCTTGTATAGGTTTTGGCCATAATGCAAACGGGGCGTACCCGCTTAATGAACTTATGAACTTATGGACTTATGGACTTATGGACTTATGAACTTATGGACTTATGGACTTATGGACGGGCTATTCTTTTTCGACCCAAGCCTTTGCCCACAAGAAATCAGCACTATTAGGGCTGAGGGCAGTGGCGTATTAAAAATGGGAGGTATTGTGCATAAACGGCATATTATTCGCTTAGTGCTCTAGAGCTCATGATATAAATGGGCTACAGAGCACCCTGGATTTTGACATATTGACATATTGACATAGTTACCTGTTACGTTGCTCTGTCACATTGATGAGAACCTGCCCCATTCAAGTTGCTCTTCGCTTTGCTATCAACAAGGCCATCACAATCAACAACGAACCTATGCTCAGCCGCACAAGTTCTTGTGTAGTGCCTCCGTTTGCTTCTCCAAAAACAAATAAGGAGGCAAACATCGCCAATGGCACAACGGCATTATTAAATGCTGCAAGTACACCGACACTGATTTGGGTTGCGCCTTTGTTCCAGAAGTAAAAGCCAAGCCCCGAAGCAACCACACCAAGATAAACCAAGACCAGCCACTGGGTCGGTGTGGCACTAATAGGAATGGGTGGCTGCTGAGAAATGAGTAGCGTAGCAAGGATGGTAAAAATGCTAGCCCCTAGGTATAAAAATCCAAAGACTGAGGCATCAGTAATGTGCGGCCGAGCTCGCGTCCAATCACGATAATAAACTTGCCCAAAAGCAAAAGCCATGTTGGCTATTTGCATAAGGCCAAACCCTAGCCAAATCTCGCTTGAGTCTATATCGC
>JAWUWP010000030.1:0-18386 GCA_034111785.1 Paraglaciecola sp.
TACCAAGGGTGGCGATCAGTGGCCCAAGCACCTTAACCGAGTCAGCTACCGGTTCACTGAGCGCCATAGCCACCGATAGAAATGCTGATACTTTGTCCTATAGCTGGCAACAAACCTCTGGTCCTGGGGCCACATTAACCAATGTTGATCAGATGAATATGTCATTTACCCCGCCATCGATCTCGGCGAATACCGAACTGACCTTTAGTGTGACAGTGCATGACGGCACAGCATCGGTATCGACATCACAAACCGTCAGCATTACCAATGAAGCACTGCCGACAGTCACAGTCGATAGAAAAAGCAGTGGCGGCTCTATGGGCTGGTTAGCCTTGTTGTTAGTGCCACTGGCCTACTTAAGAAGGCGGCAAAATAAACAGTGATCCGTGCTGGCGGCTTGTTAGCTGCCAGGCTTAAAATACTCGGCTGTTTTAGTGCCCCCCAGCAAAGCCTTGCTTGTGGGGATTTTCACCTTTCGGTACACTTAATAAGCACATATTTCAATACCCCGCTATGGGGTAACAGATTGTTAACATATCTCGAATATGTTTTTAATGGCTGGATCAAGGGACATTAATTTAAACACTATTTGAGGCATTAACCATGTTGAAAAGGGTTAAAACTTCTATCAAATCATCTCTGTTGATCACCGTAACTGCGGTATCTTGCCCAGGCAATAGCCTTATAGGCAGCGCCATGTTAAGTAACCCAGTAAAGCAGCTTAGAAAACGGCCTTAATTGAGGCCGTTTTTTATGTCTACTCAGCAACCTACCTGTGGTTATGGCAACCACCAGTAAAACTCGATAGGGGTCAAAACACCTATTGAATCAATTTCATCGCATACTGAGCTAAGGGTTGTACTATTGCCCCCACTTGTTGTGCTTCTTTGTTCGACGCGTTGCCATCTTCTGCACGTTTAGCCACACCTTGGGCGATAGCGGCTAATCGGAAAAAGCTAAAGGCTAGGTAGAAGTTCCAGTTATCAATCTGCTCAATGCCCATTAATTTACAATAGGCCTGAATATATGCCTGCTCTTCTGGTATGCCAAGAGGCTCTCGAGCAATGCCACCCAAGCCTGTTGCTTTACCGACATTTTCAGGTAAACGTAATTGCATACACTGATATGCTAGGTCCGCATAAGGGTGACCTAAGGTAGAAAGCTCCCAATCTAGCACCGCTAATATAGAAGGCTCACTGGGGTGAAACATTAGATTATCCATTCGATAATCTCCATGTACCAGTGATATTCGGCCATCGTCTGCTGGCAAATTTTGTCCTAGCCAAGCAATCAACTGATCCATTTCTGGAATATTCTGGGTTTCAGATAGTTGATACTGTTTGCTCCAACGACTAAATTGGCGCTCATAATAATTACCCGGCTTACCATAATCAGTCAAACCTACGGCATCTATGTCAACACTATGTAATGCAGCCAGCACATTTACCATGTTTTGGTACATAGCTGCGCGCATGGTTTTGCTGTCTATTTCAGGCAGTGCACTGTCCCAGAACACCCTGCCCTGCACATACTCCATCACATAAAACATGCTGCCTATAAGTGCTGTGTCTTCACATAAATGAAAGACTTGTGCCACAGGTACCGCTGAGTCTTTAAGGGCTGCAAGCACCTTATACTCTCGGTCAACCGCATGGGCAGACTTTAACAATTTGCCTGGTGGTTGACGCCTAAGTACATAAGAGCCAGCAGCCGTATCCAGTTTAAAGGTGGGATTAGATTGGCCACCAGCAAACTTAGTGGCGGTAACCGGGCCTTTAAACCCGGAAATATGTTGCTCCAGATATTCAGCCAGCAACACTTCGTCTAGTTGATCCACTGCGTTATTATTGCTCATCGACTATTCCTGTAAAGGGCTCTGATTAGGCATTCTTATCTTTAATTAGATTACGTCCTAATTGCATCATATGCACTTCATCAGGTCCGTCTGCCAATCGAATAGTACGGGCGTAGGCATAGGTAGCCGACAAAATAAAGTCTTGGCTGGTACCACCAGCACCATGCATTTGGATCGCTTGATCTATGACATTACAGGCCATTTTGGGGGCCACAATCTTGATCGCTGCAATGATATCCCTAGAAACCTTATTGCCATATCTGTCCATGCTATCCGCTGCTTTAAGGGTCAATAGTCTGGCTTGTTCGATATCACAATGCATTTGTGCGATACGCTCACGTATAGATTGTTGTTTGCTTAGAGGTTGACCAAAGGCGATGCGTTTTTCCACACGATCACAAGCTAGATCAAGGGCCCTTTGAGCGCAGCCGATTAAGCGCATGCAATGATGAATACGGCCCGGGCCTAAGCGTCCTTGGGCAATAGCAAAGCCTTCTCCTTCACCCACCAATAAATTAGCAGCAGGCACACGGACATTTTCGAACAAAATTTCGGCATGGCCTACGGGTTCATCAAAATGTCCCATAGCCGCTAATGGACGCACCACTGTCACGCCAGGAGTATCTAGAGGCACTAATACCTGAGATTGTTGTTGATGACGAGGCGCTGAAGGATCCGTTTTACCCATCACCACCATGATTTTACAATTGGCATTCATGGCACCACTGGTGTACCACTTGCGACCATTGATCACATACTGGTCGCCTTCACGCACGATAGAGGTTTCGATATTAGTGGCATCGGAAGAAGCAACAGCAGGCTCAGTCATAGCGAAGGCTGAACGGATCTTGCCTTCAAGCAGTGGCACTAACCATTTTTGCTTATCTTCTTGTGTACCATATCTGGCCAACACTTCCATATTACCGGTATCAGGTGCACTGCAGTTAAAGACTTCACCCACCCACATCACTCGGCCCATAATTTCGCATAAGGGGGCATACTCAAGATTACTCAAGCCGGCTCCATAGGGTAAATATTCTTCAGGCAAAAATAGATTCCACAAGCCCGCATCCTTGGCTTTTTGTTTTAGCGCTTCCATCATAGGAGGACTAGTCCAACGCTCTGAATTATTGTGCACAGCATTAATATATTCTTGCTCAATAGGATAAATATGTTCATCCATAAAGGCTTCTAAACGGCCAATTAAGCCTTGGGTTTTCTCGGTGTAATCAAAATTCATATTATTTCTTCCCTTTAACTGAAGGTAACGGCATCGACTCGATCAGCGCGATCTAGATGCCCAATGTTATTAAAACTGGATAAACGTACGGTACTGCTATTGTAATAAAAGTGGCTGACGCTGGTGTTCTTAATCTGCATATTAAGCTCAATAACTTGACTGGCATTTAGCCCTAAGACCAAGCTCATTAACATAGAGATGGCGCCACCAGAACTGACAATCAATGCAGGTTTGTCGGCTTTTTGCCCACAGACTAGCTGTAAGGACTCTGTGACTCTAAGTTGAAAGTCCGCCCATGTCTCGGTCAATAATTCTGCGGGCAATAGGTCTTGTGACCAAGCCAACATCGCGCGTTTTAATAGGCGATAAAAATCCGCAGGAAGCGCATTATCAGGTAAGGCGCCCTGAGGATTTAATTGGCCATAGACTTCACCTATATTTTTAAAATCGAACTCATTAAATCCCGGACAAATTTGAATGGGTACAGGGCTCAACAAGCCCGATAAAATACCGTCTGCGGTTTCTTGATGTCGCACCATATCGCCGCGATAAAGACCTGAAAACGCCATCTGTCTTTGGGCGAAATACTCACCTAACCATATCGCTTGCTGGTGACCTAGATCACTTAACTTGTCATAATTCTGGGCACCAAAAGAAGCTTGCCCATGACGCACTAGATAAAACTCTGACACAGACACTCCTAATGGGTTAGTAACTTGGGATAGTATTCACTTTTTGACTATTATTTTAATTTATTATTCTAATAACATTTTATTGACTATAGTTATTTGGCAGCCAAAGTAGTCTGCAAAGAAGAAAAAAAATCCCTTTGAAAGACCTACAGAACGGGGCTGCAACCTTGTTAACAGTTTATAAACATTACGTTGACTTTTATAGCTAAAACTTAATAATGCAACAGGTCTGACAAGTAAGGGGATTGACTTAGCGAGTGGGATCAATCTAACCACCAATCGGCATTAATACTTAAAAATTAACACAGTCTAGCTCTGCTAGTAAAAGGAAGAACACAGCATGAGACAACATCTAGTATTACCTTTTAGAACCTCAACAATAGCGGCCTTGGTCGGATTATCACTAAGTGTCACCAGTGCATCAAGTTTGGCTCAAGCAACAAAGTCAGCTTTAGAGACCATTACTGTTACTGCTCAAAAGCGTACACAGAACCTTCAGAATGTGCCTGTTTCTGTGACCGCATTTTCTGGCGAGCAAATGGCCGAGTCGGTTATTAAAGATCTGTATGACTTAAAAACCAATGTACCTGGTTTAGGGGCATTTCAAAGTCAAAGTGCCACTAACTCTAGCTTTTCAATTCGTGGTGTTGGCACCTCCTCACAAAACTTTGGTTTAGAATCTTCAGTTGGTTTATATGTGGATGGGGTGTACCGAGCCAGACAAAACTCCATGATCAACAACTTAGTTGATATCGCAGCGGTTGAAGTATTGCGTGGTCCTCAAGGTACATTATTCGGTAAAAACACCCCCTCCGGCGCTATATTGGTTCGTACCCTTGCCCCCAGTCATGACGGCGGTGACGGATTTGTAGAAGCCACCTTAGGAAATTTTGGACTGGTAAACGTTTCTGCTGCCACTTCATTTTCAGCCATTGAAGATATATTGGCATTCAGGGTAACGGCGTTTAGCAGCGAACGTGACGGTATTGCTAGCGACATTAATCTGGGTGAAGATGTGTTAAACGATAGAAATCGTTGGGGCGCTCGTGTGCAAGCTTTATACACACCTAACGATGATGTATCCGTTCGGATCATTGCCGACTATTCTGAAATTGATGAGATATGTTGTGCCGCGCCAGTACTATTAAGCAATGCTGTGGCTACAGATGTGCCAGGTCGTTTTGGCTCAGATGCCCTACTTGGCGCCGCGTTTGGTGCTACTATTTTCCCCGGTGGCGAAGGTTTTTTTGATAGAAAAGTAGCCCTTAACGCATTGCCTATTTCCACTATGGAAGATCGTGGTCTATCCATGGAAATAAACTGGGATGTAGATGATCACTACTCAATCGTCTCGGTCAGCGCCGCACGCGATGTAGAATCATTAGATGATGGTGACGTAGATTATACTGACGTTGACATCTTAAACGCGCGCAACGATAGTTCACAGCGTTCGTTCTCACAAGAACTCAGACTGGATTACACCAGCGATAAACTTAATTATATTTTAGGTTTGTATTACTTTGAACAAGACTTAAACCTGGACTATAAACTAACCGCAGCCAGTCAATTTGGTGACTTTTATAATGGCGCAATATTCCCAACAGTGTTAGCTGCTGCGCCGGGCATACAAGACTTAATTGACGGTTTAAATGGCCTTAGTGCTCTGTCAGGGGGGGAAATTGCCCCTGCTGCTTTACCTGGTGACACCAATGCCACCTTTCCTCATATTGCCGAACAAGAACATCAAAGTTATGCAATTTTTGGTCAGTTTGATTATCAATTAAACAACGAGTTCACTGTCACTGCAGGTCTGCGTTATACCGACGAAGAAAAGGACTTATTTAGTACCTTTACTGAACTTAATTCAGTGGGTGATCAATATGTGCCGGCTAATTTCTCTGATGGTGGAGTGGGCTTAGGGTTGGCTTTACAAAATATTGGCGGCGCATTGCTCACAGGCCAAGCAGCAAGTGCAGCAGATTTGGCGACTGTGGCTCCTCTACAATCTCCAGGATGGGGCCTACCCTTTATTGGGGCGGTAACAACCACCAGACCTGATATCCAGAATGTCCTAGAAGATGACCAATTCACTGGAACCTTAAAGCTAAGCTATCAGCCAGATAGAGAGACCTTATATTATGTATCGGCGGGCACAGGTTATAAGTCCGGCGGCACCAACACTGATAGAATAGACGCTCAGTTTGAGCCTTTGTTTGACGCTGAAACTTCCAAATCTTTAGAAGTCGGTATGAAAAAAGATTTTCCAGAGCAGGATTTACGCATCAATCTGGCTATCCACAAAACAGACGTTTCAGACTTTCAAGCTAACACTTTTACCGGCACCGGCTTTAATTTACAAAATGCAGGAGATATTGAGACCTCTGGTATCGAATTTGAAATGACTTGGGTGCCTACTGATACATTAGAAGTAGACCTTGCTTATGCCTACACTAAAGCTGAGTTTGAGACCTTTGTTGCCGGTAATTGCTGGCTAGCCAGCACCTTCCATTCGAACATTCCTGATCCAAGTCGTGTCAACCCCACTGACAGTTTCTGCGATCGTTCTGGTGATAGATTAGGCGGAGAACCCGAACATTATGCAGTATTAAAAGTTAAGCAAGACTTTGAGTTAAACGACAATATCTATTCATATCTACAACTCGAATACAGCTATACAGGTGATAAAGTATTGGACTCAAGTAATGACCCACTACATTTCAATGAATCTTACAGCTTATTGAATCTACGATTTTTTATGAACTTTGCTGATCAAGATATGGACTTGATATTCTGGGGTCGAAATATATTAGACGAAGAATATATTGCCAGCACTACCTTTAACACGCCTATTCAAGACGGCAAAATTAATGGTTACTTAGCTGAGCCCGCTACCTTTGGTGTGACCCTTAAGAAACGTTTTTAGCCGCTAAACCTTTCAAGAAAATAGCGCACCAAGATAGAGTGTTTATTAAAAAAGCCGTTCAACTATGCACGGCTTTTTTATTGTAATAAATTAACTGGCCTCAATCCAAGGCTTTGACGGCTGTACCCATTATTTTAACCTTAGCGGCAAAAGGTAGGGCTGCCACTTGATAAATAGTCCGTGCGGGGCGTTTATGAGCCTTAAACCACTGCATGTATAAGTCATTCACCTGTGCAAGATCCGCCAGATCACTCAAGGCGATAACCACAAATACTAGGTCATCTCGACTAAAACCAGAGACTTTAAGGGCGCTAAAAAATTCTTAAAAGCAAGCTTGGCCTCTTGTAAAATAGGAGCTGGAACATAATTCACCGCAGGATCTACCGATAATTGACCACTAACAAAACACATATTGTTAGCCACAAGCACATGACGAATAGGATTAGACCTTTGGGGCAGATTTGGCTCTTGATCAATATAACCATGTTCAGCCATGTTAATTGTTTTCACCAATCAAACCCACGGTTTCATCTAAGGTCACGGTTTTAGCTTCGACACGGTCGATAATTTTAATAATAGTGGTTTGTACTGTAACGTCTTCTCGTATGTCACCACTGCTATTGAAGGTCTCTAACATAGGGGCGGCGCCCTCTTCTGGAATAAAGCCAACTTCAACCCTGGTGGCCAAGGCATCACTGGCCCCTAGGTACCGCAAGTTAATCATAGGGTAGCCTTGGAACCCACGTTTTAGACGTTTCTCAATACGTTTTTGTGACTTATCTAAATTCATAATGTCTTACTCCAACTGGACAACTCAAACAATATTAGTCACCTAAGATTTAGGTCTAACGTCTCTTATGCTGCACAATAATAGCCTAACCGCATATTATTAGTAGAGGCGAGGCGGCAAATTTCTGACAAAATCACAACCCTGATATCACTATAGGCGAGCCCGCCCATGTACAGATCAGCAAAATCGCCCATTGACTGAACTTAAATAGCAGTTCTTAACAATATAATTAAAGACCACAGACAACTTAGACCTCACAGGTATAGCAAAACCCTCACCCTAGATAAATTAGCGCCATGAGACTAGCTGGCTAGATAAATGTTCGGCCAAAATCAGTTAGGCTAAAACCTACGGATAAGCCTAATCACCCATCGAAATATGCAAGGGCCAATGCCTAGTGCAATTGACTGAATAGCCTTACATCAGCGGGTATTTATTCGGCTTATATCTTGACATTTTTGCTGCCATGACCTAAAAATTATTATGGTTAAAAAACAACCAGCCGTAGTTTTAAGGAACCTAGTTACCACTTTTTGATAGGTAAATTGGACATTTACCTAGCTATGTAAATGGAATTTTAATTATGGCTGTTAACTTTACTAATCTTTACCCAGTTCAGGTGCTGCGCGGTGTCGAGTTAGGCACTGATGCAGATATTAATGATGAAGCGCAACGCTTTTATCACAATATCGCAGAGGCGATGGCTTTGGAGTTACTGATCAATACATGGGGTGATGTATTGATATCTGCCGAGGATAAAAGCACAGCAGCCATGATCCCCAGCGCTATCAAAATAAAAATTGAGTTCGCCTTTGCCCACCGCCTTTATCTTGCAAGGCATAGTCTAAGCAGTGTCTATGCCTTGCAAGTCATAGCCGAGCTTATGCAAGGTGACAGTTACTTGTATTGTGATGATACCAGTGACTGGCCAGTACAAGGGCTGGTTACCTTAGGCTGCCCCCTTGGTTTAGATCTCACCTTTGTGGGCATTAAAATTTTTGATGACCAGACTATCATGACTATTCAGGCTTTGGGGTATTTACTCCTACAACGATTTATTTGGCATAATTATTTTAATCCTTTCAAGCCTATTGTCAGCGGCCACATCTTCGGTTCACCCGTCAATACTTATGGCTCCCTAGCCCCTGTAGAAAAACGTAACTTAGATAAATGTCATCAAGGTAAACCATGGTTTTTTGCTCATACCAGTTATTGGAATAGCTCAGTACTAGGTGATCCACTTATCTCCCAATTGTGGGGGTGATCATGGGAATTGCGACCTTACTACTTAGAAAATCTGCTCCATCTACTTATGGTATGCCTTTATTGATGCTTTGGTTATGCAGCGTCTGTGTCAGTCCTTATCAATTCAATAGCACAGGAGAAGTCACATTGACCAATGGCGAAAAAAACCCAGCGATACTTTATTGGGGCCATGTTAAAGGGAGACGCTGGTATGGCAAAAAACATCAACAAACAGACAGTAGTCTAGTGTTAAAAATTGGTGGTCGCCCTAGCTTATTGTGTAATAACCAGCAGGACCCCAGCTAGTGTTAAATGCTAGAGGCGTTGACCAGTTTGCTGTGGAGTTATCATTCACAGTTGTATTAGCTCTTATTAAACCTCATCGCTCTATAACAATGGGGCAGGCTTGCGGGGCCATAGTTTTGTATGGACATAAAACGCCTGTTGGCCAGTTACAAATGAAGGAAAAACCTCCATTGAGTTTTTGCTGTGTAAACCCCAAAAAGCCCCCTGCGCTATCCCGTCATCTCAAATTATATATTTTAAGGAATTAACAAGGTAGCAATCAAAAAAAAGCAAACCGCTCCTAACCCATGTGAAAATATGGCCCATTAAATTTTTAATAAGGACGTTAAAATGAATAATGCAAAGCAGGTCATCAGTGTTTTGGCCATCACCATTATATTAAGAAGCCTTACTGGTTGCTCGTCCCCACCTTGTGGTGCAGGATCTGGCGAAGTAAAAGATGAGGCGGCCTGTGTGGGGCGAACAGTAGATACTTTTCCAGCGGCGGATGAAGATTATTTTGCTGACATGGACTACGGCGTAACAAAAAACAAACAAGTAGTAGGTCAAAGCTTAGCGCCTTTTGTGCCCGGGATCACCCCAGAACTGGCCGTTAGCGCAGTGATTAAAGGTAGAAACAACTGGATTGTTTGGAGCGCAGGTAACGACAAGTTTTGGGATTTTATGGCCACTGAATCTAGGGGCAATTTGGATTTATTAAAAACCCTATCTAACTATGACAAAGATAACAATAACGGCCCAACCTATAACCGTGACAATCGTTGGCATTACTTGGGGCTGGTGAATGAACCCTGTTTTGAGCAAGGTAATGGTCCAAGAGCTGACCGTTATGGCTTGCGTCTTGATCATCGAACACTTGGCTGTGCTAAGGATCCCTTTGAGAATGAAGAAAAATATCCCGGTGTGAAAATTGGGGCACGTGGTGCCAATATAGAAGTGGGCTCCTTTTATGGCTACGCTTCAGGGGTGGTAGGTTTACGTTTGTTTCCAAACCCTAACTTTGATGCACAGGCCGAGTCCAATTGGGACGCTGTACGCTATTACGATGATCCAGGCTACTTTAATAACAAAGACCTAGTTCGACCCTATCGAGTGGGTATGTCTTGTGGATTTTGCCATGTAGGCCCCAATCCAACTAACCCGCCATCAGATCCAGAAAATCCAAGCTGGGCTAATTTAAATTCCAACCCCGGTGCCCAATACTTTTGGGTGGACAGGATTTTTTCTTATGAGGCGGATGAAAGCAGTTTTCCTTATCAACTTTTTCATAGCTCTCGCCCAGGGGCATTAGATACCTCGTTAGTGTCATCGGATTATATTAATAACCCAAGAACCATGAACGCAATTTACAATTTAGTGCCTCGCTTACAAAATGCCAAAAATTTCGCTGAAGAAAAACTTGCCCAGGGCAGCTTAGATAATGCCCAACTTAATGATTACTTGCCTAAAACCAGTCCATTAACGGCTTTCTACAAAGCGCCTGATACCGTTTATACCCCTAGAGTATTAAAGGATGGTGCAGATTCAGTTGGCGCCTTAGGTGCTTTAAATCGTGTTTATGTGAATATTGGCCTATTTAGTGAAGAGTGGACCACACACTTTCGTCCTCTGGTTGGAGGAAAAGACATCAGTCCTTTCCCCATCAAGGTCGCTCGAAAAAACTCCATATACTGGCAAGCAAATGAAGCACAAACACCGGATTTAGCCCTATTTTTTGTAGCTTCTGCAAAACCTGATTATTTAAAAAACGCACCAGGTGGTAACAAATATTTAACCCTCAACAATGAACAACTGAGCCAAGGTAAAGCCGTGTTTGCTGAAAACTGCGCGGGCTGCCATTCGTCGAAGTTGCCAGAAAAAGCCTACCGCTTTTTCCCTAATGGCTGTGTCAATGAGTACTATTTAGAGTGTTGGGATAATTACGAAAAATGGGTTGTCACAGACGAATTTAAGACGCAAATGACAGCCATGGTTAAACAACCCGATTTTCTAGAAAATAACTTTCTTTCCAATGAATTGAGGGTCCCAGTATCCCTGCTGGAAACCAATTTATGCAGCCCCTTAGCAACAAATGGCATTAAGGGTAATATCTGGGATAATTTTACATCTGAGTCTTATAAGAATTTACCCTCCGTTGGTAGTGTCCCCGTCCATCATCCCATGACAGGTGCAATATCTCAGTACGCTATGCCTGCAGGCGGAAGAGGTTATACCCGACCTGCATCCTTGATTTCCTTATGGTCTAGCGCTCCTTATTTGTTAAATAATACTGTGGGTGATTTCTATGCCAGTGGTTCAGTAGATGATCGTATGCGTTCATTCAAAAGTGGTATAGAAAAAATGTTGTGGCCTGAGAAACGCACAGGCAATGGCATGTTTAAAACACAAAATGGCAAAATGCTGCCGGGGCAAATCGATCGAACCTCCACCGTAAGTTACTTAAGGGTGCCAGCAGGCTATTTACCCGGAGCCTTTTCCGGTTTACAAAGCACGTTACAAAGGTGGTTACCTTGGTTAGTGGGTGATGACGGGGTAGAAATTGGTCCTATCCCCAAAGGCACACCCGTGGGCCTGCTTAGTAATATTAATTTAGACTCGCCATTAAAGGTAGCACCTGCGGTATTGCGAGCCCTTAAAGCATTAAAGAAAATCCCTAAAGATGCTTCTAATGAACAGGCCATTGCAATATTTGAACAATACGATGTGGCAAATGAATTGATCTCTGTGAGTAAATGCCCCGATTATGTGGTGAATAAAGGTCATTATTTTGGGACCCAATACTTAGGGGATTCACCAGGGCTAGATGATGAAGATAAATATGCCTTAATTGAATTCTTAAAAACGATGTAAGCAGATATAGGCCGCCAGCGGCTCGCTGCCTATATTGTCATTTTAAGCCCAAAGGCTCTTTACAGACCCAGCTTAATTAATTGCAAAGGATATGCAAATGAGTGCCCATACAAACAAAAAATACGATTATATAGTGGTGGGTTCGGGTGCCGGTGGCGGCACAGTGGCCGCTCGACTAGCAGAAGCAGGAAAGCAAGTGTTGTTGCTTGAGGCAGGAGGTGATCCTTTAGCATCCAAGGGCACAGACGCCGTTAGCCCCGATGAAAATCGTTTACCTGAAGATTACCAAGTCCCGGTTTTTCATGCCATATCCTCGGAAAATAATGCCATGAAGTGGAATTATTTTATCGACCACTACAGCGAGACTCAACAACAAATTAAAGATCCAAAATATAAAGAAGATTGGACTCAAGAACAACAAGGTCCAAGCAACCCTATAATCGGAGGCGCGACTCGACCTGATATAGCAACTGGAAATACTCAGTTAGCCAAAGGTATTTTGTACCCTAGAGCGGGGACATTAGGCGGCTGCACCTCGCACAATGCCATGATCACCGTTTATCCTCATAATGACGATTGGGATTATATTGAGTCCTTAACCGGTGATCCCTCTTGGAATCATCGAAACATGCGTAAATATTTTCAATCTATTGAGAATTGTCATCATAGACCTATATGGCGCTGGCTAAGTAAAATAGGCTTTAATCCTACACAACATGGCTTTAAGGGCTGGCTTCACACTGAAGCCGCTTTACCAATAAAAGCCTTAGCGGCTGATAGAGCATTAATTGATACTGTTATTGATTCCGTATTTGTCGCCTTAGACAAAGTCGCACAAAAAACTAAACGCATAAAATGGTTAACAAAAGGTCTGGGGGATCCTAACGACTGGCGCCTAGTGAAGCAAAACTCCATTGGTGTGAGATATCCCCCCCTTGCCACCAAAGCCCATAAACGAAATGGTAGCAGGGAAAGAGTGTTAGAGGTGGCTGAACAAACAAATAATTTGCATATTCAATTACATGCGCTGGTCAACAGAGTCATTTTTGAAGGTACTGTTGCCGTTGGCGTAGAGTACGCAATTGGCGAAAAATTGTACCGCGCTAGCCACAATGCCAATCAAGAACAAGGTGAATTACATCAAACTTATGTGGAAGCCGGTGGTGAAATCATATTAAGCGGCGGCGCCTTCAATACGCCACAATTGCTTATGTTGTCTGGGGTTGGGGATAAGACACAATTAACAGAGCATGGCATAGACTGTGTTGTTGACTTGCCAAGTGTGGGAAAAAACCTACAAGACAGGTATGAGGTAGGAGTAGTAAACCGCATGAACTTTGCGCATTGGCAAGCCCTTAAAGGGGCAAAATTCGCCAAAGGCGATCCCCAGTATCAACAATGGCAGCAGGGTAAGGGCGTTTATACCACTAATGGTGCCGTCATAGCAGTAATCAAACGTTCATTGCAATCCAAACCACTACCAGACTTATTTATGTTTGCCTTATTAGGGCTATTTAGAGGTTACTACCCTAGTTATTCTACGCTTTTTCCTAATCATTTAAATTATTTAACCTGGGCTGTTTTAAAGGCTCATACCCTAAATAATGCCGGTTTTGTTAAGTTGCGTTCAAGTGATCCAAAAGATCCGCCTATCATTAACTTTAAGTACTTTGATGAAGGAAATGATCAAAGCCAAGAAGATTTACAGGCGGTTGTTGAAGGGGTTAAATTTGTTCGTGAAATGACCAAACCGCTGATCCAGGACGGCACTATTGCCGAAGAGGTGATGCCGGGAAAAGACGTACAGACAGATGAACAAATTGCTGATTTTGTTAAAAACAGGGCCTGGGGGCACCATGCGTCATGTACCTGTGCAATAGGTCCTAGAGATAAGAGTGGTGTACTTAATAGCGATTTCGAAGTTTATGGAACACAAGGGTTAAGAGTAGTCGATGCCTCTGTATTTCCTAAAATTCCCGGTTTTTTCATTGTCACATCAGTGTATATGGTCGGTGAAAAAGCAGCAGATGTCATTTTACAAAAGGAGAAATAATCCTATGACTAAGGATCAAGCTAATAGTGCGCACAAGATTGAGTCAGTCATATCTGAAGAGCGACAGCGGATCGCAGCACATCGACATAATAAAGGCATTAAAGATGATAAAGCATTAGTGGGTTTATCATTGTCAGGGGGGGGCATACGTTCAGCCTCTTTTGCTATGGGCGTGGTGCAGGCATTACATAAAAAAGGCAAGCTAGATAATATAGATTACCTGTCAACTGTTTCAGGCGGGGGATATTTGGGCACCAGTTTAACTTGGTTTAGCTATGTAAAAGCCAATGCCAAAGAGCCTATAAACTGGCATTTCCCCTTTGGTGAAATCGGCAAAGGGGCACGTTCAAAAGATAGCAATAATCCCTTAAATTTCATTCGCCAACATGGTAATTATTTATTACCCAATCGAGCCCTGGGCATACTTTCTGTGGCCGCTAATTTCATCCGTAATTCGTTACTTTCTGGTGCCGTTTACCTATTGCTATTTACCTTTCTGTTTTTTGTATTAGAAGATGCATCTTTATATCAGGCAGGTCCATTTAGCGATCTAATAAAAGCCTTTCACATTAATATTTTAATCTTAGCTGGCTTAGCTTTTCTGGCCTTATTGGGTGTTTCTATTCTGATCTATGGTTTATATACATTTTTTGTCGATATGTATTCTTCCGCCAGTTATCGTGGACGTTTTGTCATGCAAGTCTGGCAGGGGTGGAGCTTAACGCTCTCATTAATATTAATCATAGCCGGCAGCCTTAATTTAGTTCACGGCTTTTTAGATGAAATCATGATCCACGCAGGTTCAATGATTACCGCCATTGGGCTCTTCGGTAGTTATGTTGAGATCCAAAACTCACAAAAGATAAAGGTGATAAAAAACAATGATTTATCAACTTTACGTTTAACTATTATTACGCTTTTATTGTGTTATGGCTTGTTACTCATGTCTTATGCTCTGGCCCATAAGTTTTCTGTTGAAATGCCTGAATGGCAAGTGATTGACGGGGCGATCTACTTATTAGCCCCGAGTTTGTTTTTTGGTGTGCTGGTTAACCTCAATGAATTTGGCCCGGGTAGATATTATAGAGACCGATTAATGGAAACCTTTATGCCTAACCTTAGTACGATTAGAGATGATAGGTGGCGCCTAGCGATTGATGCCAATAAAACGAAATTAAGCAGCGTCTGTGGCGAAAATGAGACAGGGCCCTACCAGATAATCAATACTAATGTCATTTTGGCTGACTCAAATGATGCTAAATTTCGCGGTAGGGGTGGCGATAGTTTTACACTATCACCATTGTTTTGTGGTGGCGATAGCATAGGTTGGTATAGAACCAGTGAGTTTCATCGCGGCCGATTAACTGTGGCCACGGCTATGGCAACATCAGGGGCGGCGTTGAACCCCTATGCAGCAGTTAATGGTCAAGGTGTGACGCGACAACGATTATTGTCATTAATTCTCAGCTTTTTAAATGTACGTTTAGGATATACCGTGGCTAACCCTAAAATTGGCGGCTTGCGCGGCTGGGCGGCCAAGAGATTACCGGCCAATTTTTATATACCTCAACTCTACCATGGGATCTTTGGTCATGGACTGGACGAAAACAACGCCTATTTAACACTCTCCGACGGCGGGCACTTCGAAGACAGTGGCATATATGAGCTGGCTCGCAGGAAGTTGAGTACCATTATTATCAGTGAAGCGGGCGCTGATAGTGAGTATGCTTTTGGCGACTTAGCCAATGCCATTGAGCGTGTTCGTGTTGATTTTGGTTATTATATCGTCTTTGATTTTAACGCAGATATAGAGGCACTGCTGCCAAGCAATGATACTGGTGCCACTCACCTCGCTTTTGCTAAAAGAGGCTATGCCAAAGGCAAAATATATTACGATAACGGGCAGCAAGGAGATATCATCTTTTTGAAAGCGGTTCTCACTAAGAACCTACCTATTGAACTCTATTCTTATAAACAACATCATCCTTCTTTTCCTAATGAAAGCACTTCAGATCAGTTCTTTAGTGAAGAGCAAGTAGAAGCCTATCGAGAATTGGGCTATCAATTAAGCATCGCTATGTTAAATGATAAAGGAATTAACTTTTGATGAAGAATAACAAACTGACTGATGTGGTGATAATGCGGCTAGGTGTCTATGGTTAGTTTTACCATGTTTTTCGGGGATCGCCAGTCGTTCCGATCATGCAGATCCCATTTTAGTGATCAGCAAAAATCAAAATATTACCGGTTTTTTCTTCCCCCATGGTCAAGATATGAACCTTATTTTTAATGTCGGTCCAAGTTTAACCCGCTTACCACCCTTTGAATTTATGGAAATTGAGTATCTTATTAATATGGATTTAAGCAGCAAGCTTGATTTCGCTGATGTCGCCAGTAATGTCGGTTATGGTGGCAGGATAGTGAAACCCGATCAGATCAAATCCGAGGTGACATTGCGTTGTAGCTTTAATAAAAATGCGTCAATACAAAGGTCTGATACTAAAGGGATAAATGCTGGAATTTCCAGCTTTGACTAGACAGTCTGTGGTTCCAAAAAATACGTTTCTTCGAATTTAGCAGATGAAACTTCACCTGTATGCGGATGACGTTTTTTAGGATTGTAGAACATTTCTATAACGTTAAATATCTCAGTCTTCCCTTCGTCTCTGGTTGAATATATCGTCTTTCTGGTCATCGCTTTAAAACCCATAAAAAAAGCTCTTCACATGAATATGAAGAGCTTTTATACAGGCACCCAATACTGTTAATTTCTTGGGGAGCAACCTTGCACAAGCAGCGCCACATTGGCCGTCGCCTTGACACTCTCGTAGTAAGAGCTGGCATTTCCTGTTGATTTTGGATCAATTTCTAATCCAGACATGACAGCAATTTGCTTAAGGGCCATAAAAGAAGTTTTATCTGCTTCATAGGCAGACAATGCACCGTTTATCTGCCCACAAGAGTAGCTATTGGCAAAACCTTTAGATGCCGCATTTTGCAGCTCATAGGCCGTTTGACAGGCCGTAAGAGTGACAATCATTGGAATAAGCAATACATGTTTCATATTGCGTTACTGCGTGATGGGTAGCAAAGTGATTTCTACTCTTCTATTGAGTTCTTTACCCGCGGCAGTCTGATTGCTTGCAACGGGTTGGGTTTCACCAAAGCCAATCACTTCTAACCTATCAAAGAGCACACCTGCGGTATTAAGATAAGTAGAAACAGCCTGAGCGCGACGCTCTGACAAACCTTGGTTTAGGCTATCAGAGCCTGAACTATCAGTGTGTCCCGCTATTACTACTAGGGTTTTATCGAATTCGTTTATCACTAAAGCCACTGAATTTAAGACAGATAAAAAACTTTGATCAATATTGCTGTTACCAGAAGAAAAAGTAATGTTACCTGGCATGATCAGGTTAATATTATCATCCTCACGTTCAACACTGACCCCTGAGCCGCGCAATTGTTGTCTTAACTTAGCCTCTTGAGTATCCATGTAATAGCCAATACCACCGCCAATTGCAGCGCCACCAGTAGCCGCTTTTAAGATCCTTTTATTTCTCTTTCTTACGTCATCAACGTCTTTATTGGCTAAATAGGCTGCAACCACAGCAATGCCAGCCCCAATACCTGCACCTTTGGCGGTATTACTCACTTCTTGCTCACCCGTGTAGGGGTCAAACGTGGTGCACGCACTCAACGCTAAGCATGCAATAATCGGAATACTAAGAGTGAATTTTTTCATGTTGTTCCTTGGATCATTAATAAATAAAATTATAAAGATAATAGCGCTGAGCAGAATAACTGCCATTTTTGGGTGGATTTATTAGCTTGTTCAATGGCTGTGCCTACTGAGTTTTTTTCAGACAACACCAAATCCCAAGTCAATAGCAACAAAGCTAAGAGCCAAATTATACGTTAATTTAAACACCTTGAATGACTATTTTATCTTTGTAATGAAATGAATGAAAGACATCACAAATTGAATCAATATAGGTTTATATACCCTGCCCCATATGGCTGACATGGCGTTTATTGGCAGGGACATTAGACCCAAGCTAAACCGAGCCGCTTATTCTGCGTAAGCTCGATCATGACTTAGTTTGGATTTAAAATACGTGCCACCGCAAAACTATCGTATAATCCCCGCAATCACTTTGCCTAAGATACCCTAATGACAGTTGAAACCTTTACCCCGAACAAAACCACTACCTTAGAAACGCCCATCAAGATATTGGAAGACACCGCCACACAAAAAACTGAAGGCTCTCGTATAGGTTTTGTATCTCTTGGCTGCCCAAAGAATTTGGTTGACTCCGAACGTATCCTCACGCAGTTGCGCACCGAGGGCTATGACGTAGTCCCTACCTATGACGATGCGGACTTGGTAATAGTCAATACTTGTGGTTTTATCGACTCAGCCGTGCAGGAA
>JAWUWP010000031.1:0-54547 GCA_034111785.1 Paraglaciecola sp.
GATTGAAGGTGGCATTCGTTTTCATGAAGATCAGATTGAGCGAAATCATATAGAAGACAAATTCTTTATGCGCTCAGGAAACCTGCAATCCACTGGTGAGGCCACAAGACCCACTTCAACCAATACTGAAAACACTGAAGCCCTGTCTGTATATATTCAAGACACACTGCAGTTTCAAGACCTCAGTCTAACGGTGGGTGTCAGAGGTGAATCGATTGATGGTTATTACCAAAACCGTGCACCGAGCCGAGAGCAAGACTTTCTGAAAAAAACTAACAGGATCTGGTTACCCAGTGTTAGTGCGTATTACGAACTGTCTAAATTTTCAGGCATCTTTGGTGGTGTACACAGTGGTTTTGTGCCCACTAGTCCTGCGCAAACGGCAGAAATAAAAACTGAAAAAAGTGTTAACTATGAACTAGGTTATCGATACGTTAATAGTGGTCAAAAAGCTGAAGTGATAGGTTTTTTCACTGACTACAGTAATCTTAAAGAAAGCTGTTCTGTCTCTGCTGGGTGCGACACTGACACCGAATTCAATGCAGGAGAAGTCGATATTTATGGGGTTGAGGCTACGATAAGTAATACCTATAAATTTAATAGTCAGTTATCCATGCCTTGGTCGATTGTTTACACACACACTGAATCCGAGTTCAAAGACACTTTCTATTCTGATTTTACTCAATGGGGATTTGTAAATGAGGGCGATGGTGTACCTTATTTAGCGGATGATATGTTATCTCTCAGTCTGGGATTAACTGCGAACGATTGGCAAATATATGTGTTAGCCAGTTATTCTGGCGAAATGAAAGAATCGGCTCAGACTGTTTTAACAGACGATCCAAGAGATTCATCACTAGCAGGCATAAAAACTGAAGCATTTACTAATGTTGATTTATCAGGAAGTTATGATCTAAACAGCAATAGTCAACTGTATGCAAAGATAGATAATATTTTTGATAGTGCAAAAATATCTAGCCGTAGACCGTTTGGAGCCAGACCGACTAAACCGAGACAGTTTCAAGTGGGTTACAAATACAGGTTTTAAGCAAGGATGTTTTAGTCTGAAATGTTTTAAAGAGAGTTAAATGCAAATAGTTGATTTACTAAGCGAGAGTATCCTGTCTTTACCAGGGTATTTGGTTGATGCCAATAAACGTATTTTTGGTATCTACTTAGTGTCAGCTATTTTGTTAGCTGTTCCGGCTTACCTTGTTCAACACAAAAATTTTAAGTTAGGCGCTTTTTGGGGTTACCTATTTAACAAAAAAATATGGTTTCATGCTTCCGCCCGTCTTGATTACAGCTTGTTTATTGTCAACCGCCTGCTAAAAATATTGCTTTGGACACCCATAGTTCTCACTATGGTGCCCATCGCAATAGGATTTTCAGACCTACTTGCAACACTGTTTGGCGAGATGACACCTATCACTGATAACCAGATTGTTATTATCAGTGTATTTACACTGATACTTTTTTTGTTAGATGATCTGACGCGATTTTTACTGCACTTAGCGCTGCATAAAGTACCTATTCTGTGGGATTTTCATAAAGTACATCATTCAGCAAAAGTGCTAACACCCATGACAATATATCGAAGTCATCCTTTTGAAAGCTACTTATACGCATGCAGAATGGCACTTTCTCAAGGATTAGCAGTGGGTATTGGTTATTACTTTTTTGGACCTACATTGAGCATGTTCGATGTTCTGGGTGCCAACATATTTGTATTTGTGTTTAATGTCATGGGAGCAAACTTGCGTCACTCTCACGTATTTTGGTCTTGGGGAGATAAGATTGAGTCATGGTTTATCAGCCCTGCACAACATCAAGTGCATCATAGCGATAAACCAGAGCATTTTGACCGTAACTTAGGCTCAACTTTAGCTATCTGGGATAGAATGATTGGCACCTTAATTAGGTCATCTAAGGTGGGTAAAATTCGATTTGGTATCGGCGCTGGTGACCCAGGTCATCAGTCAATATATCAAGCCTATATAAAACCATTTCAAGATAGCACTGCAAGAATGACATCCTTAAAAAAATAGGGCCGATTGTTCGCCATACTGATTATTGTATTGATGCTAATGGGTATTCAATTTTTTAGATAAAGACAGGATCACCAAAAGATTTAAGATGATGCGGACTCAGTTACCTAAAAGGTATAACTGACCTGTAACAGGTAGGTTCGTGACTCACCGAGAAAATGCCCATTGCGTTGGTTAAATCCACTAGACGCATATTCTTTATCCAATAAATTTCGAATATTTAGCTGAACATCGAATGTTTGATATGTCGACCTCCAGCTAGCATCCCAGACAACCCCTATTTTGCCTATCTAGATGGGCACTTTGTGCTAGCCCGTTAGGAGCAGATTATGCCAAAAGCAGTGCGTGTAAACGATGTTGATACCGGCCATGGCTGTTTTGCAGCCAATCCTGTCACTAGCGACGTTTGTGAATGATCAGCCAGCAGCCAGGATAGGTGATGCTATTGATTGTGGTGGCACCTTAGCCGCAGGCTCACCTGATATTGCTATTGGTTAAGGGCCCCCGATTAAAAATGAGGTGTTTAGCCCTTTGACAAAGCGCAAATGAAAAGCCTACGTTTGACATAAACCAAACCCATGCCTACTTTAGTGTGCCGTGTTTCAATATTTGCCCACAAGCGAGGCGAGCATTACTCACATAAAATCTTATATTGTGAAAATAAAATTGGCACACTTATTATCTCTTATTCAATTGCTGTCCTATTAAGATACCCTAGACAAGAATGCGGCTTTTAGACACCAAGCCAATAGGGGGATTTAGTTATCTGTGGTTACATTGAAGATGAGCGTGACAAACCCGGCTCTATCAGAGGCTTTTTTAAAGAGCAGATATCGGGGCTAGATGATGGGCCATCATGTCACCGCTATTACCCAGCCTTTGGCCAAGATCCGGCCCGTAAAATCGACTTGATAATAGAAGAAAACCAACAACTTAAACAGGTCCAAGCCACATGGTGGTATGACTGTTTTGATAGCCCTAATGGGTTTATGGTGGGCCGTAATACCACATTTAATGCCCGATCCTTAGAGAAGCCCTATTGGCAAACCGCCTTGCAATACGGTCGTGCAGTAGTGACCGCCACAGGGCTAGGTGAGTCTAGATTAGTAGGCAAAACAAAACATCAATATTACATGCACAGCAGCGCACCTTTTGTGCTGGGTGCACTGTATCAAAAGCATCCAAGCGGTCAATACAGTTGTGCGGTGATCACCCGTGATAGCCATCCTAAAATGGCGCCTTATCACGACAAGGCCTTTCCATGCTTTTTGCCAACTGATCCGGCGTTTATCAAGCTTTGGCTAAGCAAAAGTATTCGGTCTCACCCACAGATTGATGCTGTATTAGCTCGCCCTACGCTTTACCCTTCTTTGAGTGTGCAAAGGGTTAAAACCTACAAAGACAAAGTTGCCGTTAAAAGCTTTCAAAAAGTTTTACTGAGTTCGGATATTGAATAAATAAAGAGTGGATATCATTGCACATTAGGTCCATCACTTGCCTCCCCTAGGCACGTTTTAAAGGCTGCCCTGTAGGGATATGTGAAAGGGCTAAAGCATGTGCCTAAGGTGAGATTTGTGTCCGTGACTTATGTCTGAATTATCTCCCAGCCTTAAAAATTAAGCCCTACAAAGGCGCCACGATTACGCTTTGTTATGGCTTGCATAAAGGCGGCATACTGTTGGGAATTGCCTTGGCGACGGGCAAAGCCGATGCCATGGATGCGGATTTTGGCTGTGCCATCGGCCTGCTTGTTTTGACTGGTGATCGACGATACCACCCCGTCTAAATTACTTTGCCTATAATCATCCCCAAATACATAAAGGCTGATCTTGCCCGGTTTTTTCTTATACAACTTTATGGCTCGGCTTATGCCTTTTTCTGGCTCACTGCCTCCACCGGTGAAGCTTGCCATTCTGGCAATGGCTTTTTTTCTAAAACTAGTCGAGTCTGATAACCATTGCCCTTCAGTGCCTGGGTACATAAAGCCGCCATCGGCTGCCATGATTTGAAAGCCCTTCATTTGTGGGTGATTACTCAAGATATCGCTGACAACATTGGTCACGGTGCGCCAGCTATTACCAAAAGACATAGAGCCTGAATTATCGATGACAAAAATCACATACTGTGCATCGGTCGGGATCCCTCCTACATCATCATCGGGGATATCTGTGCTGTTTGGCACATTTAACTTGGCATTGGCCAGACGTATTTCTTGTCTTAATGACTGCGCTTTATCTTGTAACTGCTGTAAAGTTTTTTGGGCTCTGGGTATGGAGGACTCTAGATCCTGCAGTTGTTGCGTAGATGAGGCGGATTGATTGAGTGCGGCCAACAATTGTCTTTGTTTGTCAGAAAGTGCCCCTTGTAATTCTTCAATAAAAATCTGGGCGGACAGTACTTCTTGGATAGACAAGCTCAGATTATTTGGTCCATGTTCAGTGCCCTGCTCACCATTTTTTGCCAGCAGTACCAGCATCACCACCGCACCAAAGGCGCATGAAATAATGTCTAGAAATGATAGGTTAAATACCTCTATTGGGGCACGTTGTATCTTGCGCATTATGGCCACTCCGGCGATGGTGATAAGAATGTACCGCCTGCTGCTTGAGTCCATGTCCAGTATAGTGGTGAGGCGTAGGGATCCCCCTCTATAGGCAACAGAATCACATTGACCCTTGCCGCTCCTTTGGTGCGCTTAACTGTCTGCGCAAACAGTGCTTGTCGACAATTGGATGAAATGGATTTTTTAGAGGAGATAAAGTTTCGGCAATTTAGAGGCAAGCCATCTCCCAGAGTTGGCAATCCATCTGTAACGATATAAATGTCGGTCACCTTAGGATTTGCCTCATATAGCGCTTCCATACCCTTTTGCAAACTAGTGCCACCACCTGGCACTACCTTGGCTAAATCGGCTGATATGCTATTTAGCGAACCACTCAAGGCCGCTGAGTTGATGGCACGCGCACCCAACACCTGTGCGTCATCTGAGAATACCACCATTGTCACTTTGGCACTTTGTGGTAGCCTTGACAGCAGCCAGTTGGCCACCCGCCTTGTTCTTATCCATTTTGCAGTGGCGGCCTTTTGCTTATCTGGCAAACCCAGTTTGCCTAAGATCCCCAGTAGATCATCCGCCATCATAGAGGCACTTTTATCTATCAATAGACCAATCTGTTGCCCTTCGACTTTGAGACCCGCTATAAAGTTTTGTTCACCCGTGCCACTGAGTTCTATATTGGCGTCTGGTGTAGGTATTTTGGCCATGGCGGCTAATTGATTTTCTAAGTCGGCAACCACTGCTATTTGTGTGGAAATATCGGTAAGGGCGGTATCCTGTTGACCATCAGTCTGTGCTACCGCATCTTTAATGGCTTGTTGTTTTGCCGTCTCCAGCGCAATTTTTTCGTTGATTTGTTCAAGGGATTTTTGTAATTGCACTTGTTCTTGCGCCGCCGCTGCTAATTCTTGTTCAAGCTTTTTTTGTTCTTCACTAGGATCCACTGAAGAGGCCTGAAAATCTACCAGGATAAATATGAGTATCACCGCCCCCAATCCACAGGCCATCACATCCAAAAATGAAAGGTTGAAGCCGTCTTCAGGTTTGCGTCTTAATCCCATAAGCTAGGCAGGCTTAGTGATGTAAATGGGATAAAAGGTGTTTCTCACAGGACTGTTGCGTGCGGATCACCATAGTATCCTGACGGCCATTCAATAAGTGCATAAATAACATCAGGATCAATGAGATAAAGAGCGCAACTAAGGTGGAATTAAAGGCCACACCCAAGGATGCAGTCATGCCCGAGATATCACCTGCTAATGCCTGATCTGCCTGAGCTAAGGCAGAACCAATGCCTCTAACCGTGCCCACAAAACCAATAGAGGGAATAGCCCAGATAATATAGCGCACCATATTGTTGCCGCTCTCTAATTGGGTGGCGATGCCATCCACTGAAGAGGCGATGGAGTCGGCCGCATGCTGCACGTTTTTGGTGTGCTTGAAACGGCGGATACAGTTGATCCAGGTTTGAATAGCCGCATTGTCCCTAAAGGATGAAGCTCCCAAATCACTTAAGGCTTGGTCTACGTTCAAGGATTCACTTTTATCATGTTCAGGTAACAGATCACGGGTATAGATCTCTTCTTCGTCAACCAATCTCCACAGTTTATACAGCATCAAAAAAATGCAGAAAAACATAAGAGAAATGCAAACTTGTTGCTCGACATCCTTCACAATGACCCAAACTGAAGAGAGTGCTTCAGTCCCTTGGGTGGCAATCACTGCGTCGGCGGCCGGACGGATCACACCAGCGAAAATAAGGTGTACTAAGGTGAAGCAAGCGACTAATACAAAAACGCTGACTAACACTCTTGGATTCATCGATGTGGAATGTGCGTTACTCATGAATATTCTCTTACATTAGATGTTAATGGGAAAGTCTTGTGGCGCATCCAGCGATGTAAAGTAGGCGACGGCACTGCCCGCTAACACCATCAATACCACAGCGATAATCAGTCTTTTCTTCAATGTTTTTTCCTTGCTTAATGATGATATCTGGCGATCCTAAAACTGACATCGTCTTGCCCTGCCAAACCACTCGAACGAGCACTTGTGCGTAGGTTTTTCAATCGCCCCGTTTTAAAAGACCCGCCTTTTATTACCCGACTATTACCACCTGCCATGCCTAAATAGTCAAGCTTAGTGCCACTGAGGTCGGGGGGAGTAATAGTATAAAGGTCATGAACCCATTCACGAGCATTGCCATCGAGATCATAGATCCCAGCCCGATCGGCTTTAAAACTGCCCACCGGTGCCTTACCAGCAAAGCCGTCCTTGTAATTGGGTAAAATAAAGCTTTGTTGGCCCTGCAAAGACTGATCGGCAAAGTTACCTTGCTTGTCACGAATACGCTCTTGGCTGCCCCACACATATTTAGTTGGGCTGGCTCGTCTATTTTGCTTAGCGATGAATTCCCATTCAGCCTCACTCAACAGGCGATAGCCCTTGGCTTTTGGATTGATACCTAGCATTTGGCCCTGGCTTATCCGATAAAAAGGTTGCAAGGCTTCTTGCTCACTTAACCAATTTGTATAAGCCACCGCCTCCAGCCACGTCAGGTTAGTAACGGGTAGTTTGCTGCTGCCCTTGCCTTGCTTGAATGCACTAAATTGGCTCTCAGTTATTTCATGGCGAGATACCCATATATTGCGGGAAAATGCGACCTTTTGTTGATGCTCATTGCGGCTTCGTCCTGTTTCATTAACAGGTGATCCCATAACAAAGGCTTTAGGCGCAACGCGCACCATATCGATACCCAGTGTGCTGACAAATAGTGGTTGCCCCTCTTTGCGTCTTGCTGCAAATTCTGTGAGGATTTCAACGGCAACCAATTGTGTCTTGCCGTGCACGGGCCGCAGTTTTTTGTTAATGGTGCGGTAGCCTGATTTTCTGAATTCGATATCTGTGGGCAAGGTTTGTAATGATAAAGTCAGTGGCGTTGAGCCCTGTCGCTGACCATTAACATATAACTGGCTGATTTCATTAGCCTGAAACTGCACTTGGCCCATCTGTGCTGCTAATGAGAAGTCGATATTTTTGACCTGAGCAGGGGCTAAGGTGACGGACTGCTTTTGGCTAACATACCCGGCTTTTTGGTACCTAATACTGTGAGTTTTATTGGCATCCACACTAATGGGTGACTGAGCGGGCGAGCCATTTACCAGCAGCGCTCCTCCTGGTGGTGCTAAAGACAGGGTCAAGGTGGCCTGTAAGGGCGTTAAAAAATAGTGCCGTGATGGGGTTTTATCAGTCACTGCAATGGTTACCTTATCCTCCAATACCGTGTAACCTTGATAGACAACGGTCACCGCATATTCGCCACCTGCACGCGTCACAGACAAGGGGGTGCTACCCACACTTTGCCCATTCAATTGCACCTGTGCACCAGATGGTGTGGAATTGAAATTGATTTGGCCAGATATGGCAGTGAGGATGAGGGTGTCTAACAATTGCCCACCGATCTGCGCTTCAATATCAATGTGGGCGCTTTCAAAAGCCGGATGAGCGGCTTGAATTCTATAAAAACCAGGCTTCAAGCTACCCTCGAAACTCTGGCCCTTAGAGTGGGATTGTCCATCAATAGACCAAGCAACATCCTCTAATAATGGTACGGTGTTAATCTGCACTTTGGCGGGCAACGGCTGCAACCTGACCTTCACATTTGCCTCATTAGCGGGGCCGATCACCACTTTTTTGGTTTCAAACTTATCTGCACTGACCGCTATCATAGTAGAGCTACCCATAGAATAGAGCTTGTTGTCCATAAAAAAGCCTAGGCCGGAGATCACAGAAAAACCTTGGGTTTTGGCCGCTTCATCAGGGGCAACCTGCACATTGTGTCCTTGCATTAGAAACAGAAAAGCAAAATACAAGATCAAAACCGTGGTGAGCCCTACTGAACCACCAATAACCACAATTTTGCGCTTACGCTTCCCTGATTGAATGGACTGGTCAATACTGCTCAATTTCAAATTCCTTATTTAGATCCGTTCTGAACACTCAATGGTCACCACTATGGCTGACGCTGTTTTTTCGACCCGTAACGGCATAATTTCAGTTTGATACCCTTGGCGCGTGCCTTTTAGTTGATAAACGCCCGGCTTTAATGAAATGGTTTTGGCCCTAAATTGGCCAACCACCCCTACCCCTAGCACCTCAACAAAGGTCCTATTATCCGACTTAAGGCTCACCTCAATAGACTGGTTTTGCTGTTGTACTAGCTCTGCTACTTGTTGTACTTTTTGTTGAAGTTTTGCGCTGAGCACAGTTAAACTTTTGGCCTGCAGTATATCGTTTTGGGCGCGGCTACCAATGTTTGCGTCGCTTAGCCGATTGGGTTGGGCTAAATAAACATCAAGTTTATTGCTGTGCATCATGATCTGCTTAGCACTTTGCAGTGCGTCTTGCAGCAGCTTGTTATCGGGGTGATTTTTTAGGGCTTTTTCAGACAAGATCTTCACTGTGCTCCACTCATCTGCCGTGCTAAATATACCTATCTGACGTTCTATCTTTGCTACACCTAGCGCATTCAAAGCGTCATCAATTTTCACTTGTAATGTTTCAATCTCTAGGCCAGCACTGTTAAAACTGGCGGCTAGTGTCAGTGCAGTCTGGGCTTGGGCGTATTGTTGCTGGTCGTAAGCATTCAGCGCTTTAGAGAACTGTTTACTATACTCTTGGCCTTGCAGTTTGGCAGCCACCCCCGCTAGTTTTTGTTTGATATCTTGGCGCTGAGGATCAAGTGCCACTATTTTTTGCAGTGCGAGATGTTGCTTAGGAAGATTTTTTTCAACCTCAGCCACACGTACTTGCTCATATAGACGCTGGATCTGAGGATAAACCTCAATGCGTTTTTGTAACTGCACGGCAGGTAAGTAATTCCCATTAATTGCGAGGGCCTGAGTATTCAGTCGATGGGCATTTTCTATTTGTACATCATCAAACTGAACTTGGGCCTGAGCATGTAAAGATGCAAAAGCGCCGTCATATTCTCGCCTGAGGCCATCAATATCTTGCTCTAGTTTTACCAACTCAGCGGCCGCTTGCTGGTATTTGCTGGCCCCGTAATAGTCATATGTTAAGGCTAACGCCCTTTGCATAGACCCAAGCTTGTCAGGTTGCCAGTTAAGGATCCCCTGATTGTTTGCCACTTGCTGCAGTTTATTATCAACCCCATTCAGTGTTTTTTGCAGTGACTTTCTGACGGCATTCAGCTCGGTGCCATTTAACGGATCAAGGGACGCAATCTCAGGGGCTAGGGGATTTTCTGCAGACGGCAGCATTGCCGAAATTGCCCCGTAGAGGGCCGCCACCACAAGAACAAAAAGCAGGGGCAGAGCAAAGATCTTGATGATCTTAGATTTCTTTTTTGCTCTGTTTGCGGCGATTTGCTCATCAAAACTTGTAGACCCAGGTTTTGCCATTTTGTGATTAAAGCTTTGTCATAGGTGTGGCTTCAAGCTGATGAATTTCTAACAACTTTTGACGTAGCTGAGCATGTTGCTCACCTGCTGTGCCGTTTAACTCAATGGTTTGCTCATTGAACTCAAGGACCTGTGGGGTCACGGTAAGATCAAGATTTTGACCTTGTTCGTCAAGGATCTCACGTTGAGCATGGAGGTTGTCATTGGCCTGCACAGCCTCACTTAGGCTATACACAGCGGCAACGCCAGCCACAGCAGCGGCGGCTTGGCCGAGGCTAGAGTTTGAGTTTTTACCCAGTAAAATACCCACTAAGCCAAGTGTAGCTGCACCCACTTGGGCTCTGGTACGCTTTTCTTTCTCTGCTCGTATGCCCACTGCAATTGGCAGGGTTTCTCTATGGTAGTCGCGATAAGGCGTTTGCGTCTGCGCATGGAAAGCCTCATAACTATTTTGTAAGTCATCCACGAACTGCTCGTCCTTTGCTTGGATCAATGCAACACGCTGGTACATTGGATCTTGTTTTGATGGCATGCCCTTGAGTTTAAAACGATTGTTGCGATCCTGTTCTAGGTATTTAGCAAAGGCCTCGGGGCTATACATAGCAGCATAACGCACGTCTGCTATTTGCTTGATGGTGTTCTTTTTGGCTTCTGATTGCTTTAATAATAATTGATGCACATAACGTGCGATTTCCTTAAAAACCGGCGCGTAAGGATTAGTGCCTTTACGCAGCGCATCTCGGTAGAACCCTTGGCCCACCTGATATTCGAAGTCTTGTTCACCCCAAACACCATTAGACGCATCAATAACCTTGATAGCAATCTCTACCATCTCGGTATTTGACTGGTTGATCTTGCCGATAATATACAGATCTGATGTGGCATTAGTATTGGGCGTGACATTAATCGCACCAAAAGACTTGGTTTCACCTAGCGCTTGCTTGGTATAGATTGCGAATCGGTTGGCTTCAAGGCGGCGCACTTGCGGCCAAATACCTTGCTCTGCCACTTCTTCATCATCAATGTAACCGTTTTGATCTAATGGAATACCTGGATCGAACACGGCAATAGCCACATCAAGAAAAACATCTGAATTATAAGAATATTTGGGGGCTTGTGCACCAAGGGCATTAGTATTACCAAAGCCACCAATGGATGGCCCGACACTGGTTATATTTGATTGGGTAGATTGGCATCCCAAAAGACCAAATATGCTGACCGCTATTAGTGTCAACATCTTGCACTTAGTCATAATATATAAAATTGACCTGTTCATTTGCTCTCCATAGTAGTTCAATTACATCCATACTCTTTCATCAGTGCGTTAAAATGTTGCTTTTCCTGCTCATCTTGCGCCCCAGCAACACCTTGTTTGACCGCATCACATACCGCATGACTGCCACCATTAACGGGTCCCCGTTCTGCGCTTTTTGAAACAGCGGCACTGGTAACTTGTGCTTGCTGCTGTTGCATTGTATCAGTTTGCTGCGCAGAGGCTGGCGAAGCATTGTCATTTGTTTGGCTTGCGCCGCCGCTTTGTGCACCCGCCCCTGCGGCTTTCAATCTCTGTTGAGCGGTATGGCTGGCTTCTCGCAGACACTCTTCGCTCCTATTAAGGGTATCTTCTAAATCCCCATCCATGCGCTCAATTTGTTCCTGCTTGGTCAAAGTGCGGTTATCAACCTCGTCAAAGGCTATAAAACTGCAGTCGTGATAAGAATCTGCGGCAACCGGGATCTCTGGCAGTTTTTGTGCGCATGCCGGAACAGCCAGCCCGAGAAAAATGAGCCCTATCACTTTGATTTGTTTGGAGGATCCATAAAATTTCATACTTGAAACTCCGCTTATTTTGTGACGATCGATCTGCCGCATTTACGCAAAAGTGAAGGCATATTGCAACACAATTAAGGGATTATATGTTTTTACCCCTTAAGTAATACTGGCAGGCAATGAGACTATTGCAAACCGCTGTAGAGATCCTTGGCCTTTGTAACGATTTATTGCATCTCAGCCAAGCGATGGAGAGGTGCTTGAGCTAGGTAAAGATTATTCACGTTTTCTGGGGCGCGACACCGCTATGCCCATAAAACCCAGACCAATAAGTACCAAGGCACTGGCTCAGGAATAAAGGTCGCCAGTCCAGTTTGTGCATAATTAGCCACTTCTGTGGTGCTTAACGCAGCATTCCACAAGGCAACGTCATTGATGGTGCCACAGTGGATAGAATGAAAGCTGGCGCTGGCTAGTTCAACTCCATCAATAAAAAGCTTGGATCTTGAGTCATCCAAAACGCCCATTATGTAAAACTCTGTGTTCAGCGCTACTGTGGCATAATACGGCGCATTCAATCTGCCTGCACCATCGCTTTGGAACAACAGTCGTTCTCTTGGTTGATGGTACCAAAGACCATAATGACTATTGAAACGATTGCCAGGTCCAACAATTCTCACCCAATCATCCACCGAAGATGAGATGCTGAAGATTGCAGCAATCGAAAACGCAGATGGTAGAGCATATGCGGCGTCATATCCCGCCGAGACTGACGAAGAGCCATCAAAGGTGGCGCCACTATCATTTGCATAGATAAGCCCAGCATTTGCCATGTTGCTCACCATAATGACCAGTGACAAACTGGCCGCTACTATTAATTTTTTCCACCTAAAAAGCCCTTAAGCGTTTGTTGTAGCTAGACAAGCTAAAAGCAAAATCAGAGCAGTACAAACTCATACGTAGGTTTTACGCAGTTATCACGCAAAAAAATGTATTATAAAAAATCACTGAGTAGATAAAAAAGTCAGCACTTTGCATCACTGTAAAATAAACCGATAGCACAAGAGGCAAAGCCCAATGCTGGCATAAGCAAAGACGTTGTGGTGTTTGCAAACCCTAGTTTATTGACTCATCGCTGTCTTTTAGAATGGGCCTTAAGTCTTCTAGTTTGTCAAAAAGATGCCAAATATAATTACTGGTACCCTTTTCTCTGTGGGGGTGTAAGTCAGCCAACTTAGGATCATCACAGTAGCTTGCAAAGGCCTCTTTACTTTGCCACTCCACCAGCACCAAAACTGTTCTTGGCGAGATATCACCGGCCACCGCCTCATTAAACTTACCTAAAGACACTAACCGGCCCCCATGGGCCTCGACCTCTGCAACTGAACGACGGGCATAGGCTAAATATTCTTCACGGTTCGATACATCAAACAGATTTAGAGCATATACAGACATTAACTCACCTCACTACATTATGTTAATTGCTCAGTACTGCGCGCCAATGTACCGAGTATTATTGAGGGTACTAAAAAAGGCACCGCACTAACCTGACATTTTTATACACTAATCTGTTTTGCTTGTTTGACCAAGGCTTAATCCTTGCTCAGCGTTTCACAACTAGACTAGACAAGTATTATTTCAGTGCTTTGACCTCATAAAAAACAGCCAAGACTCAATCCAATCTGTGAATTAAGCCTTAAGCCATTTATGTAACATGGATTCCAGGAGTACGGGGGTAATGGGTTTGGTTAAATAATCACTCATACCCGCCGCTAAACACTTTTCACGATGGCCCTCTAGGGCATTGGCCGTTAAGGCAATGATGGGGATCTTTATATTCACTTGAGCTATATCACCTTGTCGAATTGCTTGGGTGGCTTGATAACCGTCCATCTCTGGCATTTGGCAGTCCATCAATACCAGCGAATAAGCCTTGCCTTGGGCTACGTTATCTAGACTATCTAGGGCTTCTTTGCCATTGGCCGCCATATCACAAGTCAAGCCCAAAGCATGCAACATAGCCATGATCACTTGTTGATTAATGATGTTGTCTTCCACCACCAATAGATGAGCATGTGCGAATAAATGGGTTTGTGGTGCTGGGTGACTCGATAATTGGTTGCGGTACTGAGGGCCTTTATCCAGCTGTGTACTGTGTTGAAGGGGGCGTTCAGTCAGTATTTCCGTAAGTGCCAAGCTGTTAAAGGGTTTACTAATACTGTTGTCAAACCCCAACTCGGTCAAACGTTCAGGACTCAGTCTTTGCTCGGCATGGCTGCAGCTAAATAATTTGATTTGCGCATAAGCCGGCTCGCTTCGGATGATTTGGCTGAGTTCCTCCCCCAAGATATCGGGTAGTTCCATGTCGATAAATAAGATGTCGTACCTTAGATGCTCGGCTAAGGTTGCATTTTCGGCTAATAGTGCCAGTGCCTGTTGAGCGTTTTCAGCCTCGGTGACTGTTGCTCTGCACTTTTTAAGCTGGGCACATAGGGCTTGACGGGCGAATAAATTATCTTCTACTACTAATATGGACTGCCCCGTTAAATCCACTTTTTGCCTTGGCTGCTTGGCGCTGCTGGTGAACAATTTAACATCAATACTGAAACAACTGCCCTGGTTAATCTCACTGGTTACGCTTATGTCACCGTCCATCAGCTCACAGAGATCTTTAACAATGGCTAAGCCTAAACCTGTGCCTCCATATTTGCGGGTAGTAGAGGCATCTACTTGTGTGAAAACGTCAAATAAATTACTCATGCTTTCAGGCGCAATACCAATACCGCTGTCTTGCACCTCACATTGCAACCTGCAACTGTGTGGCCCATTTTGGATGAGTACGGCTCGGATCTGCACTTGTCCTTGTGCAGTAAACTTTAAAGCATTAGCCACAAGGTTGCTTAGAATTTGTCTTATTCGCCCCGGATCACCGCGCACCATAGATTGACTGATAGCACTGCTATCAAGAATAAGTTCAAGCCCACGCTCTTGCGCTTCATGAGCCATAGTTGAGGCAAGCTCTGCTAACAGCTGCTCTAAATCAAAATCAATAATGTCTAGTGTCATTTTACCGGATTCAACTTTGGTAAAATCAAGAATTTCATTGATTATGGTTAATAGGGACTCCGCGCTAGATTTGGCTAAAGTCGCTCGCTGCACTTGCTCGTTGTCTAGCTTGCCCCTCAACATTAGTCCTAACATGCCTAGCACGCCGTTCATGGGGGTGCGTATTTCATGGCTCATACCCGCTAAGAATCGACTTTTTGCCTCCACCGCCGCTTCAGCCTTTTCTTTGGCTGTGATCAGCTCTTGTTGGCCTCTTTTACGTTCTTGAATATCTTGAAATGAGCCATATAAACGCACACATTGGCCTTTTTCGAACTCGCCTTGCCCTGTGGCATTGACCCATATTTCGTTGCCTTTTGCGGTGATCAGTTGTAATTCTTCTGTCCAGGAGGTGCCATTTTGGGTGGCATCTGCCACTAAACGGCTAATAGTGTCACGACTCAGGCCTTCTTTATAAAACTCGATGCTTGTGGCCAGATCCGGCTCAAAATCTGTAGGCACTTCATGAATAATTTTAGTCATGGGCGACCAATATACTTTTTGAGCCAGCAGATCTAGCTCCCACGCCCCTATCACCGCTTGCTGACTCATGGACTCAAACAGATCCTTTTGACGGGCTAATACTCTTTCTGTCGCTTTACGTTGGCTAACATCTATGGCTAAAGCCATAAAGCCCTGAAACTGTCCGAAC
This sequence comes from Paraglaciecola sp., assembly GCA_034111785.1. Lineage (GTDB taxonomy): Bacteria > Pseudomonadota > Gammaproteobacteria > Enterobacterales > Alteromonadaceae > Paraglaciecola. The sequence continues at coordinate 15,556 of JAWUWP010000031.1, forward strand.
TCGTCTAACAGCGGTGTGATCCGTAGCTCTATCCAATAAGCCTGTCCTGACTTGGTATAACTTAATATATCAAATTGACAGGCTCGCCTTTTATTGGTGGCTTTCCTAATCGCCGCTACTGTGTGTAGATCAGTTTCAGATCCTTGTAGAAAATCTTCGAGTTTACGACCGAATATCTCTTGTAACTTGTAACCGGTGAAATTAATAAAGGCGGGGTTAGCCCATTCGATTTGTCCATCTATATCAGTGAGCACTACAGCATTAACGGTCTGGCTAACAATGATCGATAATTTTCTATTTTCTTTTTCAGCCAACTTTCTGTCGGTAATGTCAGTGTTGGTGCCGACCATACGCAGCACCTCTCCTCCTTTATCAGGCACTAATCTGCCATAGGCATGGATATAACGTACTTCACCACTTGGCCAACAGACCCGGAACTCGGTGTTAAAGTCTGTTTTTAATCTAATACTCAGATCCAAAATACGTGAGGCTTCATCTATGTCATCTGGATGAATACTATTTTCCCATGCATCGTAAGCGCCAGAAAAGTCCTGTGCATTAACCCCATATAACTCATACATACGTTCATCCCAGGTCAGGTCACGCTTGCTAATATCATAATCCCAAACCCCAACACCCGATGCTTTCAGGGCAAAATGCCTTGTCTGTGACTCTGCCGTCATCTGCTGATAAGCCAGTGAAAAACCATCATTTTTGGGCTTTTGCTGATCTATTTCATAGATATTGCAACTAAAAATGGGCGACGACAGCATATCTTCCTGAGTAATGATCATACGGGCCATAAAAACATAGCTCTGTAGGCTTGTGGCCCTAACATTCATGTCTTTACTGACTTTACCTGAGACTAATTCCTGTAAAAAACCTACAATTTGTTGCTCTTGAAGATAAGACTCTGTGATTAAGTCGCCTATGGCCCTACCTATGATTTCAATTTCGCTACAGCCAAAGATGCGCTGTGCAGCACGGTTGAAAGAGATTATTTCACCTTGTATGTTGATAGTGATTAAACCGTTTACGGGGGCGTTTTCAGTGCCAGCCTGCCCTTGTGAAAGGTTTTCCAGACGTGATATTAAACCGTTAAAGCTGCGAGCCAATACTCCAATGTTATCTGCTCGAGAGATGGGCAACTCGGTTAAATCACCGGTGTTTTCATAGTGCTTAATAGCCTTGGCAATCAACGCCAAAGGCAACAACACAGCTCGTACTATTAACCCGCTTAAACCTATTGCAATAATAGTGGCCAGTGCACCTAAAGCCAAACCTAGGTTAGGCACATTTTGTAAGCCCAGCATGCTGAGACTCGATTTTTCTATGTCAGGATAAAAGCTCAAGCCTAAGGCCAACAATAAGCTCACAGCCAGCAGCCCACCCAATGTAATGAAAATAAGTCTTAGGGGCAGCAGCGTATCACTGGTAGTCGAAGCCCTGACTATGGGCGGTGTTTGAACCGAGGCTTTAATATCTTTATTGACTGACAATACATTCCCCAAAAAACTGCATACACCTAAGTGCATTACCTTATTTATTTACTCAAATCACTTTGAATGCAGCAAATCCTGAACCGCCTAAAAAATGTATCCACTAGTAGTCGAATATCTATATCGACTTGTTATTTAGCTATTTTCTATCGGCAATTCTACGTTTCTTAAAGTCGGAATCGGCCTTCCAGTCAGGCCAATCATGGTTCATAGCCAGTTTCTGAGTGATAATTACAATCAAGGCGATATCTTGATCCACGCCGCCTAAAGACCAGCTACTGGAATAATCATCTTGCTCTTTATGGTACTTATCCGTGATGTAATCTGGATCGGTATCCCCTAAGCTCATAAACAACAAACTAGGCACACCTTGTTTAGCTAAAGAAAAATGATCAGAACGAAAAAACAGACCATTTTGTGGACGAGGATCCAATTTAACCCTTCTTTTTTGTTGCGCCGCCGCCGCGGAGAGATAGTCTTCTAGCTCCGACATGTTGTGTCCATACTGCAATACATAGTCCACTGCATCTAATGCATTCATGCCATCGATGTTGAGCAGAGCAACCATTTGTTTGGTCGGCACAATACCCCCTCTGGCGAATAATTCAGAGCCTAGTAGCCCCGCCTCTTCAGCGGTAAAGTTAACAAACAGCACTGAACGCTCTAGGGGTTGGTTGTCATGTTGCTTTTTTAAGATACGGGCAATTTCTAAGGTCGCCGCAGTACCAGTGGCATTATCTATGGCGCCATTAAATATTTTGGGCCCGTTGCTAGAGGCTTGCGTACCAAAATGATCCCAATGGGCCCCGATAATAATGTATTCGTCTGCTCGACTACTGCCTTCTAGTAGTGCCACTACATTGTTTGACTCGGCATTTTCAATTTCGCTTTGCAGGCGCAAATTTGCCTGTAAGTTAAGAGGTACCGCGCTAAAGTTCGGTAACAAAGCTTGTTGTTTCAACAGGCCGTAGTCTTGGCCAGCCGCAGCCATGATTTTCTGCGTGGCGTCATAGTGTAACCATCCCATGATCGGTAACTTGCTGATATTATTTTCTTGGTCAACTAGGGTGTATTTAGTGCCGGTATTTGAGCTTTCTACTACACTCCACGGATACGCCGCTGGGGCTGTTTCGTGCACTATCAATACGGCTTTTGCCCCTTGTCTGGCCGCTTCTTCATATTTATAAGTCCAACGGCCATAATAGGTCATGGCATTGCCGGTAAATATTGTGATGTCTTGGGTAGCAAAACCAGGATCGTTGACTAATACCACCACAGTTTTGCCGGTTACATCAATGTTTGCATAGTCGTTCCACTGGTATTCTGGTGCATTAATACCATAACCCACAAACACTAATTCAGAGTTGGCCAGTGTAATATCACTGTTGATCTGCTCGGTGCGAGCGGTAAAGTCTTTGCCTGCTACAAAATTAAGGGCGCCGATATTCAGCACCATGGATTGATCAGGGGTAAGTTTTGCCATAGGCACTGGCTGCAAGAAATCGCCCTTAACCCCACCCACTAAACCAATATTTTTGTATGCTTGGGCCAAATAATTAATGGTCAATGTTTCACCGGCAGACAGTGGCCCTCGGCCACCAAACTCATCGGATGCCAGTCGCTTAATATGCTTATGCATATTGTCGAGATTAACAGATAGATCGATAGCAGGTTTGGGCTGTGGCTCACATGCCAGTAAAGCCATGCTGAGCAATACCGTCACTAATAACAATAATTTATGTTTCATATTTATCTATTTTATATAAAAGTCGCCATGACTATATGTCATTTATGTCATGGATGCATGTGGACCCTGAGTTTCTAAGCTTATTTGTTCGCTGCTATGATTGATTGTCAGTCAGATAGACTGCCATAGGTGACTCGATACACAGATGCAGTAGGGGCTTATTTTGACCGAACATGATCTTTAAATAGCAATCTAGACCTTGATCAATTTGTTCAAAGTGGCGGTAGGTGTCTATGGCCTGTTGCCGATCAATTTCATAGGCGTAAGAAAACCTCAGCATTTCTTGGGAGTGAGTCAGTCCTATATAGTTGGGTAGCAACCAAGCAAAAGTGCTGGCCAGCCAGCTATCTTGACCTAACAAGTTATGCAGCTGCTGCGGGGCCTTTCCTGTCAAATGTAACTTACCCTCTTTGAGTCGAATTTTTAGCTGGGTGTGATCAGGCAAGTTTTTTTCGACAATATGCTCACTGATACGGGTTATCAATTGCTGGGTTTCTTGTAGCATGTAAGGATCGATTGACTGCAGCAGTAACCGGGGTTTGAGTGTAGGTAACTGCGGCATAGCTAACTGTGGCATTAGCTTGTCTAGCACTGGGCTATTAGCCATAGTGCTGTACACCACTGGACGTATGGCCGTTAATATTTTAGGGTGCAGTAAAATCTGTGTTGAACTAAGATCTAACAATTGTAGCTCCATGACAGCTGGATAATATTTCTAACCAGATCAAAGCAGGCTTTATGCCAATACAATAGTTCTCTTTTAAATCAATGGCATACAATGGTTATTTGGCCGCATCAAGTCAGCTGACAACTTTTTGACTGGGGTTATGACACTGATCAGCTTACGCTAGCCTGTGATCCCCAGTGTAGGTTCGATATACGCTATTGATGGCAGGTTGGCCTAAGGTTTGGCCAAACGCACTATTTCTTCGGCTAACACCTGTGAAGCATCAAATATAGGTAGGCTGGTTTGGATCTGGTCCGCAACCACAGATAACTCAGTACAAGCGATCACCAGGCATTCCACCCCTCGCAATTCTAATGCCGTGACTTGTTGGTTCAGCGCACTAATATCTGCTGGTTTTAGCCCATTTGCCTTCACCGCTTTTATCAGCGCCATGACAATGTCTTGGCCCTCAGACGCCGGATAGGCCAGTACTATATTGTGTTGTGAAAAACTAGACTCATACAGGGCCGTGTCTTTCACTGCCGTTGAACATAAGATACCCACAGTCTGTATTTTGGGTATGCATTGCAGCACTTTCTCAGACACTAAGTGGATCATATTGAGCAGCGGGATATCTACCGCACTGGCGATATCTTGATAATAGAAATGGGCCGTATTACAAGGCATAGCCAAACATTGGGCACCTGCTGTGGCGAGTCCCTTAGCCATATTGATCAATACCGGCGCCGGTGAAGGCCCCGTCATCTCGATCAGTGCTTTTATTCTTGAAGGCACGTTAGGGTTGTGATCAACCAACATCCGAATATGTTCGCTATCATCTTGTGCAGGTGTTGCGGCTATCACCCTTGCCATCAGATCCACTGTGGCTGATGGGCCCATGCCACCTAGTATACCGACTAGTGTCACCGGCTTAGCATCCCTCGTTAACGGTTTGTTCATAGTATTTTCCCTGCCACAATAGATCACAGTTTTGGCCTGTAACACAAGCCAATCTTGCTCTATTATGCCTGCCCCTAATAGGCAAACAATCTAATATTTGGGGTAATTAAAAGCATCACGATAACCAAACAATGCTTGGGCGCCGCCTGTGTGGATAAACACTATATTATCACCGGCTTTAAATTGACCTTTCCTCACAAGATCAATCAAACCCGCCATGCCCTTACCTGAATAAACCGGATCCAGCAGTATGCCTTCGAGTCTGGCTAACATCTCCATTGCCTCAATAGTGCTAGGTGCAGGTATTCCGTAACCCTCACCTACATAATCACAGTTAGCCTGCACGTGCTGCGCTTTAATGATATCGCCAAGGCCCATATAATCGGCTGTTGCCTGGGCCAGCTTCAGTACGTTGGCCTCTTGAGCCTGTTGGTCGATGCGCACGCCTATGCCCAATACTGGAATATGGCTATTGCTGCCCACTAAACCCGCCACTAGACCGGCTTGAGTGCCGGCACTGCCCGTGGCATGAACAACATGATCCACTTTTAGATCCATAGTATTGGCTTGATAGAGTAACTCCAAACCGCATCCCACATAACCTAATGCGCCTATGGGATTTGAACCACCGCCAGGAATAATATAAGGGGTTTTACCTTGATCTTTTAACTGTTGAGCCAGCTCTTGCATGGCCAAATTCATATCAGTACCGCCCGGGTACTTTGTAAGAGGGGAGTCGAGCAGCTGATTGAGCAGCACATTGCCATTGTGGTTATAATCAATGTTGTCGCTGGCGGTGCGATCTTCAAGCAAGAGTTGGCATTCAATACCTAATTTAGCCGACGCTGCCGCCGTTTGCCGAGCATGATTTGACTGTGTGGCCCCTTGCGTGACTATGACATCGGCTTTATGTTGCAGGGCATCGGCCATTAGAAATTCAAGTTTACGGGTTTTGTTACCACCACCAGCCAGACCGGTGCAGTCATCTCGCTTGATCCATAAATTTGGGCCACCTAAATGCTCAGAAAGCCGAGTCATAGGCTCTAACGCTGTGGGCAGATGGGCTAAATGTACACGAGGGAAGCGCGAAAGATGCATGATATGTTCCTATTACTGGGATTAAGTCATTACTGTATGTTGCTTTTACCATAATCACCAATGCTGTTTGCTTGTACACCGGTTATTTTTTGGCATCGCTAGGTTAGCCTGCAAAGAAAGGGCGCATTATGCAATTAACATGGCTGGAAGATTTTGGCGCATTAGCCGAGCATGGCAGTGTTTCAAAAGCGGCGGTTCAGCGCACGCTAACACAAGCCGCATTTAGCCGACGAACTCGAGCATGGGAAGGCGGGTTAGCGGTTGAACTGTGTACCAAGGCACCTAGCTTGCAGCATTAACGCCTCAGGGTAAAACGTTTTTAGGCCTGTGTTCGTCATACTGTGCTTTGATTTTGGCAGTAGCTGACACTGTGGTATGTGCCGTCTTAAATCTCAACTGCACAGGCTGCACAGCTTGGATTTTTAGGGATGACGAAGGGATTCCACTGCATGCTGGCACCATCAAACATCAATAATTTGTTGACCAGTGGCTGACCAAATTCAGTGAGTATTTTTATGGCTTCTAGGGCTTGCATACTGCCAATAATTCCCACCACTGGAGACATGATCCCAGCCTCAACACAGCTCAGGTCCTGTTCTGGGAAAAAAGCACTTAAACACTGATAACAAGGGTTCTGGGTGCTTGGAATAAAGCTGGCGATCTGCCCTTCCATTCGAATAGCCGCCCCTGACACTAAAGGCCTATTACTTTGAAGTGATGCTTTATTGAGTTGATTACGGGTGCTGAGATTATCGCTGCAATCCAGTAAAATATCATGGGTCTGTAATAAAGCTAAGAGTTCTTTATCTGCTAACCTGTGTTCAATACAGTGGATCTGTGTGTTGCTATTTAGACGTTCTAAATTATCTTTTGCGGTGGCACATTTAGATCGCCCTAGATCTGCCTCAGCAAACAATACCTGGCGTTGTAAGTTACTTTTATCAATCTTGTCGTCATCGACTAGGGTGATCGCTCCGACCCCAGAGGCCACCAAATATTGGGCGGCCGCACAGCCTAACCCCCCCACCCCTATTTGTAATACTTTGCTATTAAGCAGACACTCTTGCTTGTCTAAATCGAAGCCCTGTAAAAATATTTGCCTGCTGTAACGCAGCGCTTGATCCTGAGTTAGCTTAGGCATAGGCGGTGACCCTTTATGCTGATATACAAGTTACTTTACCCCTTGGGCAATTAATCTACATGTTAGCTTATGGGCTGCCCCAATAATAGTGGGCACCCTAGATAACACAAAGGAACTGACCGGCAGTTCCTCTATAGTATTGATACGCCGGCGGACTACCTGGGTGGAAACATGCCACCCATGCCACCTGGGCCACCTGGGCCACCTGGTGGCATCATGCTCTTCATGTTTCGCATCATTTTCTTCGCGCCACCCCCAGACATTTTTTTCATCATTTTTTGCATCTGCGTAAATTGCTTCAATAATCGATTTACATCTTGAATTTGGGTGCCGGATCCTGCGGCAATACGACGTTTTCGCCCCCCTTTGATGACCTCAGGTTTAGTGCGCTCGCCTGGCGTCATAGAATTGATAATAGACTCCATCTGGGTAAACGACTTATCGTTAGCCTTATCTTTTATCTGGGCAGACATATTGCCCATGCCCGGCATTTTATCCATTAGGGAGGTCATCCCCCCCATGTTACGCATTTGTTCAAGCTGTTCTTTGAAATCTTGTAAATCAAAGCCCTTACCTTTTTGTACCTTCTTGGCAAGTCTTTGCGCTTTGTCTTTATCAACTTTGCGTTCAACTTCCTCAATCAGCGTCAGCACATCACCCATGCCCAAGATCCGAGATGCGATACGTTCAGGATGGAAGGCTTCCAGAGCATCGAGCTTTTCGCCGATCCCCATAAATTTGATAGGTTTACCGGTGATATGTCGCACCGACAATGCCGCGCCACCGCGGGCATCACCATCGGCCTTGGTCAAGATCACGCCGGTAAGGGGTAATGCATCATTAAATGCTTTGGCTGTGTTAGCCGCATCTTGGCCTGTCATGGCATCAACAACAAATAAGGTTTCTACCGGATTAATGGCTTGATGCAGGGCTTGAATTTCTCCCATCATATGGGTATCCACATGCAAGCGCCCCGCAGTATCCACCAACAACACATCAAAAAACTGCTTACGGGCAAAATCTATGGCGTCATTAACAATGTCTATGGGTTTTTGTTCGTTGGTTGATGGAAAAAAGCCGACTCCAACATCGGCTGCTAGGGTTTCTAGCTGTTTGATGGCGGCGGGACGATACACGTCAGCACTGACCACTAGTACTTTTTTCTGATCACGCTCTTTCAACAAGAGCGCAAGTTTACCCACACTTGTGGTCTTACCCGCACCTTGCAAACCGGCCATCAAGACCACAGCAGGCGGTTGAGCCGCCAGATCTAAAGATTCATTCACTTGGCCCATTACCGACTCGAGTTCGGACTGGACTATTTTTATAAATACCTGGCCTGGGTTAAGGCTAGTGCTGACCTCAGTGCCCACAGCCCGAGTTTTCACTTGACTGATAAAGTCTCTGACCACAGGCAAAGCCACATCCGCTTCGAGCAATGCCATCCGCACTTCGCGCAATGTTTCTTTAATATTATCTTCGGTTAATCGCCCGCGGCCACTGATATTTTTAAGGCTTTTACTTAATCGTTCAGTTAGATTCTCGAACATGTGCTTAGCTACCTGCAATTTCTAATTAATCTAATTATATAGAATAACCACGCAGATAAGAATGCTGATCACACTAACTTATGGCAGATTTTATCAATCGCCCAGGAAAACTTGTGCAATCGGTGTAATCTGCGCGCAATTAATGTTAGTTTTAGCCTTAGGTAGGCGCTGCCTCAATTCATTACAATGCTGGCAATTATATGTGTTACATAAGCTCAAAATTTACATTAACAGGAAATAAATCATGTATTTAGCTATGCTTTGTTTTGCTTTCTATGGCTTGAGTGCCGCTATTATTGTGCATGGTTTGTTTAGCCAGCAAGTCACACACAACCGTTTCCTGTTGATCAGTACCATGGCCGCTATTGTTATACACGGTATGATCATCATCCACGTTTTGTTTGTTGAAGCAGACCAAAGTATGAGTATGTTAAAGGTCGCGTCACTGGTGGCATGGCTAATCAATGTCACTATGTTGATTGCATCACTCAAGCTTCCCACCAGTATATTGCTACCAGTGGTGTACAGTTTTAGTGGTTTGATTGTGTTGTTGAGCGACCTAATGCCCGGCGCGCATGTGGTGGAGGTCAATATGCCCCCGGCCCTGCTGGTGCATATAACCTTGTCTTTATTTGCTTATGCCTGTCTGGGTATCGCCGTCTTGTATGCCATACAACTCGCTTATATTAACCTGCGCCTAAAAGAAAAAAGTGCCTCATTATTAGACACCTCTTTACCCCCTTTGATGGTGGTTGAGGGCATTTTATTTAAGTTGTTATTAGTGGGCACTGTATTGCTAACCTTGGCGCTGATCAGCGGCTTTGTATTTTTAGAAAATATGTTTGCCCAAGAACAAGCCCATAAAACCCTATTGTCTTTACTCGCCTGGTCACTGTATGCCGGTATTTTAATTGGACATTTTCGATTCGGTTGGCGTGGTAAACCTGTTATTACTGCAACAATTATTGGCAGTATCTTGTTAACGCTTGCCTACTTTGGTAGCCGCTTTGTGCGCGAAGTCCTAATTAATTAGCAATGCTACTTGAATCGCACGAGCATAGACCTTAAAGTGCGGCTTAATTCATTGTTTAGGACATTCTTAGTTGGACGAGATAGCCACCAGCAGTTTAGTTAGTATTCTATGTGTTTTACTGTTCCTTTCCGCTTACTTCTCTAGCTCAGAAACAGGCATGATGTCGATTAATCGATATCGCCTTAAACATCTCGAAAAACAAGGACACAAAGGCGCCATAAGAGTACAAAAACTACTCGATAGGCCGGACCGTCTAATTGGCTTGATATTAATCGGCAATAATCTCGTTAATATCGCTGCGGCTTCTATCGCCACTATCTTATGTTTACGCTTATTTGGTGATGTGTGGGGGCTATTTATTGCTAACTTTGGCCTGACCTTAGTGATCTTAATATTTGCTGAGGTCACCCCTAAAACGCTGGCAGCTTTATACCCAGAAAAAATATCTTTTCCCAGTTCTTTTATCTTGTTGCCTCTGATGTTTGTGCTCTACCCTTTTGTTTACCTAATTAACGGCATTTGTAATGGCTTACTGAGCCTTATGCGCATTGATCCGGTTAATGATGAAGGTAAAAATTTAAGTCGAGAAGAGCTCAGGACCCTAGTGCACGAAGCCGGGGCATTGATCCCACAGAAGCACCAAGATATGTTAGTAGGGATCCTAGATCTGGACAAAGTAACAGCCGAAGATATTATGGTGCCGCGCACCGATATTGTGGCCATAGACATTAATGAAAAATGGAAAGACATTCAAAAGCAGTTGGTGAATGCACAGCATACCAGGGTGCTCTTATATAGAGATAGCATCGATGACGCAGTAGGCTTTGTACATGTGCGTGATGCCTTGCGTTTATTATCAAAAGATCAATTTACCAAAGCTAGCTTATTGCGGGCGGTGCGAGAGATCTACTTCACCCCTGAGTCCACGCCCTTGCATACCCTGATGTATAAATTTCAAGCGGCCAAAGAACGTATCGGTTTAGTGGTGGATGAGTATGGTGATATACAAGGCTTAGTAACGCTGGAAGATATTCTAGAAGAAATTATTGGTGACTTCACCACCAGCGTCTTACCTGATCACAGCAAAGAAACGAACGTTCAGCTAGATGGCAGTGTGTTGATAGATGGCAGCACCAACATCCGTGAATTAAATAAGGAGCTCAATTGGAGCTTTCCCACCGAAGGCCCAAAAACCATTAACGGCTTGATTTTAGAATACCTTGAAGACATACCCCAACCCAATATTAGTCTGCGCTTGGCGGGCTATCCCATAGAAGTGCTTGAAATGCGCGATAATATGATAAAAACAGTGAAGGTGATCCCCCAGCTGTATCGAAAAGAGGTGTCTGGTGAAGAGGAATAAGCATCATCCACTGAAGATCAATCTAAGATAAGTCGGCACCCAACTAACAAACACTAATGCTGGTGCTTGCTCGGATCTTTTTGCCTATTGCTGATTATTTTATTTTTAAGCAGTTCTACTTTGTCGTTTAAATTTGTCAAACGATCGATAATACCCTGCAGCTCATCATCATGAGTCAGTTGAGATTCTGCAACATGGTTTCTAAGTACCTGTTGTAGATGAGCGGGTAAACTTTTAGTAGTCATAGCTAGCATATCGGTTGATATCGCGTATTTCTAAAGATAAATTATCAGTTAATTGTATAGTATTCAACTGGGGTGATATATTTTATCCATTTCCCCGGCACGCGCCACAGGGTCATAATCGAGTATCACTATGCTTGAGGTATCAAACAATGTGGATCTTCGTTGTGCATGGACTTCTTCTAAAAAATAACTGACAAAAGGCATATGGCTAACGATCAACAGGCTTGATATCTGTTGCTCCTGCATCACTATATCAAGCATATAGTCATGGGCAACTTGCGCATTGCTACTAGGTAGCACATCTGTGGATTGTTGTTGATTGCTTACCTTGAGCTGTTTTTGTACTTCAACATAAGTCTGCTGGGCCCGCGTATAAGTGCTCACCAAAGCCAAGTCTATTGGTACTTGCTCACCCAAATTTTGGGCTAACCAGATACCCGCCTGTTTGGCTTGCTCTTTACCCAATAAGGTTAAGCAACGACTTTCATCGTCGCGCCTTAGCGCTTCCGCTTCACCGTGACGCATGATAATTAACTTCATATATTCCACAACAACAGGTTTTGAATGGTTAATATCGCCAAAAACAAATATTTCAGCAATATCCATTGAACTATGTGTTGGCTACTTTGAAAACACCGGCATCAATATTGTTGAAACCTAGCCAAAGCGAACCTCAAGGGTATTATTTTACATTAACCCATAGAGTGCAATCCTAAATAATCAAAGGTCAGTATTTCTTCAGTGAATGTCGGCGGCAAAACCTTGCCTAGGGCTATTTTTTGCAACACATAACCCTAGGCCAGACAACATTGTGATGGGGCCAATTAAGTGGATGTCAGCAGCGACTGAGATGGGCCCATTGTCAGCCGTTTAAGCAACGAGCCAGAAAAAAGAGCCTATTGTGTCGTTATTTGTACAACTAGCCGCTGATTGGAAGATTAATGCTTGTAGCCTGCGCTCAAATTGGGCATATTGCATATCTCACAACAGGGACAGGTAGTGGGCGATCCGGTAATAATAAGTAGCATTAATTTTAGGTGACCTGTGCATAGCCGCTACCTGTACAAAATTTTTAGAACGACATTGATTCTGTTAGTAACATTCACCTTAGGGTTGGATGCGTTGGCGACTAATAATATTTTCGTAAATTATAGTAAAGCCAATGGTTTAGTGCAAAATACCGTCACTGACATTGTCGAGGACCAACAAGGTTTTATATGGTTTTCTACCTTTGAGGGTTTAAGCCGTTTTGATGGTTATGAATTCAAAAATTACCAAACAACCACGTCAAAGAAACACAGCCTGCCTGCCGGTTATATCAAGACACTATTAATCGATTCCAATAATAACTTATGGGTAGCCACCTTAAATGGCCTAGCCTTATATAATAGAGATAAAGACAACTTCAAGGTCTTTAATAAACAAAATAGTAACCTGTCCAGCAACGATATCTTAGCGCTGGGTACGGGCACTGATGGGCGACTAATTGTTGCCACTAATGAAAACATGTATTGGTTCCACCAACCATCAGATTCATTTACATCCTACCAGGTTGAAGGCCAAGCCCTTCCCAAAGAAATACGATTTATCTACAGCGAACAGGAAAAAACCTGGATCGGTAGCTTCGGCCATGGCATTTATTTGTTAGAGCATAGCTCAAACAAGCTGTACAGCTTACAAGAGCCCAATCCTTGGAACATCATTATAGAAGCCAACTATTTATTCGATATCAAGAAATTTTCTGAGCAATATTGGTTAGGCACTGAGCTTGGCGCATATGTTATCGAAGGGTCTTTACCCACTGTTACCCTACTCAATAGTCTCAGTGAGCAGGCGATTGTGGGTAAAGAGGTACGCAGTATTATTCAGGATGAAGAAGAGCAAATTTGGTTAGGCACCACAGCGGGCATCAGTGTAGTCGATGCGCAGAAACAACATGTTTTTACTTATGATGATCAAAACAAGGTCAATTTTGGTCTAAAGAATAGTCAGATTTTAAAACTTTTTAAAGACTCAAAGAATACTATCTGGTTAGGCATATTCTCCGGTGGTGTCTATAAATATAATCCACAGAGTTCACAAATTAAGTTCTTCGAAAAATCCATCGCCTATGATAATTCTCTCTCAGGCAATTTAATTTGGGGAATGCAAGAAAACAAGGAAGGCAAAATCTGGATCGCGACTCAAACCGATGGCATTAGTTTGTTTGATCCCGACAACTTTGTTTTCCAGAGATACTTAGCCGATTTCAAACACAACATCTGGTCTTTGACCTTAGATGATCAAGGCAAGATATGGATAGCCAGTACCGGAGGGGTGTTTGTTTACGAGCACAGCGAGCAGTTTGGTTTGACGCTAGTGACATCCCTGCTCACCGAACAAAATGTACAACGAATTGAATTTTTTGAAGGCAAGATATGGTTGCCAACTAACACTAATAATATTAGTTGGGTCGATCAGAACGACTTTTCTATTCATTCTATCCCCTTAGCCGACCCCAACATTAATAGCATCAGTCCATTATTTTTAGACAGCCAACAAAATCTGTGGTTAGTCACCAATTTAGGCATGATGTTGTACAACCTAGATAGCCAACAGATTAGCCGTTTGATCATTAAGTTTGAAAACAACGATACCCGTTATATTAGCGAGATTATAGAAACCGAGCAGGCCTTTTGGCTCGCGTCTTTTGAACATGGCATGGTCAAGCTCGACAAACAGAGTTATGAAGTGGTGTATGGCTTAAATACCAACAACGGTTTGGCCAGTAATCAAATTATGAAATCAATAGTAGAAGGCGATAACCTTTGGATCTCCTACTCTAACGGCGGTATCGATCAGGTATCCTTGTCGAGTTACCAAGTATTACAAAACATCGCCTCTGAACGGTTGAATTTTAATGAGCTCAATGAAGTGGTGGGTCTGCTAACCAGCCAACAACAATTGTTATTTGGTGGCACAAACGGCATTTTATTGTTTGATCCAAAACACATTTCAGTATCAGAAAATGCTCAGTTAACGCCCCCATTGCCTGGGCCCAAGCCTAGCATCACTCAGTTTCGCCTGTTTAATCTGCCGGTTACCGTCAATTCGGAAAACTCTCCACTCAACGCCCCAATTTATTTATCAAAGAGCATCCGTTTGCCAAACGGATCCAATATGCTGAGTTTTAAGTTTGCACAGATCAATGCTATATCACCGGATGCCATTAAATATCGCTATAAGATGCTCGGTTTGGCGGACACCTGGATACCAACGGACAATGAATCGCCCCGCAGGGCAGACTATTCAAACTTGGACTTCGGCTCTTATCAATTCATTGTGCAAAGTAAAGGGCCCCTTACCCCTTGGTCACAATCTAGAACCTTAGATATTTATATAGACCCCCCCTTTTGGCTGCATGTTTATGCGCTGATTTTATACACCGTCTTTACCTTATTGGTGTTATCTCTTTGGTACCGACACACTCGCAGCCGAAAAGCTATACGACGGGCTTTGGCGCAAAATGAAGAACGTTTAAAGTTAACCCTTTGGAGCAGTGGCGATGAGCTATGGGATTGGGACATCCAACAAAAACAAGTGTTTCGATCCAATACCTGGAACACCTTAGACTTCCCCCAAGACCACATAAGAGCCACAGTTTTAGTTGAAGCGAATATCCACCCCAATGATATAAGCCGTGTGCAAGAGACACTCGACGCACATTTGCTAGCAAAAACCGAACATTACGAAGTGACCTACCGTGCCAAGACTTATTATGGTGAATGGTTATGGTTGTTAGACCGAGGCAAGGTCGTGGCAAGGGACCACAATGAAAAGCCCTTAAGGATGACAGGCACCCTAAAAAACATCAGCCACCTGAAGGTCGCAGAAGAGCAATTAAAGCTATACAAACGCTCGATTGAAACCATCTCAGATGGCGTGTTTATCACTGATACTCACTTTAAGTTTATTACCGTCAATCATTCATATTGTAAATACACAGGTGAGACACATGAACAGGCTTTGGCTAGTTATTTGACCTTTCATCAATACCCTGGCGCCTTCACCGAAGAAGTAAAGAAAACCTTAAAACAGAAAGGCAATTGGTTTGGTGAACTGGAGTCAAGACGCACTGGGGGCGAAAAGTATGAAATGGAACTCAATATCGATGCCATTACCGATGAAGATGGAAAGATCAGTCATTATGTAGGGGTGTTTTCTGATATCACTTCGCGCAAAGGCACAGAAAAAGAATTACTAAAATTATCGAATAGTGATCCCTTAACTGATTTACCCAATCGATCATTTTTCCTGGCCAGCCATGCCAACATCGTGCGTCGTAACACGCAACATGCATTGATCTGTTTAGACATGGATAATTTTAAGAAGATTAACGATTATCTGGGCCATCAAACTGGCGACATTCTAATCCGACAAATAGCCAAACGTTTACAGAAACTGTCAGGTACTAGAGCCACCTGTTACCGATTAGGCGGCGATGAGTTTAGTATATTGATAGATAACTACACCGACATTCATACTATTACCCATTTCTCCCAAGCCATTTTAGACAATATGTCCCGACCTTTTATTATCAATAAACAAGACTTTGTGTTGAGTGCCAGTGTGGGTATTGCCTTTTATCCTGAAGACGGCAGAACACCACAAGAGATGTTGAAGAATGCAGATACTGCTATGTATTGTGCTAAAAATGAGGGCGGCAACAAATATCAATTTTTCAGTGGTGAGATGAATAGAAATGCCGTACGGCAATTACAAATTGAAAACTTGATCCGTCACGGTCTAAAAGAAGACTTATTCACTGTTTATTATCAACCTAAAGTGGATATTACCACCGGTAAATTGGTCAGTATGGAAGCCTTAGTGCGATATGAGCATCCGGACAAAAGACTGGTCAGTCCGGCGCAATTTATCCCCCTAGCGGAACAAACTGGTCAAATTATCGAGATAGGAGAGGTAGTACTTAGGAAAGCCTGTGAAGACACCAAAAGATGGGTAGAGCAGGGTTTATTCACCGGCCGTGTAGCCGTCAATATATCGGCACGGCAATTCGAAATACCGGATCTGGATGAACGTATAGTCAATATCTTACACCAAGTCGGTCTGTCACCCCAGCACCTAGAATGTGAGATCACCGAAGGTACTCTGATGCAAAACCCCGAAAATGCCTTACGGATGATGCAGCGTTTACGAGAAAGAGGCATACACTTAGCACTAGATGACTTTGGTACGGGTTATTCGTCACTGGCTTACCTTAAACGCTTTCCTATCAATACCTTAAAGATCGATAAAGCCTTTATTGATGATATCGCCACCAGCCCAGAAGATCGCCATATGGCCCAAGCCATTATTACTATCGCCCATAATTTAGGTTTAAAAGTGGTAGCAGAAGGGGTGGAGCATGAAAATCAACTGGCAATTTTACGGCGCTTTGAATGTGAAATGTTACAAGGTTATTTATACAGTAAACCACTCAATTCTGTGAAATTTGAAAACCTATTAAAGGAAAATCAACATCTTAAACAGATCATCCAGAAAACCATTAGTTGATATGCTCCAAGGGATAAACATAGCGATTGCCCGCATAGACTGCTTTGGCGACAGGCTGTCAGTTTACTGGCACAAAAAAATACTCGAAGCTTGGCACAATTCATGCTTAGTTAAACCTGACCGACATGAAATTGCCGGCATAAACATCAATAATCTAATAGGAAAATAAAATGTTAAAAGCTTATGCAGTAGCAATGATGCTAGCCACTACTACGCCAGTTGTTATTAAATCAGTTGAAAGTGTGCAAGCACCGGAAAACACCCCAGTTGCAACGACTACAGCGGCAACAGCCACAGCTAAAAATGGTTCAAGACGCGGCACTGTTAGATGGTGAAAACCCTTTGCCAAAAACCATAATATAAAAATGGTATTTGCGTTAAACAAAAAAAGAGTCTTGTACTCTTTTTTTTTATGCCTTTAATAAGGTGTCGCCACAGCCCTGCTCTTTGGGCCTGCTATAATGACCCGATAAATACCCACATAAAGCCTTACCGCTAATGGCAGCGACAGCGCCGCGACCATTGCTGACTGCGCCGCTGTGACTTAGTGTTAAATAACGCCAATACCCGAAGCAATAACGGGCTGGCGCTTTCTTTGATATTCAATAGCGCCACTGCTCAATAGAATGAATGCCCCTGGGCCACCCGATCTTTTAAGCACTGTGCGGGCTCAAACTTATCACCCAACAAGCCTTGATAATGTTCTAGTCTCGCCACCACATGCTCGATACCCAGGCTATGCATGTAACGAAATGGGCCACCCAAAAATGGCGGAAAACCTATGCCAAAGATGGCCCCAATATCGCCATCGCGAGCATTGCGCACTACCCCTTCATCTAAACACATGGCCGCTTCGTTAAGCATTAACAACACACAACGTTCGGCGATCTGCTCGGCACTTTTTGTACTACTGGGACTAATGCCCAATAATGTGTAGACCGACTCATCCACATTTTTACCGGGGTTTTTGCCAGAATAATCGTAAAATCCTCGGCTGTTTTTCTTGCCCTTACGATCATCGGCTAACACTTTAGCAAATTGAGGGTTGGAGGCGAAACGGGCACCAAATTGTGCCTCTAAGATAGGGCCTATTTTAGTGCCTACGTCTATACCCACCTCGTCCAACAATTTGACCGGTCCCACTGGAAAACCAAATTTAACCAAGGCTTTGTCAATATGCTCAATCGGCTCGGCACTGAGTAAGATCTCGGCCGCCTCGTTCATATAAGGAGCAAGAATACGGTTCACGTAAAATCCCGCACCATCCTTCACCACTATAGGGGTTTTACCCTGTTTCTTGGCTAATTCAACTGTCGTTGAGATCGTCAGATCAGAGGTGCTTTGGTGAGCGATAACTTCAGCCAATGGCATTTTATCCACGGGTGAGAAATAATGCAGGCCAATCACTTGTTCAGGGCGTTGGGCGTTGGCAGCGATCTGACTAATAGGAATCGATGAGGTATTAGAGGCAAAGATAGTATGGCCTGCACAGTGCTCTTCTACGTCTTTTAGCATAGCTTGTTTTAAAGCTAGATCTTCAAACACCGCTTCAATAACCAGGTCAACATCCGCAAAACCTGAGTAGTCAACCGTGCCAGTTAACAGTGCCAATTGTTTCTGCATCTGTGACTTGCTCATAAAACGTCGCTTGACTTTTTTATTCAGAATATCAAAGCTGTACTTAATGGCGTGGGCAATGCCTTGGCTCCGAATATCTTTAATTCTAGCGGGTAATTTGGCCTTGGTAGCAGTCACAAAGGCAATACCGCCACCCATTAGCCCACCGCCTAATATGCCAATTTTGGCTAGAGAAGCGGGCTCAACCCCGGCTACGCCATTTTCCTTTTTCATATCAGTGGTGGCAAAAAATAGACTTCTTAAGGCTTTTGACTCAGACGACATCACTAATTTGCCAAAATGTGCCGCTTCCACCTCTAAGCCCTTAACCAGACCTTTCTTCAAACCCGTTTCAATACAATCGATGATCAGCTCAGGAGAAGGATAGTTGCCTTGGGTTTTTGCTGCCGTTTGTTTTCGGGCTTGGCTAAACATAATATTGCGGCCATAGGCGGTGTTTTCTAAGAAACGGCCCATGATGTTCAATTTAGGGGAGGCGCGCTTAACCTTAGGTTGTTTGGCCATTTGTATGGCCACATCTAACAAAATTGACTGAGGTACCACTTGATCCACTATGCCATATTTTTTGGCCTGTTTGGCCTTAACTGAGGCACCAGTGAGCATCATTTTCATGGCTTGCTGAACGCTGATCAATCTAGGCAAGCGTTGTGTGCCGCTGCTACCAGGCAATAATCCTAGTTGCACTTCAGGTAAACCTAGTTGGGTTTTAACATCATCACTACAGACTCTGGCGTGACAGGCTAATGCCAGCTCTAAACCACCACCTAATGCAGGACCATGAATAGCCGCCACAAATTTAACTGGCATATCTTCGATTCGCTGAAACATATCCTGGCCGCCCTTAGCGATAGCGGTGGCATCTTGGGCAGAAGTGCAAGCAGCAAGCATACTGATATCCGCACCTGCCACAAATGAATGGGCTTTACCGCTGATCAATACCACGCCTTTAATACTGCTATCCCCTTGGATCTGTTGCAATACTTGGTCGATTTGCGGTGCAAACTCGACCTTAAGGGTGTTCATGCTTTCCCCTGGTACATCCATGCTTAGAATGGCAACACCATCGTCTCTCACCTCTAGTGTAAAGGCGCTGGCTTGTTCAGTGTTTTCAATGTTTGTGGTCATTATTGTGGCCCTATTGTGTTTCAACGATCATGGCAGCGGCTAAACCGCCTGCGGCACATGCAGTCAGTAATCCTGTTCCTCCGCCACGGCGATTTAATTCATTTAACATTTGTGTGATCATACGTGTGCCAGTCGCGGCAAATGGATGGCCATAGGCTAATGAGCTACCCATAACATTAAACTTATCCATCTCTATTTCGCCTATGGCTTTGCTGCGACCTAACTTGTTTTGGGCAAATTTATCGCTAGCAAACATTTTTAGGTTGGCTAAGGTTTGGGCGGCAAAGGCTTCATGCATTTCAATTAACGTCAGATCATTTAATGTCATGCCTGCTCTATCCAGCGCCATGGGGGTTGCATAAGAGGGGCCCATTAACATGTCTTGGTGTACATCTATGGCTGCCCAAGCATAACTTTTGATATAACCAAGAGGCGTATAACCCAGTGCTTTGGCTCGGCTTTCAGTCATCATCAATACCGCAGATGCGCCATCTGTTAAGGGCGTTGCGTTGGCCGCTGTTACTGTGCCATGTTTTTTATCAAATACCGGTCTTAGCTTGGCATAACCTTCTAGATTTGAATCAAAACGGATGTTGTTATCTCTTTCAAGGCCACTTTTAAAGGGTTCAGCGTAGGCGGTCATGACTTCGCTGGTTAACTTGCCATCATTCCAACTTTGCGCAGCTAAGGTATGAGAACGATGGGCTAGTGCATCTTGTTCCTGACGACTAATCTGATGAGATTTAGCCATTTGCTCGGCCGTTTGTCCCATAGATAATCCAGTAGAATACTCTGCCACCGCAGGCGGAACAGGCAGTAAGTCCTTAAGACCGAGTTTTTTTAGGACTTGCCATTTTTGCCCTGGCGTTTTGGTTTTTTGTAAGTCAGTTAAGGCTCTGGCCAGCTTCTTAGACACACCTATAGGTGAAACCGAGGTAGAATCGGCTCCCCCTGCGACTCCCACACTGATATTGCCGGCCATCATTGACTCAGCAATATTCACAGTAGACTGGAAACTCGTAGCACAAGCTCTAGACACACTATACGCATCGGTGTGTACATTCATGCCGGTACCTAAGACAATTTCCCGCGCAATATTAGGCGCTTCAGGCATCTGCACCACTTGTCCATATACCAACTGCTCGATAAGCATAGGGTCAAGATTATTCCGTACCAACATTTCGTTAACTACCATTTTGCCTAAATCAACAGCGGGTACACCGTGAAAATAAGAGGCCATTTTTGCAAAAGGCGTGCGTAAGCCAGCCACTATGGCTATCCTGTCACCCTCTCTGGTTTTAACTATTTGTCTAGCTGTCATCTTTTACCCTTTTAAATATACAAACCCAGTGGTCTGACCTGTAAAGTTGTGGCGATTGTACCTAGTTCCAATCCTGACTTCAAGACAGGACTGTTTGAAAGCTATTATGCCTATCTTAGGGATCCATAAAATATAGGGTGTAGCCCCTGTGAAAAAAGCGTTTTAACTAGGGCTAGGCTTATTGGTCCTAGTTTACACCACCCAATAAGCTAAGCATGGGCTAGGATATTTAAGAAAAATCCATATATTTAAAATTTGTAACATTGTTTTTTATCTGAGGAACCTTATATAGGTTAGCATTGTCAGTTAGCAGAACTTTTGCGCATTTAAAGCAGTACCACTGCACAAACACAATCAATTTGTGTAGCAGCCATGTTAAAAGGAACAACAACCCTATGCCAGCCGCTCAATTTAAACAGTTACAAACCTACTTAGATAGCCAAGTGGTAGGTCAGCATACAATGACACAAAATATTTTGATTGCGCTATTGGCGGACGGACACCTATTAGTAGAGGGGCCACCTGGCCTGGCGAAAACCAGAGCGGTCACTGCCCTAGCCAAAGGTGTGGAAGGAGATTTTCATAGGGTGCAATTCACCCCGGATCTATTACCCGCTGATCTAACAGGCACGGATATATATCGTCCTGAAACCGGTAATTTTGTGTTTCAACAGGGTCCTTTGTTTCACAACTTAGTGTTAGCGGATGAAATCAATCGTGCCCCTGCAAAAGTGCAGTCAGCATTGCTTGAAGCCATGGCCGAACGACAGATCACTGTAGGTAATAAAACCTATAGTTTACCAGAATTGTTTCTGGTGATGGCCACCCAAAACCCTATTGAACAAGAAGGCACCTACCCGCTGCCCGAAGCCCAACTCGATCGCTTTTTAATGCATTTGCAAGTTGATTACCCAGGGGCTGAAACAGAATTAGAGATCTTACGTTTAACGCGCAATGAAGCCATGCATAGCCAAAGTATCAGTCCGCCAAACTTAAGTCAGGCAGATATATTTGATGCCCGTCAAGATGTGTTGAAAATACACTTAGATGAGGCCCTTGAGCAGTATCTTATTCAATTGATCATTGCCACCCGGCAGCCAGAAAAGTATTCACCCGAGCTCGCCAATTGGATCGAATTTGGTGCCAGTCCTCGTGCCACTATTGCCTTAGACAAATGTGCTAGAGCTCACGCTTGGCTGATGGGTCGAGATTTTGTCGGGCCTGACAACATCCAAGCCGTATTTCATAATGTATTAAGACATAGGGTATTGCTCAGTTACGAAGCCGAGGCTGAAGGGGTCGACAGTAATCAAGTATTGGACACAATTCTGCAGCTTGTGGCTGTTCCTTAAATCCCGACATATTAAGGAATAATCGATGCAAGATGTGCCGCAGTGGTTACAAAAATATCACAGTGATGGCGTGACCTTAGGTATTAAGGAACTGATCCACTATCAAGGTAAAACCGGACTGTTAAACCTATCCCCACGTAAAAGGGTTCAAGCTAAGTTGTCGGGAGGCTATTTAGCGAAAACCAAAGGCCGTGGCATGGAGTTTGATGAAGCTCGACATTATCAAGCTGGCGATGATATACGCGCCATTGACTGGCGTGTGACAGCGCGAACCGGAAAAACTCACACTAAGTTATTCAGAGAAGAAAAAGAACGTCCGGTTTTTGTGTTAACCGATTTATCTAATAGCATGCAATTTGGCACACAATTTTTATTCAAATCGGTACAAGCAGCCCATTTAACGGCCTTAATTGCATGGTCAGCGCGTAAGCGCGGCGATAGAATTGGTGGATTGATATTTAATCAAGGTCAACATATTGAGTGCAAACCTTTTTCCCGTCAAAAGGCGGTGTTGTCCTTATTGAATAGCCTTATTAAGGTGCAGCAACAGGCCCACCAACAAACAACCACTGAAATCACATTGGCCGATGCCTGTGCTCGCTTAAGACGATTAGCCCATCCCGGCAGTTTGATTTTTATTCTCAGTGATTTTAGCCAACTTGATGACATCGCTACCCAGCATATCGCCCAACTGAGCCGTCATTGTGAGGTGATAGCCCATCCCATAAGCGATCCATTTGAACATCAACTGCCAAGCGTAAAGCTCAGTCAAGCCGTAACCTTGACTGATGGCACCAACAGACAACAAATTATATTAGGGGCCCAGCAGACTCAGCAACAATACCATGAGCAACATCAACGTTATTTTCAGGGCATACACGACACCTTAAAACAGTGTAAAGCCCAAGTCTTAAATATCAATGCGGGTGTGCCATTAGAGATGCAGTTGGATCCTATAGTACGGAGCCGAAGAACATGAATCCCTTGC
Source organism: Paraglaciecola sp. (assembly GCA_034111785.1). GTDB lineage: Bacteria > Pseudomonadota > Gammaproteobacteria > Enterobacterales > Alteromonadaceae > Paraglaciecola. The sequence continues at coordinate 38,836 of JAWUWP010000031.1, forward strand.
TAGACTTGAAAGATATTCAGCTACCAACACAGATAGGTAATTGGCCTGGAGCTTATGGATGGTGGATATTAGCCCTGATCCTGATCCTTAGCCTGGTGCTGTGTGGCAAGTTTATCTTTGCCTCACGACACGCGACCTTAACCAAGAGACAAGCCTTTAAGGAGCTTGCCAAGATCAATCAGAACGATGATATGGCGGTAAAAACACTGAATCAGTTACTAAAAAGAGTCGCTTTGGGTTATTTCCCCCATCTTAATGTGCAAAAGATGTATGGCCAACAATGGGCCGAATTTTTAGCGGATGCATTGCCAAGTCAGCACACTGATGATTTTTTACCCCGCATCATGGAACTACAAGGCTCACTGTATCAAAAGGCCGAGCAATCCGCAGTCGACTATAGCTTGCACCATAAAACCGTTAAAACCTGGCTAGGTGAAGCATTGCCACCCAAAAGCAAAACCATAAAACGACTGGAGCAAAAGTATGTTTGAATTTGCCTGGCTGTGGGCATTGTGGCTGTTGCCTCTGCCTTTACTGGTATTGCTGCTGCCCGCTAAAAAACGGGGGCAAGCCGCGGCATTGCGCGTGCCCAGCTTAACCCAGGGCATTGAACATAGTGCTCAACCCAAGCACAGTAAGAAATTAAAACTACTATTAATATCCTTGGTGTGGGCGGCCTTAGTGATAGCCACGGCCAGGCCACAATGGCTTGGCGAGCCGGTTAGCATTCCCACTGAAGGTCGAGACTTGATGATCGCAGTGGATCTGTCTGGCAGTATGAAAATTGATGATATGCAAGTCAATGGCCGACAGGTGGATCGTTTAAAAATGATTAAATTTGTCCTCAGTGATTTTATTCAAAGACGGGTAGGCGACAGGTTAGGCCTGATATTGTTTGCTGATACTGCCTACTTGCAGGCTCCCCTTACTTATGATCGAGAAACAGTGAGGCAATTGTTGAACGAGTCATTAATAGGCTTAGTGGGAGAACAAACGGCAATAGGTGATGCGATTGGACTGGCCACCAAACGATTTGAACAAAGAGAAGAATCAAATAAAGTGTTGGTCTTGCTAACTGACGGACAAAATACCGCCGGTAATATTACCCCTGAGCAGGCCAATGAGTTGGCCATCAATAAAGGGATCACTATTTATACTATAGGGGTGGGAGCAGATAACATGTTAGTACAGAGCTTTTTTGGTAACAGGCAAGTTAATCCATCTCAAGATCTAGATGAAGATATGTTAACAAAAATAGCCCAGTCCACAGGTGGGCAGTATTTTAGAGCCCGGGACGCACAATCTTTAGCGCAAATTTATGCCACTTTGGACAAGCTTGAACCTATCGCCCGAGAAAGCAAACAGATGAGACCTTTACAGGCGTTGTATTTTTATCCTCTATATTTTGCCTTGCTGATAACCGTTTTAATGGCTATTTGGCCATTGCTCAAACAATTTTTGTTTAAAGGGCAAAATTAATGATTGAAAGCTTAGCTGTACTTGAAGATTTTCACTTTATTCGTCCCTATTGGTTGTTGGCTGTGTTGCCCTTGTTGGCCATTATTGCCTTATTGAGGTTTGTGCATCAACAGCAGTCTGGCTGGCGCCCTATATTAGCCAGTCACTTGTACCAGCATTTAATCACCACTGAGGGGCTTAACAATAGCCGCCCTCCCCTGTGGTTGTTAGGCTTGGCCTGGATGATCTGTGTGCTGGCAATAGCGGGTCCCACCTGGGAAAGATTGCCACAGCCGGTGTACCAGTTAAATACCGGTAAGATAGTCTTGCTTGATATGTCTTTATCCATGCGCGCCACAGATATAAAGCCTGACAGACTAACCCGAGCTAAATATAAAGCCATAGATCTGGTGAATAGCATCACCGAGGGTGAAACAGGCTTGGTTGCCTATGCAGGAGACGCTTTTACCATCAGTCCCTTGACCTCAGATGCACAAAACTTAACGACCCTGATCCCTAGTCTGACCCCAGAAATCATGCCTATAGCAGGCAGTGATCCGGCGCTAGGCATACAAGCGGCCATAGAGTTATTACAAAATGCAGGGTACCAAAAAGGCGACATTTACTGGATCACCGATGGCATTAGCAACCAACAAATGAAAGAAGTCAGTGACATAATCAATAACCAAGCTTATCGGTTATCTGTCTTGGCTGTAGGCACAGAGGATGGTGCGCCCATACGTTTGACTAACGGTGAGCTACTCAAGGATAGCAGAGGGGCAATAGTGCTGCCTAAACTCACCCAGAGCAATTTACGATCATTAACAAAAATCGCGGGCGGCAGGTATACCCAGATACAAGTGAATGATGATGACATTCGCTTTTTGATGGCACCACAGAGCATAGGACAAGATAGTAGCGACCAGAAGAAACAAGATGCACAGGACAACTTTGGTGACAAATGGCAAGAAATGGGGCCTTACCTGCTGTTGCTATTGCTACCTTTTGCCGCTTATGGTTTTAGAAAAGGTCTGCTGAGCGTGTTTTTAGTTAGCACCTTACTGCCCGTTTATTCCCCAAGCGCCCATGCTGATTGGTGGACAGACATGTGGCAAACCCGTGATCAACAAGCCATGCAAGCCTTCCAACAACAGCAATACTCCCAAGCTGCTGACACCTTTAAAGACCCTTTGTGGCAAGGCTCTGCTCACTATAAGAACCAAGACTATCAAGCGGCGTTAGAGGCATTCTCTGCCGTTGATTCTATTGCTGCCACCTATAATATCGGCAATACCTTGGCTCAACTCGGTGAGATAGATCAAGCCATAGCCGCCTACCAAAAAGTACTAGATCAGGCACCACAGCATAGCAATGCGCTGGCTAACAAGGCGTTATTGGAAAAACTAAAACAGGAACAGGAACAGGAACAGGAACAGGATAAAGAGCAAGAACAAAAACAAGAACAAGAACAAGAACAAGAACAGCAAGGATCATCGGATCAACCACAAGACGATGAGCAACAGCCAAATGATGGCGAGCAAGATCAAGATCCCCAACAACAAGACAATGAGCAACAGTCAGATCCTCAGCAGTCAGAGGGGCAGCAAGGTCAAGAACAAAGCGATGATAAGGGATCACAGGAGGCTCAAGATGATGCCGAGCAACAGCCTGAATCCTCTGAGCAGGACAGTGAAAATTCTCCACAGGACAGTCAGGACGAGACACAGGATAGCCAAGAAAAAGAACAAAAAAACGCGTCTCAAGGGCAACCAGAACCCCCTTTGACGGATGAGCAAAGAGAACAATTACAGCGTATGCAAAAATTACTCAATCGAGTACCTGACGATCCGGCATTTTTATTAAAACGTAAGATGCAAATTGAATCTCAGCAACGTAAAAGAGAAAAATTACCAGGCAACATACAGGGGAATTGGTAGCAGTGAGCATTATAAAAGCATCAAATATCACGGTCATATTGTACGCAACTATTGGCTTAATGCTGGCATTGTCAGTATCTGCACAAGGCATTGAGGTGACGGCTACTGTGGACAAAAACCCTGTTATGGCCGACGAATCTTTCACCTTAAAGATAGTCGCCAATGGGGACTTACCCACAGACGCGTTTGACCCTTCGCCTTTGCTAAAAGATTTCGTAGTGGGACGCACTTCCACTAGCAGTCAGACTCAGATGAAAAACTTCACTACCACCAGAAGTACCTCTTGGAACACAGTATTGATCCCTAGGAAGCAGGGCCGTTTTACTATTCCATCCATTACCTTAAATGGCAGCAGTACTCAACCCATATCTCTAATGGTGCTGCCCGTTTCGGCTAACGCTGCGTCCAAAAACGCTGAGCTATTTATCACCACTAGTGTGGATGTTGAGCAAGCTTATTTACAACAACAAATTCGCTATACGGTAAAATTGCACTTGGCGAAAAATTTACAAAGAGGCAGCTTATCCAGCCCTAAGCTAGAAAATGCAGACATTCGGCAAATAGGTAAAGACAAAGAGTACAATGAAATAGTCGATGGCAAACGTTATCGGATCATCGAACGAAGTTTTGCCATCATTCCTCAGCAAAGTGGTACTTTTACTATCGAAGGCCCCTTATTTGAGGGCGAAGTGTTAGATAATACTAGACAAAACTTTGGATTTTTTAATCGTAGTGCGCCAGTCAATCGAGTGGGACCTAATCAGACCATTAATGTGTTACCCATTCCTAGCAGTTACCCACACCATTGGCTACCAAGTGATGCCGTTCGATTAGATGACGAGTGGCAGGTAAACACTAGTGGTTTTGTTGCTGGTGAGCCTATCACTCGCACCTTAACACTCACCGCACGGGGTTTAGTGGAAGAACAACTGCCGCAGATTAACAGTCAATATCCTGATCAAGTGAAAACCTATGCGGATCAGGCCGAAACCACTACTGTGGAAAAAGACCAGACCCTGATCGCCCAACGTAAAGAGTCCATTGCCATCATTCCAAGTAAAGCCGGCAGATTGGTTATTCCCCCGGTCAGTGTGCCTTGGTTTAACAGCCGCACCCAAGAAACAGAATATGCCACTTTGCCGGAAAAAATCTTACTCATATTACCCTCACCTATACAAGCTGGGCAGCCCGATATCGCCGCCCTATCACTACCGACACCAGTCAGCGCATCAGACCTGACACTGGACTTAGCCCCGGTCTCCAGCTCAAACGATCCTTACCAGTTTTGGCAAGGGTTGACTGGGGCATTGCTGATCATCTGGTTCATGACAATATTAAGTTGGAGATGGCATATAGTGCGCTTAAAGAAAGCCCTAGCACCTATTACACCAGTCCTGGCTAGAATAAGTTTGAATGAACAAAAGCTATGGGCTGAACTTGAAAAGGCCCTCAACAAGCAGAATATTCAGGGCGTACAAAGCACACTATGCCAGTGGCTAGCCGTGCTAACCAAACAAAAAAATGGCACCTTAGAAAGCAGCTTGGTCATACTCAATAACCCAGGTTTAGAGCTGGCCATCACCCGCTTGCTGGCCAGTCGCTACGGACAACAAAAAAATCAGTGGCAGTCCGAAGAATTACATCAAATGCTGCGCAAATTGCGGAAACAATGGCTAACATCAGATAGGGATGGTGCGACCCTTGCCACTTTATATCCAAGTGGTTAAAAAATGCCATAACATTGAATGCCCCCTCAAAATCCAAATTTTTGTATTACAGTCTCCAGCGGTACTGTTAAGATGGCTGCTGATTAAACACAAAGCAGCCCAATTCTAAAGCGGTTAAATGACAACTCAGCCTAGGATAAAATTATAATGTTTTCGCGAAAGCAAAATACCAGTGCCTCGGTCTCTACTGATATAACAAACAAGCGCCAGCGTTATGAAACCTTAGTGATGAGTCTGCATACTGACATTTATCGATATGCCTATTGGTTAGTCAAAGACAAAGCGATTGCAGAAGATATAGTGCAAGAAACCTTTCTGCGGGCATGGAAGTCATTAGATTCATTGAAAGATGAGAAAGCGGCCAAGTCTTGGTTAATTACTATATTGCGTAGAGAGAATGCTCGTCGCTTCGAACGTAAGCAGTTTAACTTGGTCGATATCGATGACGTTGCGATAATTGATGATAAATTAAGCAATGAAGTGGAAATTGAACACAGAGAATTGAGAGCCATTATGGCCTCTTTGAGTGACGAATACAGAGAGCCACTCATGTTGCAAATTGTGTTTGGCTATAGTGGTGATGAGATAGCTCAGCAGCTACATTTGAATAAGAATACCGTGATGACAAGATTATTTAGAGCACGTAATCAAGTAAAAGAAGCACTCGAAAAGAGTCATGATGGCTTGGAGAATATCAATGGATGATTTAATGTTTCGCCGCACACTTTATGCTGATCCCGATTGCACTGATGCAGATATATTGAAAGCAGCCGCACAGGATCCCCAAAAGCAACTTTTTTGGGATGAATTGAAAAGACTCAATAATGATTTGCTTGGTGCAAGTAAAGTACCAGTGCCTGATGGTTTATTAGACAAGTTAATGTTACCTGCGGCATCTGTCACATCGAACACCAACAAAAACAAAGCCCTTACTTCATGGGCCATGGCGGCGTCAGTAGCAATGGTTGCTGGCTTTAGCCTAATGCTGTGGCAGCAAGATAAGCTTGATCTGACAGCCCAGGCTATCGCCCATGTTCATCATGACGGTGAATATGCGTTAGGATCGACTCAACTTGTTTCCTTGGAGCAGGTTAATAGTCAGTTGGCAACCTTGGGTGGCAAACTGCTGGCCAATGTCGGGCAAATTTACTTTGCCAGCTTCTGTGACTTTGAAGAAGTAAACAGTTTACATTTGGTGATGCAAGGTGAAAAAGGCAGGGTCAGTGTGTTTATCGTGCCCCATAACGAAACTTATTCAGGGCAAGGCTCAGCGCAGGATGAAATCTATACCAGCTATGGCGCAGATTTTAGTCGAGCAAGTATCATAGTAGTAGGTGCAGAAGAGTCAGATATCACAAAAATGCAAACACAATTAAGACAAAACATACAATTCTCTGCCTGATGAACCGCCTGCGTTACTCTATAAAAAAAGCGTCTTAGTGACGCTTTCATGGGTGATAGAAGATAGCCATATGTTCAATACCACAATCGTCATAAGGCTGCCCTACTGTTTTAAACCCTAAAGATTGATAAAAACAACAGGCAGTAGTTTGTGCCGATAATAGTATCTTTGCCTTCAGCAACCTTTGCGTAATATCCTCTAACCTAGAGGCCATCAAAGGGCCACCTAGCCCCTTTTGCGGTATTCTTGATCTAAGATCACAGGCTCGATTTTCACTTCATTAAGCCCATCTAAATGCTTATAACGGGCATAATCTATTAATTCTTGTTGGTGGCTTTTGTATCGGTCATGCCTAGTGCTTTGATCTCATCCATCAAGATCACTATAGATGCTTTTTTGTTCAACAAAAAAACCTTTTGCCGTCGCTGCCCAATGGCATAGACTGCATGGATATTCAGTTGGTCAAATATTTTATTTTTCATTCGCATATAATTATCTGCTGCGACTAGTAGTTTATCTATTCAATTGTTAGCATACGGTAATAACCTGTGTATAGTATTTTTACCTCAACTATAAGGATCGTAAATGGAACCCGCTACTTTCATCTCTCTTGGCATCTATTTTCTCATCATGTTGGGCATTGGTCTATATTCATTTAAGCAATCCAGCTCTGATGTAGAGGGATATATGTTAGGGGGCAGAAATTTAAGCCCTCAAGTGACGGCACTGTCTGCCGGAGCCTCGGATATGAGTGGTTGGATGTTAATGGGTCTGCCAGGCGCTATGTATATCTCAGGGTTATCCAGCATCTGGATTGCCGTGGGATTAGTGGTTGGCGCATACCTAAACTACATATGGGTGGCTCCAAGACTAAGGGTCTATACCGAGAAAGCCAACAATGCTATCACCATACCCGACTATTTCGAGAACAGATTTAATGACTCTAGCCATAGTTTGCGGTTGATATCCTCTGTGGTCATTGTGGTGTTTTTTACCTTATATACCTCCTCTGGTGTAGTAGCAGGTGGCAAGTTATTTGAAACCTCTTTTGGGCTAAGTTACGAGACAGGCTTATATGTCACAGCTGGTGTTGTGGTTGCATACACCATGTTGGGCGGTTTCTTGGCCGTCAGCATTACCGATTTTGTGCAAGGCTGTATCATGTTTTTGTCTTTGGTCTTGGTGCCTGTAGTGGTGCTATTTGAGCTTGACGGGGTCTCAGGCGCGGTCAATCAATTGAGTACATTACCGGGCAATTACTTAGATATATTCACCGATACCGCTACCGGCCAAGCCTTGTCTTTTGTGGGCATTGTGTCCTTATTATCTTGGGGTTTAGGTTATTTCGGCCAGCCGCATATTATAGTGCGCTTTATGGCAATACGCTCTGTGAAAGAAATAAAAGTAGCCCGCAGGATAGGCATTAGTTGGATGGTAGTGTCAATCATCGGCGCCCTAGCCACTGGCATATTAGGCTTAGCTTTTGTCACTAAAACCCAAGCCAATCTGGCCGATCCTGAAACCATCTTCATCTACTTATCTCAATTACTGTTCCACCCTTTGATCAGTGGGTTTTTATTAGGTGCCATATTAGCCGCTATTATGAGTACCATTTCCTCTCAACTTTTGGTCACCTCTAGCTCCCTGACAGGAGATTTCTATCAAGCTTTCCTGCGCAAAGACGCGACCCAAAAAGAATTGATATTAGCCGGCAGAATATCCGTGGCAATGGTCGCATTATTAGCCATCTTCTTAGCCTATGACCGGGACAGCACTATATTAAGCCTAGTGAGTAATGCTTGGGCGGGCTTTGGCGCAGCGTTTGGACCTGTGATCTTGATCAGCCTGTTTTGGAAAAACATGACACGACTGTCGGCTATTTTAGGCATGCTCGCTGGTGCTATTACAGTACTCATATGGATTTATGCACCTATTACCATAGATGGTCAAAGCCTCAGTAGTTGGATGTACGAAATCGTCCCAGGATTTATTGTTTGTAGCATAATTATCATCATAGTGAGTGTAGTCAATAAAGAAGTGGATCCTAAGGTTGAAGCCACTTTTGACGCAGTAAAACTATCACTTAAGGAACTTCAGTCTGAATAACCATCTGTACAGCTGCTCATTAATTAGCCATCATTTGAGTGCACTACCTTGACTTTTTATGTCGCTAGGCAGCCTATACTGGCTAAGGACAAAAGCTTGTTTGCTTACGAGCTATTGTTTAGGCAAAATTTGGTTAACGCCTTTCCTGAAATTAACGAAAACGAGGCAACAGCCAAGTTAATTGAAGGACTGCAGTTTAATTTAGGTTTAGATAATTTAACGGATGGTACTTTCGCATTCATCAACTTTACTCATGACTCTTTGCTCGATGGGTTCCCTTTATTATTGCCCAAAGAGCAGATTGTTGTAGAAATATTAGAAACCGTTAAGCCGGGCAAAAAATTATTGGCCGCTTGTGTGGATCTCAAACAAAAAGGTTATACCATTGCCTTAGATGATTATGAACATTCAGCGGTTTGGCTGCACTTTTTTCCTTATGTTGACATAATAAAATTAGATTACTCCCTAACCAAAGAAGACCAGTTCCATGAAATCATTGAAGCCATAAAGCCCTTTCCGGCAATTAAGTTGTTAGCAGAAAAAATCGAAACTCACCAAGAATACCAACATGCGATAGAAATTGGCTGCGATTACTTTCAAGGCTATTTTTTTAGTCGGCCGGAAATGATCAAGACAGTGGCCTTTAATCCCACCCAACTCTCAGTTATCCAGCTGATGTCAGAGCTAAATAAAAACGAACCCGATGTGACTACCATCACCTCAATATTTGAAAGTGAAGTGAATTTATCCTTTAAAATTTTACGTTATGCACAGTCTCCCGTTTTCAAACGCAGGGCTAAAATTGAAACCATCAAACAAGCAGTGGTCTTGTTAGGCCTGTCAGAATTGAAACGCTTTGTCTCTTTATTGTTTACTGCACAATTTTCAGCGGATAAACCTGAAGAGCTAACGGTTATGTCTCTGGCTAGGGCCAGATTTTGTGAATTGATGTCAGAAAGCCATAAACAATCTTCGGCTTTTCTGGTGGGGCTATTGTCTTTATTAGACGCCATGGTCGATGCAGAGATCACTGAGTTGATGGATAAGTTGCCTATTTCTGAGGAAATGAAACAAGCCATTATTCAACGCAAGGGTAAAACGGCAGAGTTTTTAACCTTATGTGAACTCTATGAAAAAGCCGATTGGGACAAAATCGATCAGTACTGTGCCGATATTAAGGTCTGTGCAGATAAGTCAGGTGAGGTGTTTCAACATGCCTTAGGTTGGGCCAGTCTCACAATGCAGACACTTCGTTAACCCGTCTGGCGGATCTAGTTCAATAGATTAATTATTAGTCCAAAAAAGAATAAAGTCATCACCAAATATTTGTTATTATTCTAAGCTTAGAATTATTTAATATATAAAAACATTTTGTGTGAGGATCCCATGTCGAGCCCTATTCCTAACGTAAGTCATCTAAAGCAGCTAGAAGCAGAAAGCATCCACATATTTAGAGAAGTGGCCGCAGAATTTGATAATCCTGTGATGTTGTATTCTGTGGGCAAAGACTCTTCGGTCCTATTACATTTGGCACGTAAAGCCTTCTCCCCCGGTAAAATCCCCTTTCCTTTGCTACACGTGGATACCACCTGGAAATTTAAGGAAATGATCAGTTTTCGGGATCAAATTGCTAAAAAGCATGACTTAACCTTACTGGTTCATATCAATCAGGAAGGCGTGCAGATGAATGTTGGGCCTTTTAGTCACGGCAGCTCTAAGCATACTGACATCATGAAAACCCAATCACTGAAACAGGCCTTAAACCTGTATAAGTTTGATGCGGCTTTTGGTGGTGCCAGACGAGACGAGGAAAAGTCACGGGCCAAAGAACGGGTATACTCATTTAGAGATGACAATCACCGCTGGGATCCAAAAAACCAAAGACCAGAGCTGTGGAGTATCTATAATTCACAGGTCAATAAAGGTGAAAGTATCAGGGTCTTTCCTATGTCAAATTGGACAGAACTGGATATCTGGCAATATATCTATATGGAAAACATTGAGATCCCATCCTTGTACTTGGCTAAACCCAGACCTGTAGTGGAAAGAGATGGCACCCTGTTTATGGTAGACGACGAACGTATGCCTTTAGAGCCTGGAGAAACACCACAGATGCGTTCCGTGCGTTTTCGCACTTTGGGTTGTTACCCTCTCACCGGCGCCGTAGAATCCACTGCATCGACCTTACCCGAAGTCATCCAAGAAATGTTATTGACCAAGACTTCGGAGCGACAAGGACGAGTGATAGACCATGACTCTTCAGGATCCATGGAGAAAAAGAAAATGGAAGGATATTTCTAATGACGCAAAATATTGTATGGCATCAGCAATTGGTCAATAAGGAGCGCAGGGCTAAAGCCAAAAATCAGCAGCCCTGTGTCTTGTGGCTAACTGGGCTGAGCGGCTCAGGCAAGTCGACTATCGCCAACTTATTAGAGCAGAAATTAGCCGATCAGCACAAACATACCTATTTATTAGACGGTGATAACGTTCGTCACGGGCTCTGTGGTGATCTGGATTTTAGTGACAAGGACAGGGTAGAGAATATTCGGCGGATTGCCGAGCTGGCCAAACTGTTTGTGGATGCGGGCACTATAGTGCTCACTGCCTTTATCTCCCCTTTCATAAGTGAAAGAGCCTTTTGCCGTAATTTGTTGGCTAAGGGTGAATTTGTTGAAATATTTATTGATACCCCTTTACAGGAATGTGAAAAGCGCGATCCTAAAGGTCTCTATCAAAAAGCCCGACAGGGTGATATCAAAAACTTTACTGGCCTAGACTCCCCTTATGAAGCGCCACAGGAGCCTGAAATAACCCTTAGTTATACAGGTCAATCTGCTCAAGAGTCAGCCCAGCAGATATTTGAATTGCTTCAACAAAAAGGTTTTATCGACTAATGATAACAGGATCAATGATCGAAAATATTATTCAGATTGCTCACCAAGCCGGTGACAAGATCATGGATATTTATCAGCAAGATTTTACTGTGTATACCAAGGCGGACGAAAGTCCATTGACTGACGCAGATCTAGCCGCACATAATTGTATAGTAGCGGGTTTGCAACAGCTATCATCACTGCCCATTTTATCTGAGGAGTCGGCAGATATTGCTTGGCAAGAAAGGCGTCATTGGCAAAGCTATTGGTTAGTCGACCCCCTAGACGGTACTAAAGAGTTTGTTAAGAAAAATGGTGAGTTTACGGTAAATATTGCCTTAATTGAGCAAGGTGTGCCGGTCTTTGGGGTGGTGTACGCTCCGGTGCTTGACCATACCTATGTAGGGGTGTTGGGCCAAGGCGCAAGGAAAATCGTTGCTGGCCTGTCGACTAATATTCAGCCCCGCATCAAGACAGCCGATGAGCCTTGGAAAATAGTAGGTAGCCGCTCTCACCAAAGCCCAGAATTTCAAGCCTTACTCGATACACTGCAAGGTGATACCGAACTAGTGGCTATGGGTAGCTCATTAAAATTATGCCTAGTGGCTGAAGGTGCGGCCCATTTATATCCTCGCATTGGCCCCACGTCAGAGTGGGACACGGCTGCCGCTCAAGCAGTAGTGGAAGCTGCAGGGGGATCGGTTACTGTAATAGAAGACAGTCAACAGCCCTTCGCCCAACCCGCAGCGCCATTAAGATATAATCAGAAAGAGTCCATTTTAAACCCTTATTTCCTGGTAAGTTACCCATGATAAATAGCGAAAACAAATTATTACAATCAGATATTTTAGGTTATCTAGACCAGCACGAAAAGAAGGATATGTTGCGCTTTTTAACTTGTGGTAGTGTCGATGATGGCAAAAGTACCCTAATCGGACGGCTGTTGCATGATTCAAAGATGATTTTTGAAGATCAATTAGCCGCAATCACTAATGACAGCAAAAAAATGGGCACCACTGGTGATAGGGTTGATCTAGCCTTGCTAGTCGATGGACTGCAGTCAGAGCGTGAACAAGGGATCACCATAGATGTGGCTTACCGATATTTCTCTACGGATCGTCGTAAATTTATCATTGCCGATACCCCAGGTCACGAACAATACACCAGGAATATGGTGACTGGCGCCTCAACATGCGATTTAGCCATTATATTGATCGATGCTCGCTCTGGGGTAAAAACCCAAACCAAACGTCATTCATTTTTAGTGTCATTATTGGGTATCAAACATGTGATTGTTGCCATCAATAAAATGGATTTGAAGGACTACAGTCAAAGTGTGTACGAAGACATTAAAGCTGACTATGTGGAATTTGCCGCACAGTTAGCCATACCTGATGTGCAATTTATTCCACTGTCAGCCTTAGAAGGTGACAATGTGGTTAACCTCAGCGCACAGACGCCATGGTACAAAGGCCAAACATTAATGACCATGTTAGAAGGCATTCAAATCGAACAGGATCTGAATCTGGATGACTTCCGTTTTCCTGTGCAATATGTGAATCGCCCGGATCTAAATTTTCGGGGATTTGCCGGCACTGTGGTATCGGGCCAGATACGACCCGGTGATAGTGTCACCGCATTGCCTTCTGGCAAACAATCAACAGTAAAGGCTATAGTTGACTTTGAGGGTGAACATGACCGGGCCCACGCGCCTTTGGCGACCACCTTAACCCTAGAGGATGAAATCGATGTGTCTCGCGGGGATATGTTAGTCAAAAGTGATAATCTGCCCTTGCATAGCAATGCCTTCAGGGCTCACCTGGTGTGGATGGACGAAGAGCCATTAATGCCAAATAAACAATACGGATTTAAATTTGCGGCAAAATTTGTACAAGGCAGTGTCACAGCAGTGGAATATCAAATTGATGTGAATTCCATGGCGCATAAAGATGCTGTGCGTTTGCAGCTAAATGAAATTGCCGTAGGTAAGATCAAACTCACCCAACTAGTGGCCTGTGATCCCTATACCAAAAACAAAGCCACAGGGGCCTTTATCATCATTGATAGACTGACCAACGGTACTGTGGGAGCTGGCATGATCATAGAAAGCACAGAAGATAATCAAGGATCAGGGCAGTATTCGGAGTTTGAGTTAGAGTTCAATGGCCTCGTCAGAAAGCATTTTCCACACTGGAATGCCACTGATATCACTTTGTTATAACCCCAAAGGCCCCTGCCGATATGGATAGTAATCAATATATAGTGATCAGTATCTTTGTTGCCACGGTAGTGGCGCTTGTTACCAGCAACAAGCGGCCCTATCTAATTTTTAGCTGTGCCTTTTTAGCCCTAATCGCCAGTCAACAATTAACCTTATCTGACGTACTTAATCACCTGACTAATCAGGGGCTTATCACCCTAGTACTGCTGCTATTAGTGAGCTCAGTGATAGACAAAACATCATTATTAAAGCGCCTAGGTAGAGGCTTGATCACCGCTAACTTTAAGCTCAGCTATTGGCGATTGTTTATCCTGACCTTTACCTCTTCAGCCTTGCTGAACAATACTGCTATAGTCGCCAGTTTGATTGGCCCAGTTAAACAAAATCAGTATTTTGCGCCATCCCGTTTACTCATCCCATTATCCTATTCCGCCATACTAGGCGGCACTGTGACCCTTATAGGCACGTCCACCAATCTTATTGTGGATAGTTTTCTGATAGAACGAGGACATCTAGGCTTCAACTTTTGGGACTTTACCTTATATGGCCTAGTGGCGGGCCTGTGTTGTGGGCTGTTAATGTTCTTGCTGAGCCCTTTGTTGCCTAATATCCAAGATCAGAAAAACCAATATAATAGTTATTTTATTGAAGCTGATGTGGAAGTTGACTCAGAATTGGTGGGGAAAAGTGTTGAACACAATCACCTACGAAACTTACCTGAACTCTTCTTATTGGAAGTCTCACGACAGGGGCAATTAATCACGCCCGTCAGTCCTGACTTAGTGATCCAAGCCCATGACAAATTAATATTTAGCGGCAATGCCCAAAAAGTCGATAACCTAACCCATATTAAAGGCCTGTCATTATTTGCCGAGTCGAACGGTTTATTAAGAGAAAACTTAACTGAAGTCATTATTACAAATAGAGCGCCAATAATAGGCCGAACCCTAAAAAAATTAGGCTTTAGGGCTTTGTTTGACGCAGCAGTAGTGGCCATTAGAAGAGACGGTGAAACCTTATCAGGTAAGCTGGGGGAGATAACACTACAAGCTGGCGATTTTTTATTATTAGCCACAGGGCCAGATTTTTTACAGCGACATAACTTAGTTAAAAATTTCTTTATCCTGTCTGAAAAGAGAATACCCATGAAGCTCTCTGCCAGGGAAAATATTTTAGCCTTAGGTGGCTTTATACTGACCATTGTTTTAGCAGCAAGCTCTCTATTAAATCTTGCCACCGGCTTATTGTTTCTCATCGCAGCGCTGGCACTTACTGGGATCACCTCAAGCAGTGAAATAAAACGTAATATGCCCCTTAATCTCATCGTTATTATTGTGGGCGCCCTGAGTCTAGCCACTGCCCTCGAAAAGTCGGGGGTCATTGCCCAGATCATGACACAAGTCACCCCTTGGGCATCCACTATCAGTCCGTTTTGGGCCTTAGTCAGTGTTTATCTAATGACCTTGCTGATGACCGAGCTGGTTACCAATAACGCGGCAGCAGCGCTGATGTTTCCTTTTGTCTATGGCTTAGTCCAGGCGTTAGGCTTACCCCTTATGCCTTTTGCTCTAGCGGTGGCTTTTGCGGCCAGCGCCAGCTTTATCTCGCCTTATGGTTATCAAACAAACCTATTAGTCTTTAGTGCCAGTAATTACAAATTTAAACATTTTATTATCTTTGGTTTGCCCATTTCACTGTGCTATTCCAGCATAGTGTTATTATTACTCAAGTACAGTTATGGGCTTTAGGCTTTATTTCCTTGCTCTTGCGCAGCAACAGACAGCTTAGATAGCCTTGCGGCCAAACCATCCTTGGCGATCATTAATCATCCTTGGCGAGCATTACCTGCCTTGGCGAGCATTACCTGCCTTGGCGAGCATTAACCTGCCTTGGCGAGCATTAACCTGCCTTGGCGAGCATTAATCTGCCTTGGCCGTCTTACTAGAAGCGGCCACCGCTGTATTGATCTCAAGCATCTCATCGGC
>JAWUWP010000032.1:0-38473 GCA_034111785.1 Paraglaciecola sp.
AAGGTGGAATATGCCCAGTCTTTCGAGCAACGTGCCCAAGGCTTAATGTATCGTGAGTCCATGTGTGGACAATGCGGCATGTTGTTTAACTTCAAGCAAATAAAGCAGGCGAATATGTGGATGAAAAATACCCTTATGCCCTTAGATGTTGCCTTTATTCGCAAAGACGGTGTGATCACCGACATTAAAGCAATGAAGGCTCATGATCTGAGCACGGTTGGCTCGTCAGGAAAAGTCCAATATGCTTGGGAAATGAACCTCGGTTGGTTTAAAGAAAATGGTATTGGGGTGGGTGATAAGGTGAAAATTCAGCCCTAATGCCCACAGGATTGCTTAAATTTGGCTGTAAGCTTGGGTTGCATGAATAAGTTTACTTAATTTAAGGAGTAAGCCAAAAGCAAATCTCTTTGCTGAATATAAAGCATGCCATGGCTTAGGGTTAACTCTCCAGAGTAGGCAACAGACCATAAGTATTCTCCTGTTTCACTGTCCAAGCCAATAGTTTGTGTTGGGGTTGAGAAAAAAAGCATATTTCTAGTGACTATAATATTAGAGCTAATGTCACCCATATCCTCATATTCCCATATAATGTCTCCTGAATATTCATTAACCGAAAGCAGCTTATTTTCCAGTGCGGCATAAACTTTCCCGAAAGCAATAGAGGGCTGTACGTTGCTGACTGGTAGTTGCCAGAGGATGCTTCGATTTTCCAATTCAATACTGGATAGTTTGCCGTTGCCGACCGTTATTAGATTGTTGAAATGTCCGATTACAGGTGCCGTACCTATCGCACAACCATCCCAGTTGGCTAACGTTGTCTCTGAATAGACGCGAGTTTTATCTGTATCTTCAGTGATATTTGACTTAGTCAAGCCAGTTTCTGGGTTGTCTAAACCTGTGCATTGAAAAAGCGCCTCATCTCTTACTGTGGGTGTCCAATCCGTTTGAGGAAAAAGTGTTCCATCTACATTGGCGTTAGTACCATATTCAGAAACAATTCCTCCCGTCAAATAGTAACGACCATTTGAGTATGTCGGAGCGCGTGGGTATCCACCTGAAATAAACTGGACAAAGGACTTATTGATTTCACCCGTGGCCGAGGTAATGATGGTTGAGAAGACGGCATCAAAGCTCTGAGTCGGCGAATTAAAAGAGCCCCCAAGTCCAAAGTAAATAGTCTCATCTGCAAGGGCCAGAGAGTGATGATAGGCACCCCCTATACTAACTGATGTTTCATTATCTCCGAGTTCGTCGTTTAAATATGTACTTTCTACAATCGTCTCCCACTGGATATCGCCATTTTTTGGCGTGAGGCGTAAGAGGTGGGTCGCGTTATCGCCGTACATTGTTAGAGGAAATTTTGACTCTTTAGTTTCAGCAAAATAAACCCCAGATTGATTAGCAACAACGGCGGACATTGCATTGCCTTCCCTTGTCCATAATAAAGAGATCCTGTCCGGTTCAACGAGCTGCAAATTAAATCCACTTCTGCCATCGCTGCCTTGAAATGAATTCCATGGCAGTGCCAGAGGATAGTCTTGTGGATCATCTAATTGGGTATTCAGATAGAATTCTTCTGTATTGTTAAAGCCATCATTGTCATTGTCCTCAAGGGCATCGGCAGCATTATAAGGGTCTAGGTTAACGCTTCTTTCATCAATATCAATGAGGCCATCGTTGTCGCCATCCATGTCATCTTTATCTGGAATACCATCATGGTCAAAATCGGCTACGGGGGGACTAGGGTTGAAGTTTGTAAGTGGGCGCTCACCATCTCCACATGAAATTAGCATAAATGAACTGACTAAAACTAGTGATGCTATGATGTTGTTTCTGGTCATTTTTCTATAATTTAAACTCATCATCTTTGCCCTGTCGTCTGCGCTGTTGAATAAATTGCTGTGAGGTTTATAGCCTAGTTCAAAGTGAGTTGATTTTTTCCTGCTTTTTAAGGAGAGCAGGAATTTTACTGCCATTATCGTTGTCAATATAGAGGGGAGAGTGCCGACCGCTACCACAACATTTTGCCAGTGAATGTCCACTGTATAAAGCCTAGTCATGAGCTATCGAGTTGTGGGCTCCCTTTAACTTGCTTTCTTCTGTACTTAAAACCTCAGATTAAAGAGTCTTGGTGCTAAACAGCACAGAGTCAAATTTTATCTATAACCTATTCCAAAAAAACTATAATTTCATTACTTTTTATTTTTTAAATCTGATAAAAACCTGCTAGCGTTAGTGCATAGGTAAATTAAACAAAAGTCAGCAAAGAACGTGAATAAATCCTCTTTAAATATCGCCAAATTTGGTGGTTCTAGCCTCGCCGATTATGAGGCCATGGGTAATTGTGCCTCTATCATCGCCGCTAATCCAAATACCCGAGTGGTAGTCGTTAGCGCTTCGGCAGGGGTGACCAATACCTTAGTTGCGCTGGCCCATTCGCCTCTGACCAAGAGCCAAATTGCAGAGTATATTAATGTCATCAGGCAAATCGAATTTGCCATATTGCAAGCCCTTGGGTCGCCGCCAGAGGTACAAGATAAACTTCAGGCCTTGCTGCTGTCCTTAGAAGAGCTGGCCTTGCACGAAGAGTTACTGCATCGACCCGACTTAAAAGACGCCCTATTATCACACGGGGAGCAGATGGCCTCACTACTGTTTGCTGAACTGCTTAATCAGCAGGGCGTGATTGCGCAAAATTTTGATGTTCGTAAAGTCCTCAGTACCAATAATGAATTTGGCCAGGCAATACCTCAATTAGAGCAAATAGCGGACTCGGCTCAGCAATTGATGGCTCCAGCATTAGCCGGGGCGGTATTGGTCACTCAGGGTTTTATCGGCTGTGATGAGCAGGGCAATACCACGACCTTGGGCCGTGGTGGCTCAGATTTCACAGCGGCCTTATTGGCGGAAGCCTTGGATGCCTTATCCTGTGAGATATGGACCGATGTGATCGGAGTGTATACCACCGATCCCCGTATCATTGATACTGCTCGGCCCTTGCCTGAATTAAGCTTCGAGGAAGCGGCTGAAATGGCCACCTTTGGGGCAAAAGTATTACATCCTGCGACGATGGAGCCGGCCTTGCGTAAAAATATCAAGGTTTTTGTTGGCTCAAGCCGAGAGCCTGAGAAGGGCGGGACCTGGATCACCCGGGATTGTCCAACACAACCCTCTTATCGGGCGATTACCCGGCGTAAAGATCAGGTTATGGTCACCGTAAAAACCCCAAAGATGATGTACGCTCAGGGTTTTTTGCAGAAGGTATTCACCATTATTGCCGCCCACAATCTCAGTGTGGATTTGGTCACCACTTCGGAGATATCCGTCTCCTTCACTCTGGATAATCCTCCCAACTCGGTACTTGAGCGCTTGAATCAAGAAACACTGCAAGAGTTGAGTGAAATTTGTGAGGTGCTGGTTGAAGAGAATTACGACTTAGTGACTGTGGTAGGCAACAATATGCACAGCGCCGCAGGGGTCTCGAGTCGTATTTTTGCTGCCATTGCCGACTTTAATCTGCGTATGATCTGTTATGGCGCAAACCCACACAATCTATCTGTATTAGTTAACGAAACCGATAGCCGAGCCCTAGTCTGTTCTTTGCACCAAGCCTTGTTTGAGGGCTAGCGCCTAGGCAGTGATCCGCCCCTGCCAATATAGAGAGTGGCAAAACCATAACCCCATAAATGACTCAGCCCCTTTAAAAGGGGCTGAGTGAATAAAATCTATCCGTTATATAGCTATAACCTGATTAGACTCTAAATTGTTGTATTGAATTTTGTAACTCTTCTGCTAGTTTAGCCACCTCATGACTAGAGTCCGATGTTTGTTTAGCACCTGTGGTGGTCTCTTCAGCAATACTAACAATGTTTTCCAGCGTTTCACTGATTTCTTGAGAAACAATATTCTGCTCTCGGGCAGATTGTTCAATTTGTGTGCTGACATCAAAGGCATTATGCACCGCATCGGTAATAGATTGTAATGCTACTGTGGCTTTTTCGGTTTGTTCAACACAGACAGTGGTTTGCTCTTTACCTTGGTTCATCACCGCCACGGCTTTTTCAGCGCCGGCTTGCAAGACTTCAATCATTGAGTTGATTTCTTGTGTGGATTTTTGCGTACGACTGGCCAAAGTTCTCACTTCATCCGCTACTACCGCAAATCCTCTGCCTTGCTCGCCCGCTCTAGCGGCCTCAATTGCGGCGTTTAATGCTAATAGGTTAGTCTGCTCAGCAACCCCTCTAATTACGTCTAAGATGCCACCAATGCTGGCACTGTCTTGATGTAGCTTATTGATAACACTCGCTGCCTCTTCAACATCTTTGGCTAGTACTTCGATGGTTCTCTTGTTCTCTTCAGAGATCAGTTTCACTTTCTCAGCTTCTGCATCGGCATGTTTTATCTGGTTTAAAGTATCTTCTGCATTTTGGGTGACCAACTGCGAGGTGCTGTGCATTTCGGTGGTTGCCGCTGCCACTTGCGCTACTTGCGACTTCTGTTCCTCGATGGAGTGAGTGGTCTGTGCTGTTACCATTGAGGTTTGCTCCGCTGCTGCGGCTAATTGCGCGGCTCGTGAACTGATCCCTGCTATTAGAGTTTTTAAACTATCAATCAAATTATTACAGTTTTTTGCTAAGTCACCAAACTCATCATCAGCAGAGTCGTCTAACTTACGAGTGAGATCACCAGTGGATAACACCTTCAACATTTCGTTAACTTTGAGCAAAGGTTTGATGATGGCAAGCACGGTAAAATAGGCAATACCAGCCGCAATTGCCATAGACACAAGACCAATAATCATAGTACTGCTGATCCCTGAACTCACCGCGCTGTCTACATGTTTTTTGGCTTGTTTGGTGCGTGCGTTGGCTAATTCTAGCAATCCGTTAAGTTCTCCAATAGCTTGTTCGATGTTAGCTTCAGAAGCCCCATATGCAGTCTGTGCTTGATCTGCACTATTGAGTCTTTTTATTTGGGTCTGGATAAGACCATCAGAGGCAGTAACGGAACCTGTGACCATTTCAATTAATTCATATACCTCACTCAAGGTACCACTGGTGTCAGCGTTATTGGCTGCTTCTTGAATTCTCTTGGTTTTACCTTTAATTTGGCTAATGATCAGCTCGACTTCGTTACCGATAGTATCGGCTCTGACCAAGGTATCAGTCTTTAGATATTCATCACCCACTGTTAACAGTGACATCAGATTTGATTCTAGGCTCTCGGCGATATCAGCTGCATCGGTTAGAGCGGGACTAGCTTGTACTTCATCCAGATCGCTAAAATCAATTATCAAGGTAGAAGTGTCATCGGAATTATCTTCAATGTTACTCAATAGTGACTGCACGTCATCGGCATATTTTAAACCATTGGTTTTATGGTTGAACATGGCATTTACGTTCTCAATATATTGTCGAAAGGTATTATTTGTTTGCACCAGAGATTGACGTAATTCCGCTTCTTCACTGACCACTTGTGTCAGGATACGCAATTCTGCCTCAAAATTACTGCGGCTAGCTTCAAAACTATTTTGTTTGTTTTTCAAGGCATGGATACTAGTCTCAAAAAAAGACTCGGTCGTTAAGCGCCCCATATTTAGGAAAGACACTTTGAGCTGACTACTGCCACTCACAGTCGGGAACGCCAGAGTATTAACTTCATTTGTGGCCTGGTTAATACTATTGAACTTACCTACGGCAAAGAGGCCGAGTAAGAATAGTAAAAAAGTGATTATGATAAAACCACCTACAACTCGAGTCGCTACTGTTATTTTCATTTACCGGCCTTCATTATGTTTTCAGTGTCCTTACTGATTGAGTAGAATTAATACGGAAAAGATAATCAACAAGACATGTCACTTTATGATTATCACTGGTTGTGCAAATTTTTTAAGCACTAATCTTATTATATTAGGCTAGTAATATCGGCATGATATCAGCATTCTTGATACCTAACTGAATATACTTGGTCATTGTCTATATTTAATAAGCTCATGTTTTGGCCCCAAATATAACCGGTATCTAAGCCAATAAATCTCGGGTCATAAGTTTTACCATTTAAGGACGCCCAATGACCAAATATAATCCTTTGCCTTGGTTTAAGGTTATCGTTGTTAACCTTAAACCAAGGAAGTAGATCACTAACGGTATCTTTGGGGGCCCCTTTATAACCGAATTCAAGGCGGCATTGTCGATCAACAAAGCGCATTCTCGTTAGCGCATTCACAGTAAATCGCATTTTGTCTTGATCGGTTAAGGCTTTAGTCCATAGATCAGGTTGATCGCCGTACATAATGGACAGAAATTGTGACCAATTGTGACCGCTGAGCTGTTCGCTTACCTGGCTTGCACAAGCCAAGGCCTTTTTAATGGACCACTTCGGATACAAGCCTGCATGAGTGATCAAGGTATCTTGGTTAACCAGCAGTGCTAAGGGCTTTTGCCTTAGCCAATGAATAAAGGTGTCTAAATTGGCAGCAGCTAACAAGGAGTCAAATTTATCGTTAGGCTTAGCAACACGGACACCACAATAGATAGCAAGCAGGTGCAGATCATGATTACCCAATACAGTATCAAAACTATCTTTTAGGGACATTAAATAGGTGAGAGTCTCGAGGGCTTCAGGTCCTCGTCCTACTAAGTCCCCGACTGCAATGAGGCGATCATTGGCTGGAGAGAAATTCACTTCTTTTAAAAGTCGCAGTAAGCCAGATAAACAGCCTTGAATATCACCGACAATATAGGTGGCCATAAAGACTAATTAACCAGATGTGCAACGGCTAGACTGAATACCGCTATTGGCGCCTCAAACCAATTTCCGTCTGCGGATTGTAATTCATAATAACCCTGCATAGTGCCCACAGGTGTATCTAAGATGGCACCGCTGCTATAACAAAATTCTTGGCCTATTTGCAGGTATGGCTGTTGGCCTATTACCCCGGCGCCATGTACTTCGGTTTTTTTGCCATTGCCGTCGGTGATCAGCCAATATCGGTTGATCAACTGCACACTTTGCGGGCTATTATTAATAATAGACACATGATAGGCAAAGGCATATTTGTCCTCTTGTAGTGCCTGCACCGGCAAATGTTGGCACTGCACTGTGATTTGTATATTGTTGATTTTATTCATAATTATTATTTTTCTTTGGCTTATTAGATCCCAGTGCAGATGGCCCTGCAGCTTACTAGATAATTATTCTGATCCTAAATTTAAGGTTTCAACGGCGTTCGCAATCACCGCATACTGTTGCAACGATAAATTCTCAGCCCGTAACTCAGGGTTAATATCCAGATCCATAAGCTGTTGTTCGCTCAGGCTGTTTTTCAAACTATTACGGATGGTTTTACGTCTTTGATTAAATGCCTGCGCGCACACAGTATGTAAGCTATGTTCATTTATCAAGCTAACAGGTTTAGTTTGATGAGGGATCAGCCTGACCACCGCAGAATCGACTTTAGGTGGTGGATTGAATGCTTCTGGTGGCACGTGCAACACTGGGAATATTTGACAGTGATATTGGGCCATTACCGATAAGCGTCCGTAACTTTTGCTGCCTGGACTGGCCGCTAAACGTTCCACCACTTCTTTTTGCAACATAAAGTGCATGTCTTGAACCTGGGTGGCAAATGAAAACAGATGAAACATCAAAGGGGTGGAAATATTATAGGGCAAGTTGCCAAAAATTCTTAAGGGTTGCCCATCCTTTAACAGTTCAGAAAAGTCGTATTTCAGTGCATCACTTTCAATGATATTGAGTTTACTGGCCATAAAAGGGTGGGTACGTAAACGTGCGGCCAAATCCCTATCCAGCTCAACCACTGTCAGTGAGTCTAAGTATTCACAGACAGGCTCGGTGAGGGCCCCTAAACCTGGACCGATTTCTACCATATGTTGGCCTCTTTGTGGCGCTATGGTGGAGACAATCTGATCGATGACATATTCGTCGTGTAAGAAGTTCTGGCCAAAGCGTTTTCTCGCCGTATGGCCTTGATGTTGTTTGCTCATTGTTTTTTCGCTGCTATAGAGATGGCTTTTTCGATGGCTAGTTCAAAACTTCCAGAGTCCGCTTGGCCGGTTCCAGCTAAATCTATTGCTGTTCCATGGTCAACTGAGGTACGAATGAAAGGTAAACCTAGGGTGATATTAATTGAAGCGCCGAATCCTTTGTATTTAAGCACAGGTAATCCTTGATCATGGTACATAGCCAGCACCGCGTCTGCTTGGGCCAGATACTTAGGATTAAAAATGGTATCCGCGGGTAAAGGCCCTGTGATATTTAAACCTTCGGCTCTTAGTGCCTCTAGGGCAGGACTGATAACCAATATTTCTTCTTTACCAATATGCCCATCTTCGCCGGCATGGGGATTTAGACCGCAAACAAAAATATGCGGGTTTTTGATCCCAAACTTCAGCATTAAGTCGGTATTGACAATGTGCAAAACTTTGTGCAAACGCTCAGCAGTAATGGCTTTTGCCACGTAGGCCAGAGGAATGTGAGTGGTCGCCAACACTACTCTTAAGCCCTCTGTGGCAAGCATCATCACCACATCGTTGGTATTTGACTCATGGGCAAAAAATTCCGTATGGCCACTGAAGGAAATTCCGGCCTCATTGATAATGCCTTTGTGCACAGGGCCTGTCACCACGGCATCAAATTCACCGTCCATATTTTTTGCGCAGGCTTGGCGTAAGGTTTCTACCACATATTGGCCATTTTCAGTATTCAGCTGACCCGCTTGCACATTAACACTGGTTTTAATGTCCACTATGAATAGTTGCCCGGCCGGCAAAATACGGGTTTGACTAGGATCATAATCAATTAATGTAATAGGCAGCTTTAGTTGCCTCGCCCTTTGACGTAACATTTCACCGTCGGCGAATATCACTAACTGGGCTGGCCAGGATTTTTGCGCAACTGATAGTATTAAATCTGGCCCTATGCCTGCCGGTTCACCGGGGGTGATGGCTAATTTTATAATGTCCACTGGTTACTCTGCTATGACTTCAACAAAGGCACCTGCCCGTATTTCACGTAACCAAGCGTCAGATTCTTCACTATATTTACGCTGATACAATAACTGATAGGCTTTATCTTGTTTACGTTTTTGGGTGGCATCGCCCATACGTTTTTCAAGCAATTGCATTAAATGCCAACCATGCTGAGATCTAACAGGTTGGCTAATTTCATCTATGGCTAATATCCCAAGGGTATCTTTAAATTCAGGTACATAAATATTAGGATCGGCCCAGCCTAATCCCCCACCTTTTAATGCGGAACCCGTATCCGCAGAATGTTCTTTTGCCAAGACAGCGAAGTCTGCATCTCCGGCTATAATTTGTTCGCGAAACTCTTTGAGCATTTTTTCGGCTTTTTCATCACTTAAAATCACTGAGGGTTTTATCAATATGTGCCGAGCATTGACTTCTTCTACTTCTACTTTTTCGATCCCTCGTATATCTTTTACTTTCAATATATGAAAGCCTGCACCACTACGAATAGGTCCGATCAAATCATCCTTAGCCTTATTTTGTACCGCTTCGGCAAACAAAGTAGGCATAGAGTTAATGTTCATCCAACCCAAATCTCCCCCTTCAAGTGCTTTTGCCCCCCCTGATGAAGCAGTGGCAATTTTAACGAAATTAGAACCTTTTTTTAATAACTCTAGGACTTTGTCAGCCCTTACTTTCGCCTCCTCAATGTCCTTATCTGTGACTTCAGGAGGGAACTCGATAAGGATATGACCTAAGTGATATTCGGCCTGCTGGCCCCCTTGCTCATCGATGAGTATGACTAAATTGGCGATTTCTTGTTCGGTGATATACACCCGACGACGGACATTTGCTCTGCGTACTTCCCCTAGCAACAACTCCTGACGTATCTGCTCTCTGTACTTGTCGTAGGTCAAGCCTTCTTGCAATATGTTTGTGCGCAGTTGTTCTAGACTGATCTTCTCTCCTTGGGCGATATTGGCGATGGTTTGTTCTAGTTGCGGATCACTGATCCTAATGCCCATACGCTCCGCCATTTGAATTTGTAAGTTGTCTAATATCAACTTTTCAATAGCCTGAGTTCGTAAGGCTCGATCCGAAGGTAAGGTTTGATCTTTTACCATGGCGTTGAGCTTAACGGCGGTCACTAACTCCTTGACCTGACTTTCTAACACCACTCCCTGGTCGACGATAACGGAAACATTGTCTAACAATTCAGGTTTTGCCTGAGCTTTGCCTGACAGCAGTGAAATAGATAACAAAGTGAATAGTAATACTTTCATGATTATGGGTACTTATTAGTTAAAAGCGCTTGCTTCGCGCCACTTGTTAAAAGTGTTTAATTAAAAGATTATCGATGTTTTTTATTTTCTGAAACAATTTAGTTATTCTAATGGCCAATTAGTTCAACAAGTAAGGGCGCCGGTAGCCAAATAAACCCTCGCGTAATAGGTTCCGAGTGGTGAAGTATACATGAAAACCGGATTCAAATTCATTTGTGCTTTGCATGCCGTTACTATCAAATCTATTACTAAGATGACGTTGCGCCACAAAACTGACAGACCAACAACAGGACTCATATTGTAAGCCATTATAGGTTTCTACTGTTCTATTGCGGTTTAGATCATGATACCAGCGACTGACCCATTGCCAATTTTTGGCTATTGGCCAACTCGCCGTTACCCCCACTTGGTTGATCTCTTCAGAAGATAAATCCCTGACGTACCTGTGGTTAATTTGTAATATTTTATTTTTCCTCAGTTGATATTCCACCGACACACTACTGCGTTCAATTTTATCGGTAACAGAGGATAACTGCACTTCTGTGTGAGCATACCATTTACTGCCAATTTGCCAGTCTAATTCGGCGGCTAAGGCCGAACGGTCGTCTTCTTTGCTAGCATCTGTGACTTGATTATCTTTAAGGTAGAATATCTGGCCTAGACTGAGCTTAAATTGCTCATCATTATTTTTATCGATCAAGCGGGTGGTTAATCCCAAAGTGATTTGATTGTTGTCACTTATTCTGTCTAAGCCGGTAAATTCTTGGCCTCTAAATAATCCAGCAAAATTATTAAATAATCGAGTGGTATCATATAGGCCAATATTAGACTGTTCTGCATAACTGGTATACAAGTATTGAGCTTTTGGCTCAAAGGTTTGGGTTATATTTTGACCAAATAAAGTAATAGGTCTCTCAAAGGCTAAGGCACCATAAATTTTTGCTTGCCCTAGGGTCCGTGTGATGTCTTTATCCAGTGGTCTTTCTTGGATATTGTCTTGTATATAATGGGTTTGCATAATAGTGGCTTCCGCCAGAAACTCACTCCATTGGTTTTGAAAGGGAAAGCGAATGGTAGGTGCGATATGGAAACGGGTCGCAGTGGGGTTATCTGCCTGACCATTTTCAAAATAGGCTAATTCTGAGTGCAAGGCAAACTCCGCACCTAAACCTATTGGGGTGAAATAGTTCAATCTGACTTCTGGCAATGCACGATAGCTATCTGGATGGTCGCCTAATACTTCAAAGTCTCTGAATTGAGTGGTTAATTCTAAATTTTCAGAAAAGTAATTCAGGCCCAAAGTTTTATATAAATGGGTGTCGGCCCTGTTGTAATAATCAGAGCCCAGATCAACAATATAGTTATCATCACTTAGGCCATTGAGCTCAGCATTGATCTGCCAGTGTTCGCTGAGTTGCCCATTGTGCACAAAACGATAAAAATATCGGTCGTCACTTTGCGGCAAATCGCTATCATTGGACAAATACTCTAGATTCACTTGGCCGTTATGTTGCTCGGTTAAGTATCTAAACTCAGTTTTTAATTGCAACCCGCGTTTTGACATGAGCCTGGGAATGACGGTCAAATCGTAATTGGGGGCGATATTCCAATAAATGGGTTGTTCAACACTTAATCCCGTGGCGCTATTGTTGTTGATCTCTGGGTACAAAATACCGGACTGGCGTTGGTCGTCTACCGGGAAAGAGAAGTAGGGTAAATAAAGAACGGGCACATCTTTGATATAAAACCTCGCATGTTTGACTATGCCTCTAGACTGGTCTGGGGTGATGGCTATGTTACTTGCTTGGATCCGCCACACGGGATCATCAACAGGGCAGCTGCTGTAACTAGACTCCACTAAATTAACCCCTGTTCCTTTGCCAATGATGATTTGTTGTGCCTTACCATGGCCTTGGACATTATTTAATTGATACATAGAGTCTTCGATTAACAGTTCACTGGACGCGCGGTTTAACTGAATGCTTTGGCTTGATGCGGTGATATATTCATTTTGAAAGCTGATGTTGCCTGTGGCGTGTAACGTTTGAGTCTGACGATTGAGTATCGCTTGGTCGGCCGTTATTTTGGCTGTGGTACTGTCTATTTCTACCTTGCCTTTAAATTTGGCGAAGGTATCCTGGTTTAACTCGGTATCTTGGGATTTAACTTGAATTTGCCCTTCAAGTAGTGAATTTTCAAGATTTGGCTCAGATAGAGGCACAAAACACATGTCTTGTGCGCTGGCAAGCCCCATATTCAGGAACAATAGGCAAAAAAGTGTAAATTGTTTATTTTGTATACTAGACAAGTACAAAGTGGCCCAAAGTTAAGGTAGAAAGACAGATTAAAGTCTTGATTTTAAGGGTTTCAGTAGGATTTACCAGCAGACTTGCAAAAAAAGCCATATTTCGCCATTCTTTCACATTATCTTCCTTATTTCTAAATGAGTCATGAGTTGAAACTAGAGCAAACGCGCCAACAACAATTGCAACACTGGATCAATCAAGAGACTGATTTTACCTGTCAGGGACTAAACAAGGTTTCCGATGATGCCAGTTTTCGACGTTATTTTCGTTTCCTTGATAAAGCGCAATGGATCATCGCTGTTGATGCCCCTCCACAGTACGAAGATTGTAGCAAATTTGTCGCTGTGGCAAAGAGTTATCGTGCCGCAAAGATCACAGTGCCGAAAGTGTATGGGGTAGATGTTGAAAATGGCTTTTATCTGCAAGAAGATTTTGGTGATAGACAATTTTCCGCTGCGCTGAACAGCAACAGTTGTCATCAATTGTATAAAAAAGCATTAGCTTGTATTCCTGCTATTCAATCCTGTGTGGGCTCAGAGCAAGGCGCCTTTGCAGTATACGATCGGGCATTTGTATCAAGAGAACTTAATATATTTGGTGAGTGGTTACTTACTCACTACCTAAATATGGATTTGTCTGATGTGCAAAGCCAAATGATCCAACAAAGCTTTACTTTTATCAGCGAGATCTTTTTACAGCAACCAACAGCTGGGGTGCATAGAGACTTCCATTCACGGAACCTAATGTTACTGGCCCAAGATGAGATTGGCATCATCGACTTTCAAGATGCTGTGGTGGGCCCCATCACCTATGATGCAGTATCTTTACTAAGGGACTGTTACCAGTATTGGCCACAAGCACTGGTTTATACCTGGCTAAAAGAATGGCATGGTCAACACTTTCATCAATACGACTGGTTGTTATTTAAGGCCTGGTTTGATGTCACAGGTATGCAAAGACACATCAAAGCCAGTGGCATATTTGCCCGCTTAGCGATACGTGATAATAAACCTAAGTACCTAATAGACATCCCCAGGACCCTAGCGTATATAGTGGAGGTGGGAAGGCAAATTCCGCAATTGCAAGACTTTGCCAATTTTGTCAGTGAGCAAGTATTGCCTAGGGTATTGGATAAACATGGAGCGGGCTTAAATAATGATTAACACCGCTATGATATTGGCCGCAGGACGAGGTGAGAGAATGCGTCCATTAACGGACTCTGTACCTAAACCCTTGTTAGAGGTTCAAGGTAAAGCCTTGATTGTTTATCATCTGCAAGCCCTTAAGAAAGCCGGTTATGAGCGGGTGATTATTAATCATGCTTGGTTGGGCGAAAAGCTCGAGGCGGCTTTGGGTGACGGCCAAAAGTTTGGTTTAAGCCTTATCTATTCTCCTGAACATTTGGCCTTAGAAACAGCAGGAGGCATTATTAATGCGTTGCCACTGCTATGCCCCCATCAGGATGATCAGTATTTCACTGTAGTTAATGGTGATATATTTACCGATTTTGATATTTCTAAGCTACCCCTTGCTATGATAGATAAAAGTGCCCATTTAGTGATGGTGAACAACCCTTCACATAATCCCAGTGGGGATTTTTATTATCAAAACGGGTTGTTAAATACTGAGTCGGGACAAAAATTAACCTTTAGCGGTGTTGCCCGTTATCACAAAGATTTTTTTGCAGGGATGGGATCGCAAGTCAGACCTCTGGCGCCTATGTTGCGTGAGGCCATCAATAAAGAGCAGGTTGAGGCGCAGTTTTTTCAAGGCATGTGGACAGATGTCGGCACCCCTCAACGTTTAGCACAATTAAATAGCAGTGAAATAGGTTAATACTATGATGGGTAAAATTTTAGGCACTATTTTTGGTTTTCTGTTTGGCCGCATACCAGGGGCAATATTTGGGTTTATGTTAGGCCACTATTTCGATAAAGCCTATAGCAAAGACTTTGCCGAAAAAGGCGGCTTTAATCGGTTTTTTAGTAGTGCAGAAACATTTAAAAGCCAGGGCGTGTTTTTTCACAGCTTATTTTCAGTGATGGGGCATATTGCTAAGGCTGACGGCAAGGTAACGGATCCTGAAATTCGTATGGCGACCAATCTGATGGATCAAATGAGTTTGGAAGGGGAGGTGCGCAGCGAGGCGCAACAAGCCTTTCGTGAAGGCAAGGCCGCAGACTTTGTTTTAAAACCTGTGATTGATGAGTTCAAAGCCTCCTGCCATGGCCGTAGAGATATTTTGCAAGTCTACTTAGAAATTTTGATCCAGGCCGCCTATGTGGATGGCAATTTAGATAAAGCAGAACAAAAAATATTAGAGAGGGTGGCCAGCCATTTGGGCTTTACGCAAAACGATTTATTGTATTTGCTGTCTGCCTTTGAAGCAGAAATACGTTTTAGACAGGGGGGAGCTGGGCGAGATCATGCCAAGAGTGCTAATGGGCAGTATTCCACACAGCAGAGCATAAACGACGCCTATAAAATTTTAGGGGTTGAGCAATCTACTGATGACAAAAGCATCAAGAAAGCGTACCGAAAACTGATGAGTGAGCATCACCCTGATAAGTTAGTGTCTAAAGGTCTACCTAAACAGGCCTTGGAATTGGCCAAAAACAAAACCCAAGATATTCAGTCCGCTTATGAATTACTCAAACAGAAAAGGGGCTTTCGTTAGTCCCAGTGTTTGACTGTTAAGCCTAGCATCATTAGTACCTAAGCCAATGTTCGGCTGAGGGTTAAACCTGAAATGCTATAAATTAAGATAGTCTTCAGTTTTAGTTCATGCTTCGAAGACCACACTCTAGAGACAGTTTTGAAGGAGTGTGAAATGAGACGTCCAATATACTATGTGTTAACCGCTTTGTTTTTCAGCAGCCATGTTGTCGCTGAAAACCTTCAATCCAGACAAGTGAAATCTGTTGAGAAACGACTTACCACAGGCCCCCAACTCGCCAATGATGATGTGCTACTTGAAATACACTCCAGCGCCGTATTAGCTGGCCAGCAAGCCCAATCTAAAATCCTCACTGCTAGGCCTCAATCCAGTACAGTTAACACCCAGTTCTGGGTGTATGACGCTTGGGTCACTTTTTTTGATGATCCCGATGGTGATGGTTATGCCAACCACTTCTCAGTTGAATTTGATGCGGACACCGAATTTAACCGTGCACAGGTTTACGCCAGATTGTATTTGGCTAAAGATCAGGTGTTTAAGGAATATCACCGAACCTCAAACTTTAATATTTTTGCTGACAGTGATACCGATAGCGTTGTGGTGGAAAGTGAATTATTAAGCGGCTTTCCCTCGGCAGACTATGAAATATTAATTGAATTATATGATGGGCAAAGCGATCAGCTGGTAGCTGTCTATGATGGCAATGAAGACACCGATTTGTATTTAGTTTCCATAGAAAGCAATGAATATGAGTCTATATATGCAGAGCCGCAAGTGGTTGTGGTGACCCAGAGTGGCGGCAGTGGCGGCTGGTTGTTGTTATGGCTACTACCTTGGGTGGTCCGCAAACTAGGCGCCTAGCCAGGCGTTGCTGCCCAGCAGGATCGGTGATTGTTCATTCAACCAATGCCGTTATCTCATGGGATTGTCCAGGTTGTTTTTGACTTTTTATTTTTGCGGATCTAAAATTACAGTTCCGTAAAAACATGGCTTTACCTATACAAAAGGCGCCAGATAATGGATCAAGCGCCTCAGTGAATGCTAGGGGTTTTACACAAGATAACTAGAGATAATCAAATTCATCATTGCTGACGGCCATTAAATCTTCGGCACCATTGAAGAGGTTAGCTTTAAAGCCATTTTTTCTAGGCAATAACCGTTTCTGATAAAATTCACAGGTATGGGCTTTACCGGATTTGATACTAGCATTAGCATTGGACTGAGCGGTATCTGCCATGCTCAGCCATAAGATGCCAATCAAACAGTAGGCACTGTAATGCATATAATCGTATGCGCAGCCTGCTAAATCTACGTTGTTTAAACTGATCAATTGGTTGGAGGTCTCTAACCATTCTGCTAATAGAGATTGTGCTGATTGTTGATATTGTTGATCGCCTATTGAACTGACCAATGTGGCAAACAAAGCGTGGGTGCTAGTGAGCATATCTCCACCGTCTCTGGCGAGTTTTCTTGAAACCAAATCCGCGGCCTGTATACCATTAGTCCCTTCATATAGCTGGGCGATGCGGCTGTCTCGTACTAACTGCTCCATACCCCATTCTCTAATATATCCGTGTCCACCAAATACCTGAATGCCAAGGTTACTGGTTTCTTGACTCATATCGGTTAAGAAGCCTTTTACTATAGGTGTCAAAAACGCTAATACTTTAGCCGCTTGGGTCTTTTTTGCGGTATCTGCATATTTCTCAACGTCCATTTGGCTGGCATACAACATTGATAAAGCTCGTCCGCCTTCGGTTAAGGCCTTTTGGGTCAACAACATGCGACGCACATCGGGTTGATGCAATATAGAGTCGGCCTTTTTATCTGGTTGTTGCACCCCTTGTGGTGCCCGAGATTGTAATCTATCTCTAGCATAGGCCAATGCACCTTGATATGAGGCCTCACTGATCCCTAGACCTTGCAACCCCACTTGGAAGCGGGCTTCGTTCATCATGGTAAACATACAAGCCAAGCCTTGGTTTTCCTGGCCGATTAACCAGCCTTGTGCACCATCAAAATTCATAACACAAGTGGGGCAGGCTTTGATCCCCATTTTTTTCTCTAGGCTACCCACAGACAGGCTATTGCCTTGGCCTAATTCGCCTTGTTCAGTTAACAATATTTTCGGTACTAAAAATAAACTGATCCCTTTCACACCCGCTGGAGCATCCGGTAAACGAGCCAGTACTAGGTGCAAAATATTATCGGTCCAATCTTGATCTCCGCCAGATATAAAGATCTTGCTGCCTGTTATTGCGTAACTTCCGTCGCCATTGGGCTGTGCCTTACTGCTTAATAGTCCAAGATCAGAGCCCGAGTGTGGCTCCGTTAAACACATAGTGCCGGCCCACTCACCCGAGATCAGCTTAGGCAGATAGAGGCTCTTGAGTTCATCGCTGCCATGTTTATCCACCGCTAATGTGGCACTTTCACTTAAGACGCAGATAAGCCGCCAGCTCAGGTTAGCCCCATGCAGCATTTCATGTACAGGCACTGCCATTGAGTTGGGTAGATCTTGTCCATCGAACTGGGCGTTACCCAACATAGTACTCCAACCATTGGCAATATATTCTTGATAGGCTGCGGAAAATCCTTCAGGTGTGGTGACTTTACCCCCATTTAATTGGCAACTTTGCTCATCGCCTTCCCTATTTAGAGGGGCGATAACTTCTTCGGCAAATTTAGCGCCCTGAGCAAGAATTTCATTGATGAGCTCTGGATCAAAGTCATGCAGCCCAAGTGATTGGTAGTGCTGGGTGATCTTTAGCCAATCATGTAACACAAATTGCATATCGTTTAGGGGAGCAGTGTACTGGGGCATATTAAGTTCTCTAGAAGCTAATTTGTATTTCCAGAGTATATCGTTAATTTAGTTAATATGGAGGCAAAAGTGGTGTACTTAACATTAAAAGTGCTGATAATTCTCGAACGTGTTTGTGAATAGTCTAAAATATTTCACTCAATTTTATTAAACATTTCACGTAATTCAACAATGCTTATTGTTCTAGACCATGCTGCCGGTTCCGTCTCAAAAGGATTAACCAAGGCAATTTTTGAGATGTTGTCATTGGCCCAAGGAGGCAAGGGCAGAGAGACCATGCCATTGAACAGATCTTCGCCAGTAAAGCAAGAAAAATACTGAATATGCTCGACACTGGCTAATAATTTACCGACTTCCACGTTTAACCCTGTGCTCTTCCATACACCATGATGTGCGGCGCATTGTGCGCTTTGTTGATTATGTGCTTTATGACCAGGTAAAGACCAAAGCTTGTCATGGTCTTTTTGGATCACTAATAGTTCACCATTTAGCTTGATTAAACAGGCAGCTGGGCCACTTTCTATTGCTGAATATTGTGGATCCATTCGACACATAGGATCGGAAGGCACATCTCGACTGCAAGCTATGACAAACAATGTTACAACTATCAAGGGTATATGTAATATTCTTAAATGCATTTCAAGTATAATAGGGGGTGTAGGGTTGGTAATATTATTATACTTTGATTCTAAAGTCCCCCAAATAATTGTAAAAAAGTTAAATATGTATCTCTATAAAGTACCGCTTTTGTATAATTTGTTAAATATTGATAGGAGTTCTGATGCCCAAAGGAATAAAATTTTCACCGCTGGTGATTGCAGTCACATTGTGCTTATGTCTAGTGGTGTATTTATATCTGCCCAAAGATGAGGCTCAGCAACAAAGACGTGGTGGTACCACTGCTGTTATGGTGCATGTTGCAGACAAACAGGAATTCGAAGTAGTGGTAGAGGCATTAGGCACAGCAAAAGCCAATGAATCTGTCCTTATCACCACCCAAACCTCTGATATCGTTTATACCATTTTGTTTGATGATGGTGATACCGTCAAAGCGGGTCAGGTACTGTTGACCTTAATTGACTTAGAAGAAAAAGCTAAATTAGCGGCCTTAGATGTTGATCTACAAGAAGCCAAACGCCAATTAAAGCGCGTCAGCAACCTAGCCAAAAAGAATGTGGCTTCGGAACAACTATTGGATGAACAACAAGCTAGGGTCAAAGCGTTAGTCGCCGAGATGAATGTATTAGAAACTCAGATGTTGGCACTCGAAGTACGAGCCCCTTTTGATGGTGTATTGGGATTACGCCAAGTCAGTATTGGCGCTTTAGTGAGGCCCGGCGATGCTATTACTACCTTAGATGATTTATCTACCCTCAAAGTCGACTTTAATATTGCAGAGTCACATTTACCCAGTGTGGCCATTGGCCAAAATATTCGGGCCACTTCTATCGCTTATCCGGATGAAACATTCGAAGGACAGATTGCTAGCATTGGCTCTAGGGTAGACCCCGATACCCGTGCTATCCAGATCCGTGCCAATATTAGTAACCAAGATTTTAAATTGCGCCCGGGCATGTTGTTACAGATCAATTTACAGAAAAAGCTACTGACCACATTAGTGTTGCCTGAGGCAAGTTTGGTACCTGTGAAAGACAAACACTTTGTGTTTGTGGCGAAAGACGGCCTAGTAGTGCGCAAACAAGTGGAAATAGGTTTGCGTAAGCCTGGTATTGTTCAAATTGTATCGGGTTTGGTGGTAGGCGAACAAGTGGTAGTGGAAGGGGCGTTGAAATTAAGAAATGGCTCTAAAGTGACCATTCTTAATTCAGACCAGATAAAGGGGTAGGCTATGTTTCTGTCAGATGTAGCGGTTAAACGCCCAGTTTTTGCATCAGTAGTGAATTTATTGCTGGTGGTATTTGGCATAGTGTCCATCAGCTTATTGTCATTGCGCGAATATCCAGATATCGATCCTCCTATAGTCACCATCAATACTAATTATCCAGGGGCGTCAGCCTCAATAATAGAAACCCGGATCACCCAATTAATTGAAGAGCGTATCAGTGGCATAGAAGGCATTAAAAATATTGAATCGAGTAGTCGCAATGGCCGCTCCTCTATTAGCATTGAATTTAACCTATCCAGAGACATTGATGCGGCTTCTAATGATGTACGAGAGCGAGTCAGCCGGGTATTAAACAATTTGCCTGATCAGGCTGAGCCCCCTGAAGTCTCTAAATCTAATTCCGATGAAGATGTGATCGTTTGGTATAACTTACGCAGCGATAACTTGTCGGTGATGGAGTTAACAGACTACGCTGATAGATTTGTGGTAGATCGCTTATCCGTAGCTGAAGGCGTGGCTAGGGTGCAATTAGGCGGTGGACGTAGCTACGCCATGAAGGTGTGGCTAGATAGAAACGCAATGGCAGCCAGAGAAATTACCGTGGCGGATATTGAGAACGTAATACGTTCAGAAAATGTCGAGTTACCAGCAGGTGAGGTGGAGTCTATAGATAGAGACTTCGAGGTGCGGGTAGCCAGAAGCTTCTTAAGCCCAGAGGATTTTGGCAACCTCACAATTAAAGCCAGCGCCGATGGTTATTTAGTGAAGCTCAAAGAAGTGGCAAGAGTAGAGTTAGGTGCCGAAAACGACGAAACTGAGTTTCGGGGCGGTGGTGTCAACATGATTGGTTTAGGCATTGTGAAACAATCAAAAGCCAATACGTTAGAAGTAGCAAGAGCCGCTAAAGCCGCTATAAGACGTATTGAGCAGACCCTGCCAGACAATATCTTTATCGTTTCAAGTTACGATTCATCGGTCTTTATTGAAGCCTCAATTAATGAGGTGTATGAAACCCTAGCGATTGCCATTTTTATGGTGGTATTGGTGATTTACGTGTTCTTAGGCAATATACGGGCAACCCTTATTCCAGCGGTTACCGTACCTGTGTCCTTGGTTTCTGCGTTTATCGTTATGTACGCCCTTGGCTTTTCTATTAACTTGTTAACCCTACTGGCTTTGGTATTGGCCATAGGTTTAGTGGTAGATGATGCAATAGTGGTGTTGGAAAATATTTCTCGTCGTATAGAAATGGGGGAGCCGCCTATTTTGGCAGCCTATCGAGGTGCTAAAGAAGTGGGCTTTGCGGTGATAGCCACCACCTTAGTATTAATTTCGGTATTTGTACCCCTGGTATTCTTGCAGGGTAATATTGGACGATTGTTTACTGAATTTGCCTTAGCTATTACCGCGGCTGTGGCCTTTTCCAGTGTCACCGCATTAACTTTATCTCCTATGATGTGCTCCAAGTTATTAAAAAAACGTGAAAAGCCTTCAGGGTTTGCTCACTGGGTTGATACTAAGTTTAGTAAGATTGAACAAGGTTACTTCGATGGTTTAGGTACCACTTTACATCAACCCTGGTTGATGAGTTTGTTAGTGATAGGCAGCATAGTGGCCTTGTTTAAATTGGTACAAATCCTACCCAGCGAATTTGTGCCTAAAGAAGACCGTGGTAACTTCTTTATATTAATGCAAAGTGCCGAGGGTGCTAGCTTTGAAAGCAACGCGGCGAATCTTAAAAAAATCGAAAGTATATTGCTGCCCTACACCCAAACCGGTGAAGCTGAACGTATTATTGTGCGCACGCCTGGCTTTGGTGGCAGTGCCGGCATTGCGATAGTCGGCACTCCTATTGGTCCAGAGAAAAAAGGTTCGACCTTTGACTTGATGGATGAAATAAGTGGTAAATTGGTTAATATCCCTGATGTCAGAGCTTTTGCTGTGATGCGCAGTGGCATAGGTGGCCGTGGGCTAGGACGTCCTGTGCAATTTGTACTGCAGGGTAATACTTATGAAGAGTTAGTGCAGTGGCGAGATATTGTCTTAGCTAAAGCCAGAGATAATCCTAATTTAGTGCGCTTAGACTCCGACTATAAAGAGACCTGGCCACAATTATTAGTCAATATCGATAAGAACCGAGCCGCAGATCTAGGGGTGTCTATCAGTGATATAGGCCGAACGCTTGAGACAATGTTGGGTCAAAGAAGGGTGTCGACCTTTCTGGATAAAGGTCAAGAGTATGATGTGATCATGGAAGGATGGGAAGAGGATTACCGCAGTCCTTCTAGCATCGAAAATATTTATGTACGCTCTAATCAGTCTAATAAACTGATCCCCCTAGACAACTTATTAAGTGTAGGAGAAAACGCCACATCATCTAGGTTAAACCGTTACAACAGGATGCGCAGTATTACTATCACTGCGAACCTTGCCGAGGGTTATACAGTGGGTGAAGCCCTCGCGTATTTACGTCACATTGTTGACACTGAATTACCTGATGAAGTGGCCATTGACTATAAAGGACAGTCGCAGCTGTATCAGGAATCAGGCAGTTCGATCCTGTTTATTTTTGCCTTGGCTTTAGCTATCACCTACTTGGTGCTAGCGGCACAATTTGAAAATTGGATCCAGCCACTAGTGATCATGTTAACTGTGCCCTTGGCTTTGGTTGGCGCTTTTATTGGTCTGTATTTTTCCGGTATGACCCTCAACATATACAGTCAAATCGGCTTAGTGATGCTGATCGGTTTAGCCGCCAAGAATGGCATCTTAATAGTGGAGTTTGCTAATCAATTACGAGATGCAGGGGTTGAGTTTGAAGAAGCTCTACGCAAAGCTGCCATGCAAAGATTACGACCTATAGTAATGACCGGCTTTACGACTATCTTTAGCTCCTTGCCACTGGTGCTAGCCACAGGAGCAGGGGCTGAAAGCAGAACTGTGATAGGCATGGTAATCTTTGCTGGTGTCACTGTATCGGCCTTCCTAACCCTGTATATCGTGCCCACTGCCTATTATTTATTGGCCAGAAACACAGGCTCACCCAATGAGCGTAAGCACAAGATAGAAGCTTTGGAAAAAGAAATCCCTTATGAAAAGGGAGCTTTGAAATGAGTGGAATTAGCCAAAAATTCACTCAGTATTAAACACAAAAGACCTCAATGGACTGAGGTCTAAACACTCAATGTCATTGCATTTTAGGCAGTGCAGTCGCTATTTTTTTTGTCTGGGTATGAAATAATCCAACCTCGTAGATTTCTGATTATATGGCTGTTACAACGAGATTCTATGGTGGTCCCTCTTTCTACTCTTTTGTTAATGCCATGATAAAACTTATGCGTTTTTTGGTTGTTTTTTGATGAAACTAACTCGCCTGAATAATCCGAAACTGCCAAGTCAAGTGAGTCTTTATAAAGCCCCAATAGTATTTCCTTTAATAGCTTACCATTGTCATGACTAAAGGAACCAATAGGGTCATCACTGATAATGGGTGACGTTATAATTTCTATTAGATTTTCATAAATAAGCTTTTTTTGATTCTTATTGTGTACCTTTACTAAATGTTTTATAGAGATAGTTTTTTTATCCTGCGACATATAGAAAATAGGGTAACTCATTAATGGGGCATTATTTTCCAATTGATCATTGAGTTGAAATTGGTATCTGATACTTTCATGTATTAATGAGGCTTGTTTTAATTGCCTCATAATTGACTCAAGAGGGAGTAATATCCCATTTGCTTGTTGTTGTTGTTTTGCTAACTTAAGATCTTGTAGGTTAGCGTTAATGGCAGCATGGGTGATTATTTGAGCGAAAAGACCGACTAATCCAGCATCGGCTGCATAAAAGACAGCGTTTTGTTGAATAGTATTGTTGCCGTTATAAATGCCTCGCAGATCGATGTTCTTGTCCATAGGCAATGACACGGTAAGCGCATGTGTACCGGGAAGTGTATCACTACTGAGATACGTGACGTAATCGGTTCGCTGAGTGCTGCCACATCCAATAACAAAAGCTACAGAAATAAGCAATGTGATAATCTTTTTCACTGCATTACTCCCCAACTATCTGAACATTCCAAGAACTTGTTCATTGGTCATATCCAATGCTTGATAGTAAGAGTTGGTAAGGCCAGGATATGTAGGAGGCTCATCCCACTCACCTTGCACAGGAACATGATTATTGATCTGTTGGTAGAGTTCGAACTTGTTAGTGGTTAAATCCACAGAGTATACTAATCCACTTACCGAACCGGAAGGCCCTCCATTTGGCACATAACTGCTATATGAACGATGTGCGCCAATTGTAGTCAAGCTAATGACAATCAATTTGTCTATTCCGAGTGTCTCTTTAAGACTACGGTGATCTTTTTTAGCAAAATTCAATTCTTTGGTTTTGAATTTTGCGAGCTTCGCAAAATTAATTAGGGTACTGATTTTCTTTACATCAACGTTCGAATTGCCAATGATCTTAACCACATCATCACCAAGGGCACTTAGGTCTTGGGATGTTAGCGTTTGCACATGCTTAGTCAGGCCGGAATTAGCGGCTGACGCTACTGCGTAACATAACAGACAGTTGGCGCCAAACAGATGGGTGTCAACTTCAGGGCGCTCGGTATAGTAAACACCGACCACGTCTTTGTTGTCACTAAAATGGTTTTTATCATAGGATAATAGTGGTTGAGGAGTAGAGCCACATCCTGCGAGCGTTAAAATAGCTAATAATAATAATGACTTTTTCATTCATAATTCCTTTTTAAATTGATATCACAATCCTTGTGAAGCGTAATGATAGTACATACTTTTGCCCACTTCAATGTCTAGCAGAATACCACCTCATGGGTGGGAGCAAAAAAAAACCCCAGAGTATCTGAGGTTTTTACATATAGTTTTTAACGCTTTATTACTCGTCTAAGAAACTTTTAAGTTGCTCAGAGCGGCTAGGATGGCGCAATTTACGCAGGGCCTTAGCTTCGATTTGACGTATACGCTCACGGGTTACATCGAACTGTTTACCCACTTCTTCTAGCGTGTGGTCGGTGTTCATATCGATACCAAAACGCATTCTCAGTACTTTAGCTTCACGTGCCGTTAAGCCTGCTAGCACTTCTTGAGTCGCATCTTTTAAGCTGCCACCAGTAGCTGAGTCCAAAGGCTGCACTATAGTGCTGTCTTCAATAAAGTCGCCTAAGTGTGAATCTTCGTCATCACCTATAGGGGTTTCCATTGAAATCGGCTCTTTGGCAATTTTTAATACCTTACGGATCTTATCTTCAGGCATTAACATACGCTCAGATAACTCTTCTGGAGTTGGCTCACGGCCCATCTCTTGTAACATCTGACGTGAAATACGATTTAACTTATTAATAGTTTCAATCATATGCACCGGTATACGGATAGTACGGGCTTGGTCAGCAATAGAGCGAGTAATGGCCTGGCGGATCCACCAAGTTGCATAGGTGGAGAATTTATAACCCCGTCTATATTCGAACTTATCTACCGCTTTCATTAAGCCGATATTACCTTCTTGGATAAGATCCAAAAACTGTAAGCCGCGGTTGGTATATTTCTTGGCAATGGATATAACCAAACGTAAGTTGGCTTCGACCATTTCCTTCTTAGCTCGTCTGGCTTTTGCTTCACCAATTGACATACGTCTGTTGATATCTTTGATATCAGCAATGATCAATCCGGTTTCTTCTTCAACCGTGTTCATCTTACTGATGGCACGCTCTAACTCTTCTTGATGCTCACGCATTTCTGCGGCATAAGGCAGGTTAGACTCTAAAACTTTAAACAACCAAACTGTCGAGGTCTCATTACCGGCAAAGGCTTTGATAAAGTCTTTCTTAGGCATTTTAGCTGTGGTCACACAGTGCTTCATGACTATACGTTCTTGGACGCGGATCCTGTCCATCATGCTACGCATGTTTTTGACCATACGGTCAAACTGTTTAGGTGTGAGCCTGAACTCTTTAAACACCTCGCTCAGCTGATTAATCTGTTTACGGGCTTCTTTGTGCGAGCGGCCTTTGGCGTCAATAACATCTCGGGCTTTTTCATATTGATGACGAAGTGCGGTGAATTTCTCACGAGCTAACTCAGGATCAGGTCCCGTATCTTCTTCTTCCTCATCTTCGTCATCGTCTTCTGAATCGTCTTCTTCTAATTCTTTTTCGGATAACTCTGATCCTACATGTGTAGCTGTGGGTGCTACATCTTGCTCATCTGGATCAACAAAACCAATGATGATGTCACTAAGACGAATTTCTTCTGCTTCAAACATATCCCATTGATCGAGAAGATGGGTAATAGCTTCAGGGTATTCGGCCACGGAACACTGAACCTGATTGATCCCTTCTTCAATACGTTTGGCGATAACGATCTCGCCTTCCCGTGTCAATAGCTCAACCGTGCCCATTTCGCGCATGTACATACGCACCGGATCGGTAGTACGACCAATCTCACTTTCAACTGTGGCTAGGGCCTGAGCCGCGGCTTCTGCGACTTCTTCATCGGTATCACTTTCTTGCATCAAAAGCTCATCCGCGTCAGGAGCGGCTTCAAATACTTTGATACCCATGTCGTTGATCATGCGGATAATATCTTCGATCTGATCAGAGTCAACAATGTCTTGTGGAAGGTGGTCGTTAACTTCCGCGAAAGTCAAATAGCCCTGTTCTTTACCTTTAGCAATGAGGAGTTTTATCTGCGACTGCTTGCTTTGCACCATATAAGCTTACACTTCCTGAATAAATTAAAAATCTG
This sequence comes from Paraglaciecola sp., assembly GCA_034111785.1. Lineage (GTDB taxonomy): Bacteria > Pseudomonadota > Gammaproteobacteria > Enterobacterales > Alteromonadaceae > Paraglaciecola. Next base: position 26,697 of record JAWUWP010000032.1, read on the forward strand.
CGAAACTGGTTCCAACGAACGCTTCACTTTGCGGCTAGCTCGATCTAGTGTGTCATTTACACTCTAGTATAGTCACTCTAACCAATTAGTGAGTATAACAGAATCAGCCCTGTAGAACGAGATATTGGGTCATTTTTGTTCTTTTACAAGTAGGTTCAACTCTTGTTTTTCTTCGGGGGTAATATTACCTTGTCTGGATTTGGCAAATAATACATCCATACGGCTTTTAAAATGCCAATCTAGTAGCTTAGCGAAGCTATCTTCAAAGACTAAGGTCTGATTTTCCTCGGCATATTCCCAAGCTAATAGTTTAGCTAGATGGGCACTTTGTGCATGATCTCTAAAGTGCTCTAACACTTGTGCTGTATTGGCCTGGGGCCTTTGTATACAATAGTGGTACAACTCAATCAACATATTGATCCCAGGAATAGCTATCTGCGACAAAGGGCTGGGGTCGGCGCTAGGACATTTAGCGGCTAAACTCGGTTCGTCCAATAACAAGCGGATCATCATACGTACAGGTGAAATAGTGCTTTTATTAGGGGTATTAAAGTCTACTTTTTTAGGCCCCTTGTGCCGGTTGGCTTTAGCAATATCCTTTTCGAGTTGATGTTTATTTTGTTCACCCATATGATCGCTCAGATCCGATAATAAACTGGCGCGAATATTATCCCCCAAGATCTGTTCGATCAAGGGCACAGCTTCGTGTTTAAGGGCGGCTTTACCTTCATTGCTGCCAATGCCATGACGACTCAGTAAATTATCAAAGAAAAACTTAGAAAGGGGCACGGCATCACTATCTAATTTAGCTTCGAAGGCCTGTTTACCAATCTGCCGCACCATAGTATCGGGATCTTCACCATCAGGTAAAAATAAGAACTTCATCTGCACCCCATCTTTCAATAAGGGTAGGGCATTTTCTAGTGCACGCCATGCCGCTTCTCGCCCCGCTCTATCGCCGTCGTAGCAACAGATGACGTCGCTGGTCGCTCTGAATAACATCTGTATATGTTCGGCAGTGGTGGCTGTGCCTAATGATGCCACGGCATAGTCGATACCAAATTGTCCGAGGGCTACCACATCCATGTAACCTTCAACAATTAATACTCGAGACAAGTTACGGTGGGCTTGTTTGGCTTGATAAAATCCATAGAGCTCATGGCCTTTATGGAAGATGCGGGTTTCTGGTGAGTTTAAATATTTAGGGCCACCCTCTTCTAACACCCGACCGCCAAAGCCTATGACCCGGCCACGTTTATCACGGATCGGAAACATAATCCGATCCCGAAAAAAATCGAATCGCCGTCTATTGTCGTTCTCAGTTATCAGCTTTAAGTCGAGAAGCTGTTCTTGATATTGGGGGTTAATACCAAACGTTTTCAGCACGCTGTCCCATTCGGACGGGGCGTAGCCCATATCAAATGCTTTAACAATTTCACCGCTCAGCCCTCTATTTTTAAGGTAACTGATGGCTTTGTCTTTGTTGCTATGGGTTTTAAGTTGTTGGGCAAAATACTTTGTGATCTTTTCCATCAACTCATAATCATTTTCTTTTTGCTGCTTTTGTGCAGGGGTAGGCGCTGAGCCTTGACCTTTTTCTCGAGGTACATCGATACTGTGATACTGCGCCAGTTCTTCCACCGCTTCGGGGAATTCTAGGCGATCAAATTCCATTAGAAAAGAAATAACATTGCCGTGGGCACCACAACCAAAACAATGGTAAAACTGTTTGTCTTGGCTAACGGTAAATGACGGGCTTTTTTCGTCATGGAAGGGACAACAAGCCTGGTGGTTTCTCCCCGCTTTTTTGAGCGTCACTCTGCTATCGATGAGTTCTACGATGTCTGTGCGCGCAATGATGTCTTCAATAAAATCCCGGGGGATACGTCCAGACATGTTACCTTCTCAATGCTCAATAAACCTGCCGATTATAATGCCAGAGATCTTCATCTCTTGGTATTAGATAGCCAATGCTGGCCTACAAAAAAATAAACCGCAACAAAGTGCGGTTTATAGGTAGGGTTGGTAACTGCTAGGCGGTACGCGGTGATCTTTTAACGGCAGAGATCAGGCATTAAGTTTGGCTTTGATTTTGCCACTCAATGGCCCCATGTCAGCCCGACCTTGTACCTTGGGTTTTAGCCAGCTCATTACTTTTCCCATATCTTGCATTCCCTTCGCCTGAGTGTCTGCCATAGCTTGTATTAGCAGCTCATCGAGCTCTTGCTCGGTCAAAGGTTGGGGCAGGAAATCTTGCAAAATCACAATTTCTGCTAATTCTATATCAACCAGATCTTGTCGATTGGCTGTTTCAAATTGACTTGCGGCGTCTTTTCTCTGCTTGACCATTCTGGTTAGCAGATTAATCACGTCACTGTCAGTTAGTTCGATACGCTCATCAATCTCTCGCTGCCTAACGCCAGCGATCACCATACGGATAGTGCCAAGACGGATCTTGTCCTTGGCGCGCATGGCGTCTTTCTGGGCATTTTTTAAATCATCGACTAATGACATGATAAAACTCAAGAAAAAACAAAAAAAGAAATTGTGTTAAATGTCTTCTAAAGCGCATCTATACAACACGCTGCAAAAACAATTAGTACAATCTGATGCGTCTTGCGTTTTCGCGAGATAACTTCTTCAAAAGACGTTTCTTAGCGGCAGCTTTCTTACGCTTACGTTCCCAAGTAGGTTTTTCAAAAAATTCGCGACGACGAACTTCAGAAAGTACACCCGCTTTTTCACATGAACGTTTAAAACGACGCAATGCAACATCAAAAGGTTCGTTCTCTCTAACTTTAACGATTGGCATTCAACTCTTACCTCAAAAATATAAAAAACTTTATCGTACCGGCACAAAAAAATAGGCCAGCGCGGTTAAAAATGGTGCGGAATTCTAATCATATCCACAGCCGATGTAAAGCCTTGATGACTTAAAATGTGAAGTTCTTCAAACAAATATCAGTTTAGATTGGCGCTTTGCCGCGCAATGCGTAAAATGTCGGCTGTTTTTCTTCTAAATTAGTTTGTTAATTATGCGTGTGTTAGGGATCGAAACCTCTTGTGACGAAACGGGTGTGGCCATTTATGACCACCATCAAGGATTGTTGTCCCATCAGCTGTATAGTCAAGTTAAGTTACATGCGGATTATGGCGGTGTTGTGCCTGAGCTTGCGTCTCGTGATCATGTGCGTAGATTAATTCCGTTAATTAAAGCCTGCATGCAAGAGGCTAATTGTGTGGCCACCGATATTGACGGCATTGCCTTTACGAAAGGCCCTGGCCTAGTCGGCGCATTGTTAGTGGGGTCTTCGGTGGCAAGAAGTTTGGCGTACGCTTGGGGACTGCCGGCATTAGGTGTACACCATATGGAAGGGCATTTACTGGCCCCTATGTTAGACGAACCTGCACCAGAATTTCCCTTTGTGGCACTGTTGGTATCAGGGGGGCACTCTATGATGGTGGAAGTCACAGGCATAGGTCAATATGTGGTCTTGGGCGAATCGGTAGATGATGCTGCGGGTGAAGCCTTTGATAAAACGGCAAAATTATTAGGTCTAGATTATCCAGGTGGTCCAAGGCTTGCCAAGCTGGCGGAGCAGGGGCAGCCAGGACATTATAAATTTCCAAGGCCGATGACCAACAAACCTGGCCTCGATTTTAGTTTCAGTGGGCTAAAGACCTTTGCTGCCAACACTATCCGTGCTGCCGATACGGATCCACAAACACAGGCTAATATTGCTTATGCGTTTCAAGAAGCGGTAGTAGACACCTTAGCCATAAAATGCAAACGAGCGCTAAAACAGACAGGTCTTAAACGCCTAGTGATTGCCGGTGGGGTCAGTGCTAACACAGAACTACGAGAGCAATTAGCTATTATGATGAACAGCATAAACGGGCAAGTGTATTACCCTCGCTTAGAGTTTTGCACCGATAATGGTGCCATGATTGCTTATGCGGGCTTGCAACGCTTGCTAGCAGGTGAACAGGAGCCTTTATCAAGTAAAGCCAAGCCACGTTGGTCCCTAGAAGATTTAGCTGCTGTCTAAGTCTTTGTTAGCGCCAATTTTAGTTTCTTGTGCCATACACAATCTTTGTATGTTTGCTTTATGACGGATAATGATCAATAAACTCAATAGGCTCACTGCTAGGGCATATTCGGGATGCAATAGCCAAGTATACAAAGGTGCTAATAGCAGTGAAAGTATGGCTGCCAGCGACGAATATTTTGTCAGCCATAGCACTAATAACCAAGTGCAAAGCAGTAAAATAGCTAAATCTATGCCTAAGGGTAATATAGCACCAAACCCTGTGGCTACTGCTTTTCCGCCAGAAAACCGGAAGAACATGGGAAACATATGACCCAGGCATGCGCCTATGGCAACTAAGGCTAAATTAAGGGGGGCTAATCCTAAATAATAACCAATGTAAACTGGCAACAAACCTTTGAGCAGGTCAAATAGCAATACCAAGAGGGCCGGAAATTTTCCGCCTATTCTTAATACATTGGTCGCCCCCGGGTTGCCGGAGCCAATAGAGCGTGGGTCGGCAAGACCGAATAATCGACACAACAAAATAGCGCTGGATATAGACCCCAGTAAATAGGCCAAGGCAAAGATTAATAAGCTCAGTGTGATCATGTGCCACAGTATAAGTGTTAAGAATGAGTTACAATTTAGCAGAATATAACAAAGTGTCATTAAAAGTAGTTTGGATCACCCATGGATAAAATTTATATCGAAGCTTTGGAGGTCTTTTCCTTGATTGGTGTCTATGACTGGGAAAGACAACAACCACAAAGACTGCTGGTTGACATTCAATTGTATGCAGACTTATCGCAAGCCGCCCAAACCGACAAGGTACAAGACACCCTTAATTATGCACAAGTAGCCGAATACATAAGGCGTTTTTGTCATAACAATGAGTATCAGTTAATAGAGGCCTTAGCGAGTCGTCTAATGGATGCCTTGTTGGTGGAATTTCCAATCTTACAAAAAATTCAATTGAAATTGAGTAAACCGGATATTTTGGCGAATGCTAAAAATGTAGCCGTTGAGTTTTCCAAAGGACGCAAAACTTGAGTCCTGAACCACTAACACAGCACATTATTTACATTAGTGTGGGCAGTAATATCGAGCGAGAAAAACATACTAAAGCCGGTTTAGACGCCTTATTTCAAGCCTTTGGCGAGCTGCTGTTATCCTCTGTGTACGAAAGTGAATCCGTCGGCTTTGCTGGAGATAATTTTTATAATCTAGTGGTGAAAGCCAGTACTCCTATGTCAATTCTAGAGGTCTGCCAAGTATTAAAAAAAATAGAGCAGGATAACCACAGACAACGAGCTGAGAAAAAGTTTGCGCCACGCACCCTAGATTTAGACTTACTGTTGTACGCTCAACAGCAAATGACAGCACCGGTTGAGTTGCCTCGGCCCGAAATTTTATATAACGCCTTTGTGTTAAGACCCTTGGCAGAAATTGCTGGGGCAAGCCTTCACCCTGTGACCCAAGAAAGTTTCCAACAGCTTTGGCAAAACTACGACACTAGCCAACAAAATCTTTGGACAGTTGAATTTACTTGGAGCCCAAATGTTTTATGACATTATTTGAAATTATTATTCTGGCTATTATTCAGGGCATTACCGAGTTTTTGCCGGTATCCAGCTCCGCTCATTTGATCTTACCCTCTGAAGTGTTGGGTTGGAATAATCAAGGCATGGCTTTTGATGTGGCAGTGCACGTAGGCAGCCTTTTGGCGGTAATGATCTATTTTCGTCACGATATAGTGCGGCTCACTTTGGCTTTTTTTACGCAAGGCCTAAGTCGCCAGCAAAGCCAAGACAGTAAATTGGCATGGTGCTTAATAATAGGCACTATCCCTGCGGTTATTTTAGGTTTTTTGTTTAAAGACATAGTGGAAATATATGGCCGTTCAGCACTGATTATCGCCATCAGTACTATAGGTTTTGGACTATTATTGTGGTACGCCGACCGAAGCTCCAAATTAACTAAAACCATTAGCGATATCACTTGGAAGAATGCCTTAGTGATTGGGCTAGCCCAGGCCTGCGCATTAATTCCAGGTACATCCCGTTCGGGTATCACCATGACAGCCGGATTAATGTTAGGTCTAAACCGTCACAGCGCCGCTCGATTCTCGTTTTTATTGTCTATACCGGTGATCCTGGGGGCAGGCACGCTAGCCACCTATGATCTATTGCAGGTATCCACAGGAGTCGACTGGAGAGCATTGCTATTTGGGGCACTTTTTTCCTTTGTCAGTGCTTACGCCTGTATTTATCTGTTTTTAACCTGGATAACAAAGATTGGCATGTTGCCATTTGTGATCTACCGCCTGATCTTGGGTGGTCTATTGTTATTGTTTGTCTTCCTTTAGGAGTCCTTGACTATGAGTGACACAATATTTACTAAAATTATCAATAAAGAAATACCTGCAGATATCTTGTATGAAGATGAGTTGGCCTTGGCTTTTAGTGATATTAATCCCCAAGCCCCCATACATTTTTTGGTGATCCCCAAAAAGCCCATTGCCACTATTAATGATATCCACGCCCAGGACAAAGAAATAGTCGGTCATTTGTATTGGGTTGCGGCATTGCTGGCAAAAAAGAAGGGCTTTGCGCAAGACGGTTATCGTGCGGTAATGAACTGTAATGAGAATGGTGGGCAGACGGTATACCACATTCATTTACATGTATTGGCGGGTAAAACCATGGGCTGGCCTCCTTACACCAACCAGGTTAAACCTAGGCTGTAATTCAATAAAGCCTGTTCCAGTTTTTAAAAATAGGCTCGCGGGCTTTATTCTACCCCTAACACCTTGTTTAAAGTCGAGGTCTACAGGTATTTTGCCTTGGCCCCCACAAAGTAGAGCGCAGCCTCAGATAAGTCTGTTGACATCAAAGCAGTTCATCATCATAAGCAATATTCAGAGCTTGTTTGCACAACAGCGGGAAGCGCTTGTGCTAAATTCTGTACAAATAGTTGATTAATAGCCGAAAAATAGCCAACTTTCACTCCATCAATGATATAAAAGACAGGTACAATGGAAAATATGAGGCATGGTGTATTTTTATTTTACTGATGCTATTAATAAAACTCTGCGTTTTTAAACTGTAGTCCCCAAGTTAATCATCAAGACGCGAAATGAATAATCAATATCCGTAAACATAATATGGCCTGTGTCTACGTTCAATTAAGGACGCTTGTATTGCTCAGTTTAAGTGACACTATTTTTAATCAAGCAAAAGTTACATTTGCTTTTTCATTTCTCTTATTAGTACTGACTTCGGGTTGCGTTAGCACAACAGATGAAGCTCCACCCGAGCAGGTTTTTACGTTGACGGCGCCCGGCATTGACACCCCTTATACGGGTAGAGTGTATGTAGTCATCGCTCCTAAATCTGAATTAGCGCCGATCTATACTAATTACTGGTTTTCACCCATTGAATTGTTCGCCAAAGACGTTCAAGAATGGGATGGAAAAGAGCCACTGTTAATTAGCGAAAAAGACCTTTATTTTAAGCGTGATTGGCCAAAAAATGTTGAGGAATTGTCGGTTCAAGGGGTGATACGCACAAACCAGCGACATTGGCATCCTTTGATTGGTGTAGGCAACCGAATAAGCGCCGAAAAAACCTTTTTGACAGCAGAGGCTTATCCAGCATCTTTAGCGCTTCAGTTAGATAATACGAATGAGGTTGAATGGACTTTTTGGGACGGGAAAGAAAAAACCATCCCCAAAGGTATTGACCATTTCACTTTAAAAAGTGAATTACTGAGTAAATTTCATGGCTCACATTTTGAAATCAACGTGAGTGTGCAACTGCCTAAAGATTACGAAGCGAGAGATCAATGGCCGGTACTTTATTATATTTCAGGTATGGGAGGCAATGAATTAGCCGCGATTAGTTTCACCGACAGCTACCCAGATGTCTTAGATGAGGTCATTCTGGTCAGTGCCGATGCGATGAATTACGCAGGACATTCGGTTTTTGCTAACTCAGACGTAATTGGCCCATGGGCAGATTTTTTTGCCACTGAATTGGTTGAGCATATTGAGAAAAGCTATAACACCAGTGCAAAAAATTATCTTACTGGGGGGTCGTCTGGAGGATGGTCTAGCTTATGGCTTCAATTAAATTATCCTGATACTTTTGATGGGACTTGGTCTTTCGTGCCAGACCCTGTGGATTTTAGAGATTTTCTTCAAGTTGACCTATACAGCGAAAATGTGAATTTATTTTATGATTCCCTAGGAGGCCTTCGCCCGGCAGCAAGAAACCCTAAAACAGGCCAGCTGATTTTTACGCTAAAAGAAATGGCTTCAATTGAACAAGTACTAGGAGAAGGCGCTCAACTTGGCTCCCTTAATTCGGTGTTTGGCATAGTAGATGAAAAAGCCAGCGCACAAGGCAGTAGAACAGCAATGCCTTTGTTCGATGTCAAAAGTGGCCGCATAAACCCCTCGGTGATCGAACATTGGAAGCAATATGATATTAGACTGCTTGTACAAGATCCTGAAAGATTTAGCGCACAATCACTGTCAGGCAAGCTAAACATTGTTGCTGGGCAATACGACAACTATTATCTAGAAGGTGCGGTTGAGTTACTGAGGGAGCAATTTGCCGAAGTGGGTTTTGAACCCTCTGTTAGAATTGTCGCCGACATGGGGCATTCAATTGATGACGATACCATTAAGAGAATGCTGGAAATCATCGCTGAGAATGAAAGAGTACACAATCAGGAGTAATGGACTTGCGTTTTAACGCCGGTTAACTCGAAACCTATCCTTTTCATCAAGTTTACCGTTTTTACCGATGAACACAGTGACTGTTAATTCGAAGTGATAGAATAATGTCGTTTGGTTATTTTTGGCTGTTAACTGCCTGTCAGCATAGTGTCGCCTTATGGCACTCAGAGGCCATTCATGTTGTGAATTTGCCAGAGTACGTTAGTCTCTGGCAGTGTATTCATGCATCAATACTTTGAGAAACCTCAAGTGCATCGTCTACTTCTATGCCTAAATACCTAAGGTCAAGTTTTCGGTGCCCAAGTAATAGCTGGCAGGCTCTTAAATTCTTCGTCTTTTTATAAATCAGTGATGGTTTTGTCCGGCGCAGCGTATGTGTGCCATATTGTGTTTTATCTCAGCCTATTGAATCGACCCATCAATCTACTATCCTTCCATACTGTGGGGTAGAAAGAGGGTCTGATGAATGAATTCTTGATTTGAACAAATTGTCAGAATAGCTTAGGTGAGACTGAGTAATTAAATCTAAAACCGCTTCTTTAGTGTTTACAGTCAATTCAAACTGAACCGGTAAACCAGTCTTTTTTTTACAATAATAGCTCTAGATTGAACACATATTCCATGATAAATATCTTTGACCTTAGCGAGACCAAACCACAACCGCGTAATTTGCTATCAATCCCTAGGTTGAATAATGCAAGCTTTCTTACATTTCTTGCTAGTTCAAACCTAATTAGAATAGACCAAATTTTTTGAAGCTTGAGTGGTCACTTTTGTCCGTCAATTTTATTTTTGTTCCAAGGTTCTTTAGGGATATAAATCGTCTACAAATTTAGGAAAAAATCACTGTTGAATAGATAAGGGATGTTGTTTATTCTACTTACACTTAACCGGTTAAATTTTTTCCATTAGCGCCACAAATAATTTTGTGTTTGTAATATATACAGATTAATAAGTGAGTATAATTGATAAAGATAACGGGTCTATCAATACATGACTGAGGAACCCTCATGAAAAAAAATATTTATATTTTTTCTGCTGTTTTTATAATCTCATCTTGTGGCGGTGGCGAAACTAATGTTGCTCCGACTACTCCATCTCCATCAGTAAATTTTTCTTCTTCATCAACCAGCGTTCAAATTAACACAGATATTACATTAATCTGGTCCTCAACTAACGCAGATTCATGTTCTGCATCAGGCTCTTGGAGTGGAACTAAGGCAACCTCTGGAGAGGAAATGATTTTTGAGTCTTCCTCTGGTTCAAAAACATATACATTAACTTGTGCTGGATCTGGAGGATCTAAGTCTGAGAATATTGATGTTGAGATTACCAATCAAGTCTCCGAAGAAATCAATACTTGGTATGGCACTAAAACACCATCATATCTAGCTAGCCCACCAGAATCTTACCTATTATTTGACCCCTCTGATAACTTAAACATTCAAGGTCAACTTGAAGGCCTACAACACGAACCTACTGATGCACCAGGCGCTGGGAAATTAATATTTAATCGAGTGTATCGCGCTTTTAAGCACGGGCTGCAATGGGGTGAACAATTTGGAGTTTTTGGTTCTTGGTTGGGATCGTATGGGGCAAATTCAATTGAGGGTGGGCTTTGGGCAAATCCAAAGACAGCGGGACCTTATTACTACCCTACATTGCACCTAGCAGGAGTTGGAGATACATACCATGCTTGTAGCGATGTTCAAATGGGTAGTGGTCTGTACGAAAGAATCATAGGTGATAAATGGCTGAATATGATTCAAATTTCCAATAAAGTTCTGACTATACCTGGAAGTAATATTGGATTTGATATGGAGCAAGATCCATATGTTGAAGATAATGGTATTTGGGTTGGTTGGGGTTGGTCATACTTAAACCTAGATCACCCAAGAGGTTATAAATTTTGGATGAGCGTTATAGAATCTTATGATTATCAAGGACCAATTAATGGCTATATACCTGAGTATTTTAATTGGGTTGATCCTGAAAAAGTAAATGATGGTCGATATGCAGAAACACTCGCAGAATATGGAAGTAACTATGGGACATTTGCCACAAAAGGCTCAAACGAGAACTATGGAAATGGCAATGAAAATTATGTTAATGGCTTACTAAGGGTTGAAGAAGATCTTTTTTACGTGCCTTTACCCAATCTACCGATTCACAAAAAAAGGGAGTATTTAGTCGCTCATCCTCAAAATATTTCTCAATCGGCTATGGAAAATTATTCTGCTTCAATAAAGAATAACACCTTAGAAGTGACTTTAATTAATTCTTCAAATAAAAGATTTGATAGTATTTATGAAAGCAGTCATAACCAACTTAAGATTACTGAACAGATTGATGGAGAAGAACATCGCTATTTCGTCAAGCCTCCTTATCAAATGGGTTTTGAAAATAATCTAGGTTATGTTCAATGGGACGAAGGTTCGAAACAAACACAAATAGATCAAAGTGGGTATGGATATGTAAGAAAACTTGATGCTAAATGGGTGGTGGAAGAAGGAGCAAGTGATGAGTTTAAAAATCATCCTAATCAATATCAGACAGAGTTAGTTAACTCCCCAGACAACATCATTAGGGCTCCCAAGAAAAGCTACGAATTCTTTAGTTACAAAGAACGAGATACTTCAAATGAAGAGTTCTCAAATTGGGCCATAGGTAGTAAAACTAGATATCAAAAAGATCTACAAAATGGTGCCACTGTTACTTATGTTTGGTTTAAATTTATTGATCAACCTGCAATGCTTTCAGCCAAACAAAATCATCCTGAAACGTATACAGATGAATATTTAAATAATCTGCAAACATATATAGAAAAATTTCATACACTAATAAACAGTAATTCCAAGCAAAACCCTAGTGAACCAGTGTTTATTAATTATAAAGGAGCTAACAATCCTGATAATAAAGATCCCCACTTATCAAAAATTGATCCCGGCCAATTGGCTGATGCCGTTAGCGGTTTTGAAATCGGTTATGTGCCAGTAGTAATAAGT
>JAWUWP010000033.1:0-120598 GCA_034111785.1 Paraglaciecola sp.
ATGGCTTCAAATACCGGCTGGCCTAAATCGAATATATCTGCGGGGGGTTGTTCCATGGCATCTAGCCACGCACTATTAAAGAAAACACAAAGCGCTAAGGTAATACTTAGTCCTTTTATAACAAAAATCATAGTCCCAAACTCTTTCTGTCAACTGGTTTTAGAAGACTTATAGTCGTATAAACTGAATGCTGTTGTCGCTCATTAGCGTCATGTGTCTTACGACCTTGACGTTGGCTGAGGATAAGGGGCACAGAGATTAACCGAGACAACCTGGCCTGCAGCTCTGTGCGATTAAATGGCTTGGTAACATCATTATCTACACCCAGTTTCCAGCGCGCCAAGGGACTTTCCTCATCTCCTTTGGCGGTCAGCAACACAATAGGAATGTGGGCCGTGATATCTAACTCATGTTCGCTGTGCAATAAGGCACTAGAGGTGCCATCGTCATTTAACACTTGCAGGCCATCGATAAATCCCACTAACAGTCTTTGGCGACCGTCAAATAACAAGGCCGACGCTGGATTACTTAACATATTGTTAGTGTCGCTCATCACATAATGCGCCATGACCTTGCCTTGACAATCACCGTCGGTCCAGGCCGCCCATACGCCTAAGCCGGGTTGCTCGAACATATTGTAAACGCGCACATGTGAGGCACTGCTAAGCTTTACTTTGCCTTCTAATAAATGTGTAAATTGTTCGGTCTTAGGGTTAAGCAAAGCAATACCATGGCGATAATTGCCCGCCCAAATATTATTATTTTTATCCCCTAGTAATGTTCGAATGTCATGACTACTGATAGAAAAGGGATCCTCTGGGGAATGCATATGAGGTGTAAAATGATCACTGTCGTATCTGACTAGACCAGCTTGGGTAGCGATCCAGATAAAGCCATACTCATCTTGTCCCACAGAGGTGTTAGACAACAAGCCTAAGGAGGCTTTAACTCCAACCGTTTCAAAAACCGGCATATCAAAAACATCTTTTGCCAAAGCACTAAAAGGCAGACACCAGAGGAGAATGAAAAAAAACACTTTACTGCTGAGTATCCTGATAATCATGTCCTTATGTTAAATACCAATCTAATGTTCAAATAACCAAAGTAAAAAAGACGCCATAAAGATAATTAATCGAGCGGGATGTTAAATGTTAGATGCCTGTTTACCAAGGTTGAGATGAGCGGTAGCAATCAATTGCTAAATCAACCCCAGCATCTTTATACCTCTCAATCTGAGGCTGAGATACTGCGGTTCTTTCATCTTGTATTTACCCACTTTAATAGGTTTGTCTTGTTTTTTATAGTCATTGGTAAGCTTTTGACCCCGATTTTATTGGCCTGTAGCTTAACGTCCCGTTTTTGACAACCATTGCCCCAGATTTCATAACCCCAAACTAGCAGGCTGATTAGACTAGTTCTGTGTTCAAGGATTGAGTACATACAGGGATGACAATAGTGCACGGACGCACTAAAAACTCACGGAGCAGTAATAGATGTGCCAAAGCTAATGGCATAAGCAGGGAAAGGTAGCATTATATAAACTATCAACGGACGATGGTTTGAGGCAAGTTAAGGAAACACTGGATCGCCTCTATAATCTACAAATTGTCCAAGGATGGACACGTTTAGTTGAACAATGACTCAATGCACTCGACTGATTGAATACAGCATCCATATTGAATGCCTAGCTGTATTCTACCCTTACCTTCGAATCATTCGAACTGGGTAAACCAGTCCAGTCTTTGCTTAAAACTAAAGACTGAGCCTAATTCTGCCGCAAAGCCATTGCTTGACCGGCACTTGTATCAGATAGTTCTGCCAATACGACTTCGAGCTTACCTTTATTGGTGGTCACCACTTGCCTGACAGCCTAGATCCACCCGTGCTTTGACAGTCCCGTAGAAGACACTCCGCCTTTATGGGCTGGCAGCGCACCTAGCTCAGTTTTATTTTCACTTTGTTCAGATCTAACATGAAAAGTACCGGTGCTAGCGCTATTAATAGTGTTGTGACTCGAAGTAAAATCGTCTCTTGTGGTGGCCAAAGCACTGAGACTTTAACGTTCTGAGAAACCCCTGGTAGGAGAAAAGCGGACTTGATACTCAAAGCAATGCTCCTTATTAGAGCGATCTTCAAAGCGTAGCCTACTGTCGAATTAACGGCTCAGCTCACTAGTGGTGGCTGTACCCGCACAAAGCGCCAAAACACTAACAATATATAAAGGGTTCCAACACCAGATAACATAATGCGTCTTTAACGATTAGAAATTCAAGGCGAGAGTTTTGCTTCACTGTGTTGGCCGCCGTCAAACCCAATCAACAGGCCTCAGTGGATTTTTCTGCGCCCAACGTCTTGGAATTATGTCCCAATGGCAGTCAAGTACAACCGCAAACCACAACCGCTACAATGGCCACAGTCACTAGAGTAATTTCTTTAACCACTTAAACTTTGTGTCTGTATATGGGGGATAACGTAAAGCAATATCAAACATAAAGCTGCGTTTCATTACCGTTTTAAGGTGGCTAAAGTTATCAAAACCAATCTGCCCATGATAGGCCCCCATACCACTGCTGCCGACGCCACCAAAAGCCAGATAGGGATTGGCGGCAAACATAAAGCCGTCATTAACACAGACCATTCCAGCTGAAGTAGTCTGTAATACTTGTTGTTCAAATTGTTGATCTTTAGAAAAGAGATATAAAGCTAAAGGTTTGGGCCTTGCGTTCACAAAGCCGATAGATTGCTGGATGCTGTCTACTGTGATAATTGGTAATATTGGACCAAAAATTTCCTCTTGCATGATGGCACTATGCAAAGGGGGATCTAAGATAATGCTTGGCTCAATAAAACGCGTGTTTGGGTCACTCTTGCCACCGTGAACTATTGTTTGACCATCAAGGTAACCCATAATACGAGCAAAATTATGCTCATTAACAATACGTCCATAGTCTTTACTACTGACTACATCCTCAGTATAGAAAGCCTGTAACTTGCCTTTAATAGCATCGATTAATTTTGTAGCAAAGGCCTTTTCTACCAAGATATAGTCGGGTGCGACACAAGTTTGCCCGGCATTCATCCATTTACTCCAGACTATTCTGGCCGCAGTCACATCTAGATCCGTAGTACTGTCTACAATACAGGGACTTTTACCGCCTAATTCAAGAGTCACTGGCGTCAAAAACTCAGCGGCGGCACGCATCACAATTTTACCTACCACTTCACCGCCTGTGAAAATAATATGTTCAAATTGATGTCTCAATAATTCGGTGGTTTCTGGCACAGCCCCTTCGACCAATTGAATGGCGTCATTGTCCAAATACTCAGGCAGCAATCGAGCCAATAATGTTGAAACTTGGGCAGATAACTCCGAGGGTTTTATCACGGCGCAATTGCCTGCGGCAATGGCAGCCACAAGGGGGTTTAACACCAATAGCAGTGGATAATTCCATGCACCAATAATCAACACTGTGCCAACCGGCTCAGGCAAAATGTAGCTGCTTCCCGGTTGCGCAACAATAGGTGTGGGCACTTTGCGTGCTTTAGTCCATTTTTTAATATGTTTAAGGGCGTGCTCAACTTCACTCAACACGCCACCTAATTCCGCCGTCCAAGACTCCATATTGCAACGTCCTAAATCTTGTTGCATGGCCGAAAATATGGCTTGTTGTTGTTCAACTACCATTTTCTTTATTTGTTTAAGTTGAGCAATTCGCCAGTGGATATCTTTACTTTTGCCGGTGGAAAATGTGTTTCTAATCCTCAAGATCTTCGGTTCAATAGTAGAAACTGAGTCTGACGTCTGCTGTGGATTGGCAACTGTGCTGTGCATATCGGCCTCTGAATTTATAGATTAATTGGGGATCATAACGGTAAGATTAACACGTAAATACCGCTAACTTTATCTGTTCCAGACTATTGGCTTCCTTTGTATAAAATACAAGGGCGGTGCACTCACTAGCTGCGGCTCAAGGATATGGGCCTTAGGACTATAAACAGCACAGGACAAAGCTGCCAAGCTTGTGCCTAAGTGAATAAAGGACTGCACCGGGCAGTCCTAATTTGTTAGCTTTTTATACTTCGAATGGGTGGCGCAACACTATAGTCTCGTTGCGCTCTGGCCCGGTAGAAATAATATCGATGGGCACACCCGTTAGCTGTTCCAGACGTTGAATATAATTTTTTGCCCCTTGGGGTAAAGCAGCGTAATCCGTCACCGCAAAAGAATTTTCACTCCAACCAGGCATACTTTCGTAAACAGGGGTAATCAGCTCATACCCCTCGGCGGCCATAGGTGGCACATCCTGAATATTACCTTGTTGGTCTTTATAACCCACGCAAATGGATAAACTTTCAAGACCATCCAACACATCTAATTTTGTCAGACAAAAACCAGTAATTGAGTTGATTTGCACTGCACGTTTAATAGCCACCGCATCAAACCAACCTGTACGTCTTTTACGACCAGTTGTGGCACCAAACTCATGACCTTTGACGCCTAAATGCTGGCCCACTGCACAATCTAATTCTGTTGGAAAAGGCCCAGATCCTACTCTTGTGGTATAAGCCTTAACAATGCCCAGTACATAGTCTAGATTTAGTGGACCAAAACCTGCTCCTGTTGCTACGCCACCCACAGTGGTGTTAGATGATGTAACATAAGGGTAAGTACCGTGATCAATATCCAGCAAGGTGCCCTGTGCACCTTCAAACATAATGGCATCGCCTCTTAGCCGGGCTTGATCTAACATATCAGTCACATCTACTACCATAGCCTTTAAAATATCGGCCACAGCCAAGGCATCGGCTAGTACTTTTTCATAACTAACAGCCTCCACTTGATAATAATTGGTGAGCATAAAGTTGTGGTATTCGAGGATTTCTTTGAGCTTGATAGCAAAATCTTCGGGATTAAATAAATCCCCTACCCGCAATCCACGGCGTGACACTTTATCCTCATATGCAGGGCCAATACCACGACCGGTAGTGCCAATGGCTTTATTGCCACGGGCTTTTTCCCGGGCCAAGTCTAATTCCACGTGATAGGGCAAAATAAGTGGGCAGGCTTCGCTAATGACTAGGCGCTCTTTAACTGGCACCCCTCTGGCTTCTAGCATAGCGGTTTCTTTGAGCAAGGCTTCTGGACTTAGCACTACGCCGTTGCCTATTACGCAGGTCACGTTTTCACGTAAGATACCTGAAGGGATCAAATGTAAGACTGTGGTCTGGCCATCTATGACAAGAGTATGCCCTGCATTATGTCCACCTTGGTAACGCACTACATAAGAAGCCCGATCAGTGAGTAGATCAACCACCTTGCCTTTACCTTCGTCACCCCATTGGGTACCGAGTACTACAACATTTTTAGCCATGAATTCGACGGAGTCATAAAATTAGGCGAGGATATTAACAAAAAACACAGGGCATCTAAATAGCAAAATAATGCTGCTTATACCAAATTAAATCAAAAACATCTATTAAGCTTGAACTAGAAACTCAAAATACCCTTAAGTGGCGGGCAAAACTACCATAACAAGTAATACAAGATCACCACACCCACAGTCACTAATATTCCCCCTAAGGTTCTTAATTGAGATGACGGTTGCTCAGATACTAGTTGTAAAAATAGCCGCCATTTTTTGGTAAACAGCATGGGCCCTAAACCTTCAATTATCAGGACCATTGCCAAAGCGATCAGCATTAACTGGATCACACTATATTGCATAGATCGGGGGACTCCATAATATAAAGGTGGCTAGACAGCCGCTCATGCATAACAGGCAAATTAAGCAGTGATCACTGCTAATTTTGTACGCCCGAGGGACTAAATTTATAGCCTACCCCCCATACTGTTTGCACAATTTGTGGTGAGGTAGCATCTTGTTCAATTTTTGCGCGCAGTCGATTGATGTGAGAATTGACCGTATGTTCATAACCACTGTGATGATAACCCCAAACAGACTCCAATAATTGACTACGGGTAAACACCTGATTGGGGTGACTGGCTAAATGATGTAATAATTCAAATTCAGTCACAGTGAGTTCCACTTCTACTTCCTTGAATATCACCTGATGATTTTTTTGATCAATGCTCATAGTGCCAATCATTAAAGGGCCATCATCTATTGGCGAAGGCCCTGCCGTGGCAGCTTGTAGCAGGTGCACCTTACGCAGTTGAGAGCGCACTCTAGCTTGTAATTCACGGACACTAAAAGGTTTAGTCATATAATCATCGGCACCCAGCTCTAAGCCTAAAACTCTGTCTGTTTCGGAATTTTTTGCCGTCAACATTATGATGGCTTGAGAGGGCTTTTGGGCACGAACTTGACGACAGATATCCAAACCACTTATCTCTGGCAACATAACGTCCAAGATCATTAAGGAGTAATCATGGCTCAAGGCTAATTCGAGCGCCTTGTTACCCTTATCCTGATGTGTGGTAGTGATCCCTAATTCATGCAAATTGGCCTTGATCAGGTCAGCCACATCATCATCATCTTCTACTAACAGCACGTTATCGGGCATAGTCCCTGCTCCATTTTTTCTGGTATTATAAAAACAAAATTAACTCGCCGCAGTCATTATCATCGACTGTAGACTGGCGAGTATGGCCGAAACAAAAAAAGACGCTCAATAAACTATCATTTGAGCGCCTTGGGGTCTATTCACAGATTATTACACAATCACTATTCCATTGGATTGGCTTGGTACGAGTTGCTCGATGCGAGTTACTCGATGCGAGTTGCTCGATACGAGTTACTCGGTACGAGTGATCTTAATGCGCACCGCTGGATTATCAAATTTATGCTCTACTCGTAACACTGAGTTGCTTAAACCGTCACCCACAGTCACCACACCTGGATGCATTGCAACAAAGCCCGTATCCGTTCGATCCACATTGAACCCTTCGCCGCCATCGGCAGGGCCAGGCATAGTGCCAGCAGCTTCGGTGTTAACTTCGGTACCAGAGTCATAGACAGAGGCAACAGTGCTCCAACTATCACCTGGCGCAAAACCACTCAAGTCTACGGCATCCAAGCCACTAAAGGCGTCGTTGGTATTAACCAACATGGTGACCACAGATAACTTAGCATCTGTTATATCTTGAATAGTGACACTGATGGTTTCAGCGCCGCCTGGGCCTATAGGTCCAGCACCAGAAGCAGAGGCCATTCCCAAAGCTAATACACCATCGTTCATGCCCCCTTCCGCCATGCGTTCCAACGCGACTGAAGGCACGCCTCCTACAGTGAACAAATTGCCCGTCCCATGCAAGACTACTGCGATCGGAGAAAGTGGCTGGCTGTTCGTGAGATTGGTGACTGTCACTTCATAACTCACATTAACAGGGATAGGTGCTGGCACTTCTACTATAACTTCAACTGGTACCTCACGAATGACTTCATCATCATTGCAGGCACTGAGTATTAGGGGCAGAGTCAGTAACAGTGCTAACTGTGTTTTACTTATTGTGTATTGACTTAACATCACAATCTCCTTAGTTAACGGTTACTGTTACTTTGGCCACAGGGTTCAACCAACGATGAATGCTGTTAGTGACATCACTCACCCCACCTGATGCAGAGTCATCACCAATATTACCTGGGTGAATATGGATATTATTGTTACTTTGGGTGCTAGTGACACCGCTACCCCCTGTGCCTAATGTTAAAAATGGTGGCGCTGGCATGCCTGGTGCGCCTGGCTCACCGCTACCCACTAATTCGTCATTGGCCTCTGTTCCGGCATCATAAGCGTTTAAAAATATGGTGTACGTGCCGACTTCAGTGGGAATAATCCAATTATCTAACCCTATAAAACCATCATTTGAGGGCAAGACCATCGCCACCACAGACAACACAGTATTGCCTTGTGTCGTCATAAAAGAGCCTGATACTTTTGCCGATGGCCCTAAAGGTCCAGCGCTAGGTTCGGCTAATACATCTGCACCTATAGCCGCTGCTATAGCCGTTAATCCGCCCAAACTTCCGCCTTCAGCCATTGCCTGGATTTCAGGACTAGCCTCTTCGCCCACTTCAAACAGACTATTGTCTGGGGAATGGGTTACCGCAGCAATGGGCGTAAAATACAATCCTTGAGTGAGGTTTTGAATTTCAATGGTGAGATCGGCTGCTAGTGTGTGGCTGGATGCACAAGCCAAAATACTGGCAAGGGTGAGTCTAGTGAATGTTTTCATGAAGGAGCTCCGCTGCAACTTAATATGATTATTGAGTCACAAAGTCTGAGCTAGAAATATCCCGTAATGATCACAAAATCCAAACAAATTAGTCATATTAGCTAGGCTAGTGACCTGCCATGTGCGCAGCTCACTGGTGAGCCAATCATGTTCACCTCGCCACTAATGACTAGTAGAGTAAGCTATATATTTTCCGGCGATATTTAGATTTTAATGGATCGCCATCGGCCAGGGCGTTGATCATATCCAAGGTCAATTTTTTTGCATCTGCAAAATTTAAATCACTCATGAGCACCGAAATGATCAATTCTAAAGCATCTTCTGTTTGGTTCGCTTGATGAAGTTGCACGGCCAATTTAGTTTTGATGTCTAAATTGTCTGGCTCCATCGCCCATTGCTCTTGTAGTGCTTTGATTTCAGGAGATTGCGCCGCTTGCTCCGCTAGTTCAATTTTACCCAAAATACGTTTATAAGATGCATCTTGATCCACTAAACCAATATTTGCCATCAAGCTTCTGGCATTTTTGAGCTGACCCAATTCCACCTGGCAATCCGCTAACAGCAGGGTGATATCCACTCGTTGTGGATCTAAATCATGGGCTTGTTTAGCCAAGGTATAGGCTTGCTGATAATCTCCAGCACCCACCAGCTCTGCAGCTTGTTGATACAAGCCATCTTCGATTTTGGGCAAGTGTTTTTCAAAGGTGCTGATTATCTGTTCTTCGCTCTGCACACCCGCAAAACCGTCTATGGGTTGCCCCTCTTTAACCAAAATTACTGTGGGTAGGTTTTGCACTCCAAATTGTCCGGCTATCTCTTGCTGTAATTGACAATCTACTTTGGCATGGATCAAGCTGTCGGCAAATTTAGCGGCAACCCTGGCTAATACTGGCGCCAGTGTTTGGCTAGGTTCGTAACCCTCAGCCCAAAATTCCACCATCACTACTTTGGTTTGTGAGTCTTGTATTATGATCTGCTCGAAGTTCTCTGCTGTGATATCGATAAAATTTTGCATGTTAAGATCCATGTTACTGTTGCTTGAGCTGAAAATGGGGCCAGATCGTGCAAACTCAAGTGAAAGATTACTCCGGTCTAGATGGCAAACATTGTCGTGTGCTGGACATTTCAGACTATTTTGCTAGATTAATCTGCAGCATACTAACGTAAATAAGCCAGTGCCCACATGCCTAAAATGCACAGTGCTAGATTTAGCACCTTTTCTGGATTTTATCCCTATTACCTAGCTGAACATAAAAACTTAACCTGTAGAAGGTTACACTTTATAGGCTTTTTGCTTATTTTGATTATTATAGCGGTCGCCATATTCCTTGAAAACTACTCATTGCTGGGGTTAGTCCCTATTGCCGGCTATGGTTTTGCTTGGGTGGGTCATTTCTTTTTTGAACATAATAAACCCGCGACCTTTTCTTATCCCTTTTACAACCTTTTAAGGGATTGGGTAATGTTTAAGGATATACTCTTGGGCAAACTGCCTCGATAAAGATATGCCTGGCTTATGTGCTGCTGCCCCAGCCACATATTGCACAAAATCGCCAGATATCACACAAATAGGCTTAAATTTACTATTGTCAATATGCTGAAACCAAATAAAGTCATATTTTGTTGGTTTTATAGCCTTTCCATGACCGTCAAAAACCCTTAGACTTGCGCCCCTTTTGATTATTCGGACGTTTTTTGCACAATTTAAACGATACTAATGATGCATATAGGTCCATATAAGTTAGATAATAATTTGATCCTGGCGCCCATGGCCGGTGTCACAGACCGTCCCTTTAGACAATTGTGTAAGCGTTTAGGGGCGGGATTGGTGGTATCCGAGATGCTATCGTCCAATCCAAAAGTATGGCATACGGATAAATCCAAACAACGTATGGATCACCAAGGTGAGGAAGGTCTGCGGGCGGTACAAATAGCCGGAGCAGATCCCATCTTGATGGCACAAGCCGCACAGTTTAATGTGGGCAATGGCGCACAAATCGTCGACATCAATATGGGATGCCCGGCAAAAAAAGTGAATAAGAAGTTGGCAGGCTCTGCGTTACTGCAAGATCCGAAACTGGTTGAAGAGATCATCCAAGCAGTAGTGAAGGCAGTACAAGTGCCTGTTACTTTAAAAATACGTACAGGTTGGAATGTTGAAAACCGCAATGGCTTACTAATAGCTAAGATTGCACAGGACAACGGCATTCAATCATTGGCGGTGCATGGTCGCACCCGAGCCTGCATGTACAAAGGCGATGCAGAATACGACACTATTAAGGCCATTAAACAAGCCGTGTCAATTCCTGTTGTTGCCAATGGTGATATCACCAGCGCGCTCAAAGCTAAGCACGTATTGGAATACACCGAAGCAGATGCGTTAATGATAGGTCGCGGGGCTCAAGGGCATCCTTGGATTTTCCGTGAGATCTTACATTATCTGCAAACCGGTCAAATACTGGATGCACCAAAAGTTGACGAAGTGAGCAGCGTTTTGCTGGAACACGTCGCCAATGTTCACCAATTTTATGGTGAGTTTAAAGGGAGCAGAATAGCACGCAAACATGTGGGCTGGTATTTGGCAGAACAGGATCAGCAAAGACTGTTCCGTGCAAAGTTCAACGTTATCGAGGATGCACAACAGCAACTCGAGGCGTTACATACGTACTTTGATGAATTGGCAGATGAACCAGCGCATGCGTTTGTTTCACCTGCCGCTTAATGATGACTAACTAAAGAGCAAGATTTATATGTTCGAACAAAATGACACTTCACCGTTTAGCACAACGGTAACCACGCCTTCGCAAACTCAGGCACAAAAACCACTTCGTGATTCAGTTAAGCAGGCGGTCAACAAATATCTAAAACAACTGGACAACACCAATATCGAAAACTTGTATGAGCTTGTGATGGCAGAAGTCGAAGCCCCCATGTTAGAAGAAATCATGACATTCACTCGCGGTAACCAAACCAGAGCGTCGATCATGTTAGGTATCAATCGCGGTACCTTGCGGAAAAAGCTTAAACAGTACGGAATGAACTAGAAAAAGATGTTTACAAAAGAGCACCTACAGGTGCTCTTTTTGTTTGTGAAGACTATGACCAAATAGTCAGGAAATGACTATTTAGCGATCCGATTATCATTACCTTTGCCTATAGAGTGGATTAAACATGCACAATGTATCAGCTACAACAACAGCACCAATTCGTCGCGCATTACTCAGCGTTTCTGATAAAACCGGACTAGTAGAGTTCGCTCAATTTTTGCTGAGCCAAGGGGTTGAACTATTGTCTACTGGCGGCACCGCTAAACTGCTCAGTGACAATGGCCTAAAGGTAATTGAAGCATCTGATTATACCGGTCACCCAGAAATAATGGATGGCCGAGTCAAGACACTACACCCCAAAATTCATGGTGGCATTTTGGCCCGTCGCGGCCAAGATGAGCAAGTCATGCAGGATAACGATATACAGGCTATCGATCTAGTAGTAGTGAACCTTTACCCCTTTGCAGCCACAGTGGCAAATGAAGACTGCACTGTGCAACAAGCTATTGAAAATATCGACATTGGTGGCCCCACTATGGTGCGCGCAGCGGCTAAAAACCATAATGATGTGACTATAGTGGTGAATGTCAAAGACTATGGACGAGTAATGTCAGAAATGTTGGCTAATGCCGGCAGTGTTGCAAAGACCACGCGCTTTGATTTAGCCATTGCTGCCTTTGAGCACACAGCCGAATATGACGGTATGATAGCCAACTACTTTGGTACCATGCTTGAGTCAACTGAATGTGAAGAAGACTGTGGTCATTCCCATAGCGAATTTCCTCGTACCTACAATATGCAGTTCACTAAAAAACAAGACTTACGTTATGGTGAAAACAGTCATCAAACCGCGGCTTTTTATGTGGAGAATGACATTCAAGAAGCGTCGGTTGCCACCGCCCAACAACTGCAAGGCAAAGCCCTGTCTTTTAATAATATTGCTGACACCGATGCCGCCTTAGAATGTGTTAAGGAATTTGAGCAACCTGCATGTGTCATTGTCAAACACGCTAATCCTTGTGGCGTCGCATTAGGCGAGGATATATTCAGCGCCTACAATCGTGCATATCAGACGGATCCTACCTCAGCCTTTGGTGGCATCATCGCTTTTAACCGTGAACTTGATGAGCAAACGGCCCAGGCCATAGTCGACCGTCAGTTTGTAGAAGTGATCATAGCCCCCACTGTTAGCGAAGGGGCTATGAAGGTGATTTCGGCTAAGAAAAACTTACGTCTATTAGCTTGCGGTGATTGGTATGGCCAGTTAACCCAAGGCCATGACTTTAAGAGAGTCAATGGTGGCCTATTAGTACAAGAACGTGACTTTGCCATGGTTGAATCAGAAGATTTACAAGTGGTCAGTAAAATACAACCGACAGAACAACAACTAAAAGACTTAATCTTTACTTGGAAGGTCGCCAAATACGTAAAATCTAATGCCATAGTGTATTGCAACGACAGCCAAACCATAGGCGTAGGTGCAGGGCAAATGAGCCGGGTTTATTCGGCTAAAATTGCCGGTATTAAGGCAGCCGACGAAGGGTTGCAAGTGCAAGGTTCAGTGATGGCTTCCGATGCATTTTTTCCCTTTAGAGATGGAATAGATGCGGCGGCAGCGGCCGGTATCAGTGCCATTATTCAACCTGGTGGCTCAATGCGTGATCAAGAAGTCATAGACGCCGCCGATGAACATGGCATGGCCATGGTATTTACTGGCATGCGCCACTTTAAGCATTAATAAACCACAATACTGAGGCGAGCATCGCCTCAGTATTGTGGTGACTTAGCCTAAGTAACAAGGCTACAATTAACTCAGTCAATCTAGCCACCACAGAGAGTATTATGTTTAACACTTCCTTAGTCAGTGCCTGCAAAATGCTATTAACCCTATCGGCCTTAGGGTTAGCGACCACCCACTCCGCGTCTGTGTATGCGGATGCCATTAGCGACGCCGTTAGTAATGAAAATCGCTCTGTGGGGCAACGTTTGCGAGACGAATACCGTAATCCACAGCAGACCTTAAGATTTTTTGATGTGCAACCAGATATGGCAGTGGCAGAAATATCCCCGGGTGGCGGTTGGTATACTAATATTCTAGCGCCACTGCTAAAGGATAAGGGGCAATATTATGCGGCACACTTTTATGTTGACGAAAACTCTAACCCTTATTTTAAGAAATCCTTAGATAATTTTCAGGAAACAATCAGTGCTAATAGCCAATATGACAACGTAAAAGTCACGGCTTTTCACCCCACTAAGGCCTTAGACTTTGCTCCAGCCAATTCCTTAGATAGAGTGCTGACCTTTCGTAATGTGCACAATTGGTACATGGGGCAAGATCAGCAAGGTATGAACAATGCTTTTTCCAGCTTTTTTAAAGCCTTAAAAAAAGGCGGTGTTTTAGGTGTGGTAGAGCATCAATTACCTGAAGATAGACCAGAGGCTGCACAGAAAAAATCTGGTTACATGAAACAATCTGTAGTAGTAGCCGCCGCTGAAAAAGCCGGCTTTAGATTGCTCGCACAAAGCGCCATCAACCTTAATCCATTGGACGATGCTGAGCATGAAAAAGGGGTATGGACCCTGCTCCCGGGTCTTCGTTTAGGAGATACAGAGCGAGCAAAATATTTGGCCATAGGCGAAAGTAATCGTATGACCTTAAAGTTTGTTAAACCTTAGTAATACACAGCATAGAAGAGTATCAAAGCGATGAAAGTATTGATTATTGGTGGTGGTGGTCGCGAGCATGCTTTAGCTTGGAAAGTGGCACAATCGGTAAAAGTCGAGCAAGTCTATGTGGCACCAGGTAATGCTGGCACCTCACTAGAAGACAAAGTACAAAATGTGCCTGTGGATGCACAGGATGTGCCTGCATTGTTAGAATTTGCCCAACAAACTAAGATAGATCTGACAATAGTCGGACCAGAAGTGCCGCTGGTGTTAGGTGTGGTCGATGCTTTTACGGCCCAAGGCTTAAAAATATTTGGTCCGACCCAGGCGGCGGCACAACTAGAAGGTTCGAAGGCCTTTAGTAAAGATTTCTTGGCCCGTCAGCAGATACCCACCGCAGAATATCAAACCTTCAGCGAAGTAACGCCAGCCCTAAGGTACTTGCAAGAAAAAGGTGCACCCATAGTGGTAAAAGCCGATGGTTTAGCCGCAGGCAAGGGGGTAATAGTCGCCATGACGTTAGCCGAAGCAGAAGCGGCGGTGCGTGATATGTTAGCCGGTAATGCTTTTGGAGAAGCGGGTAGTAAGGTGGTGATCGAAGAGTTTCTAGAGGGTGAGGAAGCCAGTTTTATTGTGATGGTTGATGGTAAGAACGTCTTAGCCTTTGCCACCAGCCAAGATCATAAGCGTGTTGGCAATGGTGATACCGGACCTAATACTGGCGGCATGGGAGCCTATTCTCCGGCCCCTGTGGTCACTGCAACAATCCATCAAAAGATCATGCAAGAGGTGATATACCCTACTGTTAGTGGCATGGCCCAAGAAGGCAATACCTATGTGGGTTTCTTGTACGCAGGACTGATGATCATGGCCGATGGTTCACCCAAGGTCATCGAATACAACTGTCGTTTTGGTGATCCGGAAACCCAACCCATTATGATGCGTCTGCAATCAGATCTAGTGGAGCTAATAGAGACGGCACTGGCAGGTAACTTAGACCAGATAACGGCTCAGTTTGATCCACGAGCAGCGGTAGGCGTGGTATTAGCCGCTGGTGGATACCCGAGCAGTTATGCTAAGGGTGAGGTCATACAAGGCTTAGCATTAGGTGATACTTGCAGCAAGGTGTTCCATGCCGGCACCAAAGGGGTTAATAACCAAGTGATCACTAATGGGGGCCGGGTATTATGTGCCACAGCATTAGGTGAAACGGTAACCCAAGCACAAGAAAATGCCTATGCTTTGGCCAAGACCATAGACTTTAAAGCTATGTTTTATCGTGATGACATTGCTTATAGAGCCATCTCTCGGGAAGCCTCCAAGTCAAAATAATCATAAGTATGATGCGCAAAAGAGCGCACAGGCGCGCTTTTTTTGTCCTCGAATAAGCCTATTTTCCGTTACCGCACTCGGCCTGAACTTTGCTCTAGGGCAGCCTCTCAATTCGTCAATAATCCCATGACAGCCCTTGAATCTTTTAGCCTTGGCGCTGACCGAGCCACTTCGAGCAATCCTTTTTCTAAGCATTGTTGATCCGCCTCACTTGATAAAGGTAAGCATTGCCTGTGGCTGTGTATATCGAGAGACAAAGGTTTTTCGCACAAGCTCTCTTTACCCGCTTTGGCCGCGGCCACTCCATATTGATGATGCATATGACGGGGCAGAACAATATACATAACCTGCAATTGGGGATCGGCAATCAAAGCATCAAAATCCCTCTAGCAATGCTTAATGTGATATTGATCGGCGAAGGCTTACAGAGGTTCTGAAGAACGCCCGCTCACGGAATAGCGCCGCGGGCTCTACTATGCAATTAATCACAAACATAAAAAAATGCCCTACCATAGTAAGGGTAAGGCATTATTTCATCAGATTAGATTGAAAGCCTTAGGCTAATACCCGCGTACCGGGCCCAAATACAATCAGTGACTAGAGCTGTGCTTCAAGACCAGCAATCAGTAAAGAGATGCGCTGAGCATTTTTACCCAAGTCACTGATACCTACCCGAGACTTACTACGCACATCCACAATGGTTTTTGAACCCTTGCTTTGAATACGTATTACCACGTCATCCACAAAGCCAAACCAAGGGCTAACGTGTGAGGCTTCTATCACCCCTCTAGCTTTATCCGATGCCACTAACTCTAAACCCATGCCATTGAGCGCAATTAAGGCGGCATCAAACACTTGTTCTTGGCTTTGGCTGTAAGTTTTGCTTTGTAATTCAGGGTAAGCTTGCCTTTGCTGCGCGGCTACCTCTTCACCAAGATATTCAGGGGGATTCATCACGCCTTCTCGCAGTGCCAGGATAGCTTCGAATTGGGGAGGGTTAACCAGATCAGTACTGATATCATGAATAGGTGGGACTTCACCGCCTTTCATCATCATGCCAATAGGAAAAGACAGGGCGGTCAAGGCAAAGGCCACAGACAATCCGGTGGCTGCCCAGGCGATGTTTTTACGCATAAATAACACTTGCACTAGAGCCAGAATAATAGTGATAAAGCCCGCCAATGCAGCGACTTGCATGACGACCAGCATATTCCCCAAATCCAACACTTGGGCTTTGTATAAGGGACCCGTTAGACCAATCAATAATATCGCCAGTAAACCGGCAAGCAATGTAATGAGTTTCATAAAACAACTTCCTCTAATAATGTTCTGAAATGATACTATAAAAATTCAGCTACTTTTTCTAATTGATTATATAAAGTCAAAGGTATATCTATAAATGATTGAGCATACTGCCAGTGAAGCTTGGATACGACTCAGCCTATTTATTGGCATTTTACTATTAATGATGCTGTGGGAATGGCGCAAACCCAACCGCCAATCACCAGTGAGCAAGGGCCAGCGCTGGTCGAGTAACTTTGCCTTAGTGATTTTGGGCAGCCTGGTGGCAAGATTAGTCATACCCAGTGGCCTGGCTGCTATAGCAATATATGCCCAGCAGCATGGCCTAGGCTTGTGGAATAATCTCACCCTGAGTCCGTGGCTGGTTGTGCCTGTTACTGTGGTGCTCTTTGATGCTCTGATCTATTGGCAACACCGGCTCTTGCATCGGGTGCCCATACTGTGGCGGCTGCATAGTGTGCATCATGCGGATCCACATATAGACACTTCTACCGGTTTGCGCTTTCACCCACTAGAGATTGCCTTAAGTTTATTAGTGAAAATTGTCGCAGTGCTGCTATTAGGCGCACCCGTGCTGGCTATCCTGATTTTTGAGGTATTGTTAAATGCCAGTTCAATGTTTAATCATACTAATGTCAAATTATCCACAACAGTGGATAGGCGGTTAAGAAGGGTGATAGTCACCCAGGCCATGCATCGTATTCATCATAGCCAAGAAGTCGCTGAGACAGACAGTAATTTTGGTTTTAATTTATCTATTTGGGATCGACTCTTTGCCAGTTATACCCCTGAGGCAAAAAACGGGGATGAGGGCATTAAATTAGGCTTGCAGGAATATTCAAATCCACAGCTTAATACTGGGCTATGGTCGCTACTGAGCATGCCTTTTAGGGGTAAATCCAGTCACCACTAAAGATCTGATAGATCATTTAAAGACCAGTCATATTCCAGAAATTCAATGGCATAAGTCTTAGATCCTAGCAACTTTACTTGTTGTGCATTATCGGCAATATTGCCCTTGTATTGCCTGATAACATCATACAATTGGCGAAATCCTCGATCGCCTTTTTCAAAATCTTCTTTATACCATTTAAACACCGAAGATAGCTTAACCACTTGGTTTTGTTGATCAAAAGTATTCTGTGTGTCGTCAGATAAGAATAGCTGCATCTGCTGATCTAGCTGTTTATCCAGCTGACTGCCAATAAAAGGGGTATCTCGCAATGGTGGGCAACTGACTGCAGCACAGACTAACGCGGCGTGGATCCGCGGCCTAGCAAACCAAACTCTGATCATCTGATGCTCTAGCTGGTTTAAGCTGGCTTTTTTCTGAAATAAGCTAAAAAATGTTTGATCCCAAGGACCCTGCTGCTCAGAGCCAAGATCAATAATGCTATTGACTTTTTTATGAATAAATTGCTGATAATGATCATTAATTAAAGCTAGGGTAAAGGCATTGTAAGCATTGATCAGAAAGCTCAGCTGTTGATTGTCAGTCCAAGTTTGATATTGCTCTTTCGACACAGCCGATAGGGTCTTTAGATACCCATTTAGCCTGCTCGGATCTTGATGTAACCTCCCATAAGAGACACGAGTCTGTTTGTTGTCCTGTGAGCTATGGACTAACTCTTTTAATAGCTGAGCGTATTGTGCATGGCTATGATCAAAAGCTTGGGCGCCATTGCTCCAAGCCAAGAAACAGGCAACTAACACCGTTATTTTCATTACCCTTTACCCTTACTGTCTGTCATCTATTGGCCTAAGAACGACGCCACTTATGAAATTTTTCGACAAAATTTAATAAGCCTTCTGGTGCATGGGCTTTTTTCCATACGCCAGCAGTATTTTTAGTGGCTTCAGCCATAGTGGGATAAATATGAATAGTACCCAACAACTTGTTTAAGCCTAAGTTGTATTTCATGGCCAGCACAAACTCGGCTAATAACTCACCTGCATGGGCACCCACAATAGTGGCACCCAATATTTTGTCTTTACCTGGTACAGTCAAGACTTTAACAAAACCTCGAGCATGATCATCGGCCAAGGCTCTATCTAAACCGCCAATATCATAACGGGTGACTTCGTATTCGACATTTTGCTGTTTGGCAGCGGTTTCGTTGAGCCCTACTGTGGCAATTTCAGGATCAGTAAAGGTAGCCCAAGGGATCACTCTATAGTCGACCTTGAAGGTTTTAAAAGGTCTAAACAAGGCATTAACTGCGGCATACCAAGCTTGATGACTAGCAGTATGAGTAAATTGGTAGGGCCCAGCCACATCGCCTGCGGCTAAAATATTGGGGTACTTAGTCTGCAAAAACTCATTGGTGACCACTGTTCTGGTGGTTTCAATGCCTAGATCCTCCAAGCCAAAGCCGGTTAAGTTGGCTAAGCGGCCCACTGCCACTAATATTTCATCGAAGGCCAGTTTTTCCTGTTTACCGTCTTTTTCTAGCACAATAAACTTGCCCAACTCATTGCTTTCGATAGCCGTGGCTGTGGTATTTAAACGCACATCCACCCCATCTTTAAGTAACTGCTCATATAAATGTTGCGCTGCATCTGGATCTTCTTTCGCTAATAACTGTGGCAGCATCTCTACTTGGGTCACTTGGCTACCCAGTCGCGCAAAGGCTTGGGTTAACTCACTGCCAATAGGACCGCCACCCAATACCACTAAACGTTTTGGCTGCTCAGTTAACTGCCATAAATTTTCTGCAGTGAGGTAATTCACCTCTTTTAGGCCTGGGATAGGGGGTACAAAAGCACTGGCCCCTGTAGCGATCACAATGTTTTTGGTGGTCAGGGACTGAATGCCATCTGCCGTTTGTATCTCTACCTGCCAGGGCGAGACAATAGTGGCGTTGCCTGTCACGACTTTAACGCCAAGAGACTCGTACCTTTCGATAGAGTCATGAGGCTCTATGGCTTTGATCACGCTGTGAACTTGGCTCATCACCGCTTTAAAATCCACTTTAGGGGCCGGGTAAGTGACACCGGTTTTTGCTGACTCTTTGTGTACCTGCGCCAACTTGCTGGCATGAAGTAGGCTTTTTGAGGGCACACAACCCGTATTTAGGCAATCGCCACCCATTTTGTTTTTTTCAACCAAGGTCACTGACGCTTTTACCGCTGCCGCTATATAAGCGGTCACTAAGCCGGCTGCGCCTGCGCCAATCACCACCATGTTGCGGTCAAAGTGTTTAGGTTTTTTCCAACCTTTATAGACACGTCTTTGGCGTAATAGATCCATGGCAAATTTAGCCACCAAGGGAAACAGCCCAAGCAACACAAAAGACAACACCAGATCGGCCGAAACAATGTCCGATAAACGGTTGATGGCCACCAATTGTGTGCCTGCATTAACGTACACAGCCGTGCCTATCAGCATACCCAACTGACTGACCCAGTAATAGGTAAGAACACGGATACCGGTCACCCCCATCACTAAGTTTATAATAAAGAATGGAAACAAAGGCACCATACGTAAGCTCAAAAGATAGAAAGCACCATCTTTCTTAACGCCTTCATCTATGGCCTGGATCTTTTGCGAAAAGGTTGATTTCACCCAATCTCTAAGTAAAAATCGTGACACTAGAAAAGATAAGGTGGCGCCAATGGTGGAGGCGAACGAAGCCAGCACTAAGCCCCAACCAAGACCAAACAAGGCACCAGAGCCTAAGGTTAAAATGGCGGCGCCGGGTAAACTTAATGCAGTCACCACAATATACAATAAAAAGTAACCTACAAAGGCCTGCAGCCAATTGGCTTGAATGAGGTCTGCCAACTGTTGCTGATTACTCTTGAGGCTCTCCAATGTTAGGTACTGGCCGAGATCAAAAAACAAAAACACTCCGATTAAACAGCCAATAATGGCTAACAGCATCGCCCGCTTAAAATTCATAATGCCTTTATTTCCTGTTTCTAATGGTTTTATTGGGAGCTAAAGCTCACGAAATACTCTGTCTATCAAAACAAAATCACTGCTGGTGCCCGGTAGTCAAAGCCTAACACTATCCTGTTGATGGTTGCTCGACAAGGGGCTTATGCCCAAGGACAGTGATCATCAAATAGCCCACTGCTAAGGCAATACTGCCCATTATACAGCCCAGTATACAGACCAGTATACATATGAGCTGATAAATTTATCCGCAATTGCTTAGCTAAAATCAACAATATACATACTAATTCTTGACCCAAGTGCCAAGCTTGCTTATAAATGATGTCCATTTCTCGGCAAAGTATCTTGAATGTCAGTTAAACACCCTATTATTGCTATTACAGGTTCATCTGGTGCAGGCACCACTATGACCACTAATGCTATTCGACATATTTTCAGAAATTTATCGGTCAATGCTGCTGTGGTAGCCGGAGATAGCTTCCATCGATTCACTCGACCTGAAATGGAAGTAGAAATTCGTAAGGCACAAGAGCAGGGGCGCCATATCAGTTATTTTGGACCCAAAGCCAATGATTTTGAAATGCTCGAGTCACTGTTTAA
The DNA here is from genome assembly GCA_034111785.1 of Paraglaciecola sp. Taxonomy (GTDB): domain Bacteria; phylum Pseudomonadota; class Gammaproteobacteria; order Enterobacterales; family Alteromonadaceae; genus Paraglaciecola. The sequence goes on from JAWUWP010000033.1 coordinate 21,047, forward strand.
AGAATATGCTGGAACCGGCATGGGCAAACATCGTCAGTATTTGCATACCTTTGATGAAGCGGTACCCTTCAATCAAATGCCTGGTACTTTTACGCCTTGGCAAGATTTACCAGAAAACACCGATGTCTTATTTTATGAAGGCCTGCATGGTGGCGTGACTAATGATGATGTGAATGTGGCTAAACATGTGGATTTACTTGTGGGCATGGTGCCTATAGTGAACCTTGAGTGGATACAAAAGATTGTCCGAGATACCAATGATCGTGGCCACTCCCGCGAAGCGGTGATGAGCAGTATAGTGCGCAGCCTTGACGATTATTTTAAATACATCACACCACAATTTTCTCGCACCCATGTGAATTTTCAACGGGTGCCGACTGTTGATACGTCCAACCCCTTTAGCGCCCGTGAAATTCCCAGTCAGGATGAGAGCTTTGTAGTGGTGCGTTTTCGCCGAGAAATGAAAACCGTTGATTATCCTTATCTATTAAAAATGATAGACGGGGCTTTTATGTCACGGATCAATACCATAGTGGTTCCTGGGGGGAAGATGGGCCTAGCGATGGAGTTGATTATCACCCCCTTGTTAGAAGAATTACTCGACAAAAAACGCCGAGCCGGTTTCCAAATGGATTGGGTCACCGAGAAATAATGGCTATCTTCAACAGAACACCCACAGAAAAATTATCTACCAAGATCCGCATTCTTATCGGCATTATTGCCCTGCCGTCACTGGTGTTGGCCTCTATGCTAATATCCATGACCCTCAACGGTCGCCAAGGTGAGACAAGTTATTTTGAGTGGGTTTATGCCCTAGTAGGGGTGTTTGCTGTTTACATTGCTCTGACTGGCAAAAAGTTTTTTTAGTCCCGCGGCAATAACGCCTCGGATGATAACAATGACAAATTTTGTAACAATCCAAGCCGTCTGCTCAGCAAGTCAAGCTTTTGAATTCAACGCCTTTAACATATAGTGTTGCTACCAAGAGTGTGACATTTATAGGTTAAGTGACAGCATGGGACAAGAAACCACAAAAATTTTAGTCGTCGATGATGATATGCGTTTACGTAGTTTGTTAGAACGTTACTTAGTTGAACAAGGTTTCCAAGTCAGAGCTGCGGCTAATTCTGAACAAATGGACCGTTTTTTAGCCCGTGAAAATTTTCATATGATGGTGTTAGATTTAATGCTACCTGGTGAAGATGGCCTGTCCATATGTCGCCGCCTGCGACAGAAAGAAAATGAAATTCCCATTATTATGCTGACTGCCAAAGGGGATGAGGTGGACCGTATTATAGGTTTAGAAATGGGTGCCGATGATTACCTACCCAAACCCTTTAACCCCAGAGAATTGCTCGCTAGAATAAAAGCGGTGCTCAGACGTAAAACCACCGAAGCACCTGGGGCGCCTTCATTAGCCGAGCGAATAGTAGAATTTGGTAGATACTCACTGAACCTCGGTACCCGTGAAATGATGGCTGACAACCAACCTATGACCCTAACCAGTGGCGAATTTGCCGTATTAAAATCCTTGGTAACCCATCCCCGAGAGCCCTTGTCTAGAGATAAACTGATGAACTTAGCTAGAGGCAGAGATTACAGTGCGTTGGAGCGCAGTATCGATGTGCAGGTTTCTCGTTTGCGACGGATGTTAGAAGAAGATCCCACCAGCCCTCGTTATATTCAGACGGTCTGGGGATTAGGTTACGTCTTTGTGCCAGACGGTGAAAATGCCACCCCATAAATAATGCACTGAAACTACTAGCTATGAGAATTTTGCCTAAAAGCGCCTTTGGTCAAACTGTTTGTTTAATTGGTATTTTGTTATTAATCAATCAAATTGTCTCCTTAGTGGCTGTCACATTTTATTTTGTGAGCCCTAATGTGCAGCAGATCAATACACTCTTGGCCAATCAAATTAAATTGGCCTTTGTCCAGGATCCAGATAATCAAAGATTACAATTGGATCGGCGCTTCTCAGACATCTCAGGCATGCAGGTCTATGATCACCAACAAGCCAGAGCAGCAGGCTTAGATTTAGCCATCTCTTATCAGTCTTGGTCAAAACAGATGTCTGAAAGCTTGGGCGGCGAAGCAAAAGTGCGGATCACTCATGGCGAGCCCTATCTATATTGGATTAATCCCCCACAAGATCCATCCATTTGGATCACTATCCCCATGGTGGGCTTAGGCCAAGGTGATGGTTCACCCCATTTAGTGTATTTATTGGTCATTGGTATATTGAGTGTCGGTGGCAGCCTTATTTTTGTGCGACGTCTGAATCGACCTTTGAAAGCCTTAGAAGAAGCCGCATTATTGGTTGGTCGAGGCCAAGTCCCTCAACCTTTAAAAGAAGAAGGTTCTAGCGAGCTGATCGCAGTCACTGGGGCCTTTAATCAGATGTCCAAAGGCATAAAACAGCTTGAGAATGATCGCGCACTACTAACAGCAGGCATATCTCACGATCTGCGCACTCCTTTGACCCGTATCAGACTGGCCTCAGAAATGCTGCCAGAACAACAAAACTGGGTGAAAGATGGCATAGTGCATGATATTGAAGACATGAATGAGATAATAGATCAGTTTATCGATTATGTCCGTCAGGACCAACAAGAAGTGTTGCAGCGTGGTGATATTAACGAGCTTATCAATGAAGCCGCACAAGCTCGGAATATCGAAGAAAATCACAATATTGTCTTGAATTTATGCCCCCTGCCACAGACGTTATTAAGGCGAGTTGCACTAAAAAGAGTGCTAGATAATTTAATCGAAAATGCCTTTCGATATGGTAGTAACGATATCGAAATCAGTTCCAAACATATCAAGAAAGATCGGCAATTATGCTTTTCTGTCCGTGATTTTGGTCCGGGGATCCCTGCAGAGAAAATAGCCAACTTATTCGAGCCCTTCACCCAAGGTGACGAAGCCAGAGGCAGTTTAGGCTCGGGCCTAGGTTTGGCTATCATCAAACGTATAGTGAACATGCACTCAGGCCAAGTCACCCTACAAAACCATGCCCAAGGCGGCATGATTGCAACGGTTTTTATTCCCGACCATCAGCCCACATAAAAGCTACAGCTGTTTTTTAAGCTTGGCCCCTTGGCATATTAAAGGTCCCAGCATGGATGCTTTCTACATCGATGCCATCAAATCGATACTCGGCATGGCAATACTGACAATTCATGGCGATATCACCGTCTTCACTGACAATCTCTAATAACTCTTGTTTTTGCACCGCTAGCAGGGCCTTAGCGCTGCGCTCTTTGCTGCAATTACATTTAAATAGCACCTTGCTTGCAGGATATATTGTTATATCTTCTTGGTGGTACAAACGATGTAAAATGTCTTCTGCAGGCAATTCAAACAATTCACTGTCTTTAATGGTTTGGGTAATGTGACACAAATGTTCAAAGTCGGTTTCGCTGGACTGGGTGGCTGCACTGCTAGTGGGTAATATCTGCAGAAACAAACCACAAGATTTTGCATTATCTGGGGTATGTTGAGTGCGTAATATCACTTTAGTCGCCAGTTGTTCAGACTGCTCAAAATAGCCTTCAATACATTCAGCTAAACTAGGCTTATCCAAGGCCACCATACCTTGATAGCGCTCTCCTTGCAGCGGGGTGATCGTGATGACCAACACGCCTTTTCTTAGCAGAAGGTTAAATTCACTAGGTAATTCTACCAAGGTTTCGTCCCATCTCGCCACGCCTCTTAACTGTTGATGGTGGGTGCCGTTAATGACCGCATAACTTAACGGACCTTCGCTTTGCAATTGAATAGCGATATCCCCTTCAAATTTAAGGGTGGCGGTTAATAAACTGGCCGCAGCCATCAATTCGCCCAAGATATCTCTGATAACAGGTGGATAATGGTAAGAGTCCAAAATAGCCTGATAACTGTGCTGTAAACGCACCATTTCTCCTCTAACGTTGCCCTGATTAAATAGATATCGATGAAGTAGGTCAAATGCCATATGCTTACCTTAGGGATTGAGCAGGGTTATTGCTGCTTAAATTGAATGATTTGCCGACGCTGCTTTTTATTGGGCCGATGATCGGGTCTAGGACTGATCAAGGCGTTCAGCTTACGTGCTTGGGCATTATTTGCACGGTGTTTTTGACTATCTTCGGTCTCTTGATAAAGACTTTCAGCCAAAACCGCAGCCAATCTTTTATCCTGCAGTTGCAACACCACCACCTCTTTTACATCATAACCTTGTGGAACTTTTACATTAGCGCCCAACTCTACAACTCTACTAGGCTTGCAGCGTTTGCCTTGATATTGCACTTTACCAGACTGCACTGCGTCTTTGGCTAAGGCGCGGGTTTTAAAGAAACGCGCAGCCCAAAGCCACTTGTCTAAGCGTACACTGGTATTGGTGATTGAATTTTTTTGCATGGCTTTGCCTAAAAAATTGTAAAATAAGGAAATAGTAATACTTTTATAACGATTACGGATTATAGTTGTCACCCTACTCTGACTCGTTATCATTCACCTGCTATACTACAGCTGTCCATTGGGAGACAAACACAGTCACTAACTATAACGTTAATCAATTATGGCTCCAACTGCTTAAACACCAACAAAAAATAAATAGTTTAGTAGTGTTGTTATTAACCACATTTTTGCTCGCTTATGGAGCCGATTTGACGTGGCGCTTATGGCCACAAAACACCCCTATGGATGGACAAAACGCAGCCCTTGTTAGATCAAATTCCACTCCAGGCTCTCAGCTAAAGTTAAATCTAGCCGCAGTCAAAAATCTGAATTTATTTGGTGATTTTAACGGCAAACCCATATCAGAAAAAGTCGTCACTACTGCCCCTGTCACTCGCTTGAGTTTAATCTTAACCGGTGTGGTTGCCAGCTCTTTAAAAGACCAAGGCGCCGCCATTATTGCCAATAGAAATATACAGCAAACCTATGGGGTAGGTGAAAAAATTGACGGCACTAATGCCACATTACAAATGGTCTATGCGGACCGGGTCATCATCAAAAACGGTCTGACCAATGAAACCTTGATGCTAGACGGTGAAGATTTTAACAAACAATTTAAGGGAGCGACTGCACCTCCAGCCAGCAGCCCTAGCCCGAATAACAACAAAACAACTAGCCAAAGACGCACATTATCTGAAAGTGCGCTAGTTGCCAGTAAAAAGCTCCGTCAACAACCGACCAACTTTATTGACTTTATTTCAATTTCGCCCCACAGACCCAATGGTCAATTATTGGGCTATCGTGTCAGACCCGGCAAAGATCCGTCTCTATTCAAAGAGGCCGGATTAATAGCGGGCGATGTTATTACTGAGATAAACGGTTTAGATTTGACCAGTCCTCAACAAGCGTTAGAAGCAATGAATATGCTTAAAAATATCGAATCTTTACAGATGACAGTGCAACGTAGAGATGACTTAATGACCATTAATCTAGACTTGCCAGAAGGCGACGAGGGATCACAAAAATGAAGTGCAGTAGGTGTAAACGGACAGCTTTAGTGAAAGCCGCTATATTAGCAGTGGGCAGTGCATTCTATGCAGTCTCGTGTTTGGTCATGGCTGCAGATTATTCGCCGAACTTTAAAAATACAGAGATCAGTGAGTTTATTAACATCGTTGGCAAGAACTTAAAAAGAACCATTATTGTTGATCCCAATGTGCGAGGCAAGATCACGGTTCGTAGTTACGATCTATTAAATGAAGAACAGTACTATCAATTTTTCTTAAATGTACTGCAGGTCTACGGCTACTCAGTGGTAGAAATGTCCAGTGGGGTGATTAAGATCATACGGGCCAAAGACGCCAAGTCTTCTAATATACCTGTGGTAGAAGGCAGTCCATTTATTGGTGATGAGATGATCACCAGAGTCATGCCTGTGTACAACGTGCCGGTGCGCGAACTGGCACCATTATTACGCCAGCTCAATGATACCGCAGGTGGCGGTAACGTAGTGAGTCACGATGCTTCCAATGTGATGATGTTAACCGGACGTGCTGCTGTGGTAAACCGTTTAGTGGAAATTATCGAGCGGGTCGACAAAGCGGGGGATGAAGAAGTTGAAATTGTGAAGTTGAGGTTTGCCTCGGCATCAGAAATGGTTAGAATTATCGACAGCATCAATAAGTCTCAAGGCAAATCAGCCTCTGGCGCCGGTAAATCCGCCCCCAGAGTGGTGGCAGATGATCGTACTAATAGTATTATTGTCAGTGGCGACATTAAGGCCAGGCAACGCTTGGTAAATTTGATCGAACGTATGGATCAAGAATTAGAAACCAGCGGTAATACCCGCGTTATTTTCCTCAACTATTCTAAAGCCGATGATCTAGTCAAAGTATTACAAGGTGTGAGTGCCAGCATTCAATCCGAAGGGCAAGGTGGCGCCAAAAACACCAGTCGAACAACTGGCGGTAATAGCCGTTCGGTAAGCATCGATTCCCACGAAGACTCTAATGCCTTAGTGATCACCGCAGAACCAGACATGATGCGTTCTTTAGAAGAAGTGATTAGGCAATTAGATATACGCCGCGCACAAGTGCAAGTGGAGGCCATAATAGTCGAAGTCTTTGAGGGTGACGGCACCACCTTAGGGGTGCAGTGGGGCAGTGAAAAGGGGGGCGGCACACAATTTACTAATGGGGTGGCTGGCATTGGTTCATTAGCGGTAGCGGCTGATCAAGCCCAAGACCAAACTATTATCGACACAGTGACCACTACCTCAAATGGCGATACCGTTGTGGTACCCACAGAGCGAACTCAACTAGGTGATTTTGGCCCATTAGCAAATTTGCTAGGGGGAATGAATGGCGCCATAGTCGGCTTTGTGCGAGATGGCTGGGGTGCGGTAGTGCAAGCGGTCAGTACTGATACCAACTCCAATATTTTGGCCACGCCACATCTCACTACTATGGACAATGAAGAAGCCTTTTTTATCGTAGGCCAAGAAGTGCCTATTATAACCGGTTCTACTACTGGCTCGAACAACGCCAATCCCTTCCAATCCGTCGAACGTCAAGAAGTGGGCATTAAACTAAAAGTCACCCCACAAATTAACGAAGGTGACGCGGTTCAGTTATTGATTGAGCAAGAAGTCTCTAGTGTCAGCGGTGCCACATCTGTTGATATATTGATCAACAAAAGAGAAATAAAAACCTCAGTGATAGTGGACGATGGCGGCACCATAGTCTTGGGTGGTCTGATTGATGAAGACGTGCAAGAAAGCATTTCAAAAGTACCGATCTTGGGTGATATACCCTTTATAGGGAATTTATTTAAGTCCACCACCACCAGTAAACGTAAGCGTAACTTGATGGTATTTATTCGTCCCACCATTATCCGCGACGGCATCACCATGAATGAAATAAGCCATCGCAAATACAATTATATTCGGGCAGAGCAGCTAAAACGTCAATCACAGGGTATTCCATTAATGCCCTTTACCGAGGGCCCATCTTTACCTGAATGGGATGACAAATTAAGTTTGCCTCCCTCTTTTGAAGAATACATTCAACAAAAAGACAAATTACAGGACATTGAGTAATCATGTCTTTGGCAAATATTAATATTACCGAGGCTGAAGAACAGGCCTTATTAGAGGCAGGTACAGATATCGATGCCCCTATCGACGAGCCTGAACACAAACAACTGGCCTTTAGTTTTGCGAAGCGCCACCAAGTATTGCTCGATACCGGTCACAATCCGGCTATTTTGTATCATACCTTGGATACCGAATTTCAGATCTTTGCTGAAGTGAGACGATTTTTAGGTGCTGAGTTTCGTCTAAAAGAAATAGACATTAGTCAGTTTGAATCCATCCTGACTAACGCTTTTCAGCGTGATTCCTCGGCGGCTAAACAGCTAATGGAAGATATTGGCAACGAAAGCGATTTATTCAGTCTGGCTGAAGAACTGCCGGACACAGAAGATCTATTAGAAAGTGAAGATGACGCGCCTATTATTAAATTAATTAATGCGATGTTAGGGGAAGCTATCAAAGAAGGGGCGTCGGATATTCACATCGAAACCTTCGAAACCCAACTTTTAGTGCGTTTTAGAGTCGATGGGATATTACGAGAAATACTACGTCCCAATCGCAAAATGGCTTCTATGTTGGTGTCACGGATCAAGGTTATGTCAAAAATGGATATAGCCGAAAAACGTGTCCCTCAAGATGGCCGCATCACCCTAAGAATTGCTGGACGGGCAGTAGATGTGCGGGTATCCACTATGCCATCCAGCCATGGTGAGCGGGTGGTATTACGTTTGCTCGATAAAAATAATGTACGGCTAAATCTAAAAGACTTAGGCATGACCCAAACCAACCGAGGTTATTTTTCAGGACTGGTGCGCAAACCCCACGGTATCATTTTGGTCACAGGTCCTACGGGATCAGGCAAGTCCACCACCCTATATGCGGGTTTAAGCGAGATTAATTCTAATGATCGTAATATTTTAACCGTTGAAGATCCTATAGAATTTGATTTGCAAGGCATTGGCCAGACCCAAGTGAACCCAAAAGTGGATATGACTTTTGCTCGAGGTTTACGGGCAATTCTACGGCAAGATCCAGATGTGGTGATGGTCGGTGAAATCCGTGACTTAGAGACGGCGCAAATCAGTGTGCAAGCCAGTTTAACCGGGCATTTAGTGATGTCGACCTTACATACTAATACAGCCGCTGGAGCCATTACTCGACTCGAAGATATGGGAATCGAACCTTTCCTTTTGTCTTCGAGCTTATTGGCGGTGTTATCCCAACGCTTGGTTAGAACCTTGTGCCCCGATTGTAAACTGCCCCACCAGCCCAGTGAACAAGAATGTAAGGTGTTAGGAGTCGCGGCCAAGGACACCGCTGAGCATAGTATGTACCTGGCTAAAGGTTGTGCTGCTTGTAACCAGACTGGATACCGTGGCAGAACCGGTATACACGAATTATTGGTGGTAGATGAGGGCATCAGAGAGCTGATCCATAATGGTCATGGTGAACAAGCCATCGAAAAACACATACGCCAGCACACGCCCAGTATCCGTGATGATGGCTGTAAGAAAGTATTACTAGGATTGACCTCACTTGAAGAAGTGTTGCGTGTCACTAGGGAAGATTAGATGGCCGCTTATGTTTATCATGCCATGGATAAAAATGGCAGAACAAAAAAAGGGGTATTAGAAGGGGATAACCCCAGACAAATACGCCAACAGCTCCGAGAGCAAAGCCTCATACCCATGCAAGTTGAACAAGTGGCTGACAAGGAGCGCGGCGCGCAACAAGGCTTTCAACTTTTTAAAAACGGTATATCGGCAGCAGACTTATCACTGCTCACCAGGCAAATGTCGACACTAGTAGAGTCGGCTCTACCTATTGAAGAAGCACTGTTAGCCGTAGCCGAACAATGCGAAAAGCCTCGCCACAGAAATATGATGATGGCGGTGCGCAGTAAAGTGGTGGAAGGCCACACCTTAGCCGATGCCATGGCCGAATTTCCCCATATATTTGATAATTTGTTTAGGGCAATGGTGGCGGCGGGGGAGAAGTCTGGGCATCTTGATACCGTGCTGAATCGGTTAGCCGACTATACCGAGAAGCGCCAACAGACCCGCAGTCAAATTACCCAAGCCTTGGTCTATCCAAGCATTATGATGTTTTTTGCCTTCGCCATCGTTATTTTATTGTTAACTGTGGTGGTGCCTAAAATAGTCGGGCAATTTGAACACATGGGGCAAGAACTGCCCACTATTACCCAGATCATGATAGATCTAAGTGAATTTTTGCAAGCTTATGGTCTAATATTAGGCGCTGTACTGATGTTACTAGTGATAGCTATCAACCGCCTATTACAGCAAGCGGTGATGAAAAAACGTTATCACAAGTTTATTCTCACCTTGCCACTGATCGGCAAAGTGTCTAAAGGCCTAAATACCGCAAGATTTGCCCGTACCTTAAGCATTCTTACCTCCAGCGCGGTGCCGTTACTGGAAAGCATGCACATCTCCAGTAATGTATTAGAAAACTTGCATATTAAGGCCGCGGTGAAAGACGCAGCAGGCTTTGTCAAAGAAGGTTCGAGCTTAAGAGCGGCGTTAGATCAGACCAAGATATTTCCTCCCATGATGATGCATATGATTGCTTCAGGAGAGCGCAGTGGTGAATTACAACAAATGCTTGGTCGAGCCGCCGACAATCAAGACAGACAATTTGAAGCTTTGGTGGGGGTTTCACTCAAAGTATTTGAACCAATTTTAATCGTGACCATGGCCTCTATTGTATTATTAATAGTGCTGGCCATTTTACAACCTATAATGGCACTTAACTCTATGGTGAATATCTAATGAAACAAAGAACAGGCAGCACTCAAGGTTTTACCTTAATTGAAGTGATGGTGGTATTGCTTATTATCGGCATTATGGCGGGTATTATTGCCCCACAAATATTGGGCAACCAAGATGCGGCTAATATCAAAAAAGCGGCGGTGGATATTCAACAACTCGAAAGTGCATTAGAGATGTATAAACTAAGGAATAACAGTTTCCCTACCACAGAACAGACCCTTGAAGCCTTAATCACAGCCCCCACTACTGACCCCATACCGCGCAATTTCCCCCAAGGCGGCTTTATTAAACGTTTGTCTCAAGATCCCTGGGGCAATGACTATCAGTTGCTCAGTCCGGGCGAATTAAGTGCCGTTGACATATTCTCTTTTGGACCGGATCAAGAGCCTGGTACGGAAGACGACATTGGCAATTGGAACTTAAACGATTATTTAAACTAACCATTTTGTATCTTAGTTAATATGCACCACTGTTACCTACAGACATGGAAACATAAGGGCTTTACTCTTATTGAGTTAATGTTGGTGTTGCTGATCATGGGTTTAGCGGCGGGTATTATGGTACTTAACTTTAACGGACCTAACGGCAGCGACTTAATCAAGAAACAAAGTCAACGCCTGGAAGTGGTATTTAATATGGCGGCAGATTACGCCATATTAAATCAACGACAACTGGGCCTGAGGGTTGAAGAAGACACGAACAGTTATCATTTTTTGGTCCTAGACGAAGAGCAGCAATGGCAGCAATTTGACCTCGACCCTACCTTTGCCAAGCACAGTCTCCCGGAGTTGTTTAGCTTGCGGTTATCCTTAACGGGTTTACCTTGGGATACCGACCAAAGTTTGTTTAGTGGGCAACTGTTTGATGAAGCCCTATCAGTGAAAAACGACAGTGTGGATATTGGCAATGAAGAGGAAAAAAAACTCGAACCACCACAGATTTTTATTTCAGCCAGTGGCGAAATCACACCCTTTTCTATCACCTTGGCCTATGAGCCTGAATTTAGTGATGAAATAGCAGTTTATTATCGAATTAACGGCCAAGACTCTACCCCGCTGATTAAAGAAGGGCCCTTGGATGCGCCTTAATACTAGCGGTGGTTATGCACATCACAAAGCGGCAGGCTTGACCTTAATAGAAGTGATGGTGGCGTTATTTATCTTTGCCTTAACCGGGTCCGCAGTGATGAAAGCCGCTGGCGATCACATAAACGGTGTAGGGCAAATAGAAGAAATGACTTTCGCCACTTGGGTGGCGAATAACCGCATGACCCAATTGCATATTGATCCCAGTTGGCCACCTAAAAACAACCTCACAGATTCACAGGACATGGCCGGGCGAACTTGGTATTGGCAACAAAAGGTGCAAAAAACCAACGATGAAGAAATGGTCCAGGTGGATGTGCGAGTCTCTTTGGATCCCGAAATCGAATACAGCATTACCTCTGTCACCTCCTTTATCGCCAAGCACAGTAAATCATGAAGCAGGCTAGTGCGTTAACTCATAAGGGTTTTACCCTAATAGAAATTTTAGTGGCCATGGCCATATTTAGTTTAATCGGTTTGGCCAGCACTGGTGTGCTCACCTCAGTAATAGAAAGCGATAAATTATCCACCGAACGTTTTGAACAACTCGCCAAACTGCAAAGAGCCATGTTGACCATTGAGCGTGACGTATTGCAAGCAGTAGCAAGGGCCATAAGAGTCAATGGCGAGGCCAACAATACGGTGATCTGGGGTGCAGATGGGGCCTTTGATAGTGAGACACAGGGTTTAGGTTTGGTACGTTTAGGCTGGCAGAACCCACAATTCATGTTACCAAGGAGCCAATTGCAAGCCGTCAGTTATCGTTTGCAAGACCAGCAACTAGAACGTTTATATGGCAACTATCTGGATAATGCCATAGGTTATCAGCCTAAAGTGAAGATATTACTGACGGATATCGACGATTTTCAGGTCTCTTTTTTAAAGGATATTAAAAACTTAAATGCTCCCTCAGATTGGCAGCAAAACTACACAGGGGTGACGCTGCCCATCGCCATAGCGATCACCATCAACAGTGCTATCTTTGGTGAAATCCGTCGGGAGTTTTTATTGGCCAGAAGCCAATGAAAACCTCTATCGCTGGGCAACGAGGGGTGGCTTTGATCCTAGTACTTCTCATAGTCGCCATGGTAAGCGTGTTGGCAGCAGAGATGGGCACTAGGCTGCAACTTCAAGTCAAACGGGCCTCCAATATCAAAGACAATAATCAAGCATACTGGTACGCCATGGGGGCCGAGCAGTATGCCCGCAAATCCATTAGATTACTGTTTGAACAAGCTGATGCTGTGATCCATCTTGAACAACCCTGGAACGAAGAATTTATGTATCCTTTAGAAGGAGGAGGTATTCAAGCACAGCTAGTGGATATGCAAAGTTGCTTTAACCTCAATGCATTACGAGAGCCAGTAGCCCGCAATCAAGATGACGCAGGTTCAGGTTCAGGTTCGGGTTCGGGTTCGGGTTCAGCAAACAATGTTTCGCTACTACCCGATAGGATCGCCAGTTTTGAGCGTCTACTGACCTTAGTCGATGCAGAAATTCCTAGCTATAATATTGAAATATTACGAGACTCATTAGTAGATTGGTTAGACGAGGATAATCTTAGTTTACAATTAGGCGCAGAGGACAGCGAATACCAGAGTCTCGAATTTCCTTATTTGACGGCCAACAATTATATGGTGCATCAGTCCGAACTGCGTCTAGTAAAAGGCGTACAGCTCAATTGGTTCACAAAACTGTTAGACTTGGTCTGTGTTATTCCTAACGACAGTTTGTTTGTGATCAATGTGAATACCCTGACAGAAGAGAACGCCGCGATCTTAGCCGCTGCCACTGGACTAGAGGTCAATCAGGCAAGGTCCTTGATCGCCAGCCGCAATAAAGACGGTTTCAAAACGGTAGAAGAATTTTTAGCGGTGACTGAAATTAAAGCCTTATCATTGTCTACTGAAAAACAACAATGGTTTGATGTCACCACAGCACATTTTATGTTACACACTAAAACTCGCTATAATAACGCGACTTTTGCCATGCAGACACTTTTTAAGGTCAATCAGGCCAAAGAGGTCAGCATAGTACAAAGGGAATTTAGTGGTTTTTGATAACAGCAGTTTTTTTATCCATTATAACTAGCAGGGCAAATAGACAGTATGGAACAGTTAGTAGTGCGCCTTGGCGCCCAGCCCAATGAAGCCATTCATTGGATAGTGTGGTCCGAACAACAGGATGAGATTATTGCTTCTGGGCAACTGCCTGATCAGCAACAACTGAGCAGCTTAGCCCATAGAGCAGGCGGCCGGCCTATTTGTGTCTTAGTGCCCACCAGTGACATATTACTGAAGTGGGTTGAGTTACCCACTAAAGCGGGTCGCAAGGCGATAGCTGCCATCCCCTATATGCTCGAAGAAGAGATCAGTGGTGACATTGCCCAGCAGTTCTTTGCTCTAGGTCCTAAGGTCGCCAATAAACAAGCGGTGGCTGTGGTCAATAAAGACAAACTTAATCTGTGGTTACAGGTCATCCAGGATGCAGGTCTTGTCTGTGAGCAGCTATTACCCGACATACTAGCCTTGCCGCAAGTGGCACCCGGTAATTGGGCATTGCTTAAGATAGGTCAGCAACTACTAGTGCGCCAAGATGAATGGGCAGGGTTACAAGGGGAACAAGAATGGTTAACCCAGGCGATTGGCCACTATGCGCGTCAATACAGTAGTCACCATGAAAAAACACTGCAAATTGATAATTACTCTGAGCTTGATTTAACTGAGTTGGCGGAGCTAGACAGTCAGGATCAAGCTTTAGAATTGCCTATGAAAGTGTTAGCACAAGGCGCAAGAGTCGCCAGTTTCAATCTGTTGCAGGGCGAGTACAAAATAAAAAATAAAAACCAAGGCCAATGGAAGAAATGGCGATTAGCAGCGGTATTGGCCGTTATCGCCTTGTTCACAAGTCTTCTCGATAAGGGCCTGGAGCAACAAACAATCGATGGCGAATTAACCCGCATAAAAGCCCAAATTAGCGCCGAGTATAAACGTGCATTTCCCAGTGCCGGTGCCTATCGAGATCTTAGAGCCACGATGCAGCGACAAATGTTAGCCCTAGAAAAAAGTGGAGGCGGGGTGTCCATGTTAATTATGCTTAGCCAGTTGAGTCCCGCATTTAAGGACTCTCAGGTAAAACCACAGAGTATGCGTTTTGACCGAAGTCGCGGCGAGTTACGTATTCAAGCAGCGGCTAACAATTATGATGCCTTAGATAAATTTAAACGCCAAGCTGAAGCCCAAGGATTTGTAGTAGAGCAAGGCTCTATCAATCAGAAAAACAATCAGGTGATCGGCTCTTTGTCGATCAGGAGTTAGTATGGATAAGCTAAAGGTAAGGTTTTTACAGTTATCTGACCGTGAAAGGCGGCTAATGATTGTCTCAGCCTGTGTGTTGATAGTGGCTATTTTTTATTGGGGCATATGGTCACCTATGACCCAGAGTGTGGAGCGCGGGCAAAATACCCTCAGCAATCAAAGATCACTCTTAGCTTGGGTACAAAAAAATGCCAATCGTGCGGCGCAGTTGCGCAGCTCAGTCACCACTAACAGTAATTTTTCTGGCGCCTTGCCACAAGCCGTTAATAAGGCGGCTAGTGCGATGAATATTGCCATTTCAAGGATGCAGCCCCAAGGTCAAGAATTACAAATATGGGTCGATCAAGCCCCCTTTAACGATGTATTGGCTTGGCTACAAGCCTTAGAAAGTGCGGGTATCCAAATAATAGATCTTGATATGATCCAGACCGATGTGCCGGGTCAGGTGAAAATCCGTCGTCTGAAATTAGCAAAATCATGAGCTCAGGATTAAAGTGGGGCCTTTATTGTTTATTAACCTACCTGATATTTTTAGTGGTTAAACTGCCCGCTGCTAAAGTATTGCCCCTATTGCCCATACCCCAAGCGCTGACGATCACCGGCCTATCTGGCAGCATCTGGCAAGGTCAGGCGCAAACTGTTCAGTATCAAGGTTTACCCCTTAGAAATTTTCAGTGGTCTTTAGACTTCTTGCCCTTATTATTAGGGCGTGTTCAGGCGCAAATACAGGCAGGCAATGTACGCCAGCCGGAACTCATCTTTGTGGATACACAACTCAGGATCTCGAAAAACAGCCTAGAAGCCGAAGATTTACTGGCTTATCTACCCACAAATTTAGTGCTGAGCCTGCTGCCTTTGCCTATTGCGGTAAAAGCCCAGGGGCGTTTTAAAATACAGCTAGATCGTTTCCAATATAGCGCTGCTTGCCTGCAACTCAAGGGGCAAGGTCAATGGTTAAATGCCAGTTTTCAAGCCAGCAATCAGACTATTGAATTAGGTGATTTTAACGCCGACTTAGGCTGCGAAGATGGCAATATATTGCTTAACGTCAAATCTCCCAATAGTTTTGGTTTGACTGCCCAAGCGCGTATTCCCGCCGATCAAAAATTCAGTATAGAGGGACGCTTTAAGCCCGCAGCCGATTTACCAAAAGAAGTACACCAAGCGGCAAGGTTTTTTGGTCAACCGGATAGCAATGGATATTACCCTATTCAGTTTTAGGGCTACTTTTAGCTGGGTATAACAGGCGCCGCCAATATATCCCCTAGCAGAACTCTATAATCATCTACCGCCGGATAATCAATGATGTGGCGGCTCGGTTGCTGGCTATCTGGATTGCTGACCGCTAACAGATGTTTAATACCATAGTCTTGGGCTGCTTTTAAAATGCCTAAGCTGTCGTCCACGAAGAGTGTGGTGTGAGGATTAAAGTTAAGTTTTTTGTGTAATTTCTGCCACAGTAATTGTGACTCCTTAGTCACAGCAAACTCGTGTGTTGAGATAAGCTGATCAATATGCTGATCTAAGTGGGTATGCTCCACCTTTAATGACAAGCTATCCGGGTGGGCATTGGTCAATAAAATCACCTCACGACCCGACTGTTTTAATGCGTCAATAAAGGGCACACTATCCTCACGCATACTGATCAAATGCTCTATTTCACGTTTCGCCTCAACTATGTCCAGATCCAGTTTAGCTGACCAAGAATCGAGGCAATACCAGTGCAGTGTGCCTACTACTTTGGCATATTCGATATCCATAAAGGCTTGTGCTGCAGCTATTGATATTTGACGTTTTTGCGCCAACTTTTGTGGTAAGTGAGTTAACCAAAAGTGATTATCAAAATGCAGATCCAGCAAGGTACCGTCCATATCAAGCAATACAGTGTGAATATCTTTCCAAGGAAGTTTTGCCAACTAGCCGCTCCTTTTCATAACAAATATAGGGGTGAATTTTTTGCTGTGTAAGCTATGTATTAGGGTCAATACACGAGATTAAAATCAAAGAAGCATTAGACTTTTTCCTTTAGTGATCTAGCCCCTTTGACTTTCATTACTTGGATCACGGCATCTATTCCTTGGCGTTTTATCACAGGGGTGAATTCAGCGCGCTTGCTGCGAATTAAACTTATGCCCTCGGCCACCATGTCAAAGACTTTCCATTGACCCGCTTTATTTTTGCGAACCTTAAACACCACATCAATATCGCCTCTGTCTGTTTCTTTGATTATGGCCTTAATAGACACTATTTTTTTACCGACATAAGGTTTTGCCGGCTCAAATACCACTAACTGGTTTTGGTAATAACCCAATGACAGAGCGTAAGTGGTAATTAGATGCACTTTGAATGCTTCTATAAATTCCACCACCTTATCTTTTGGTTGGGTTTTAGTGTTATTGCCCAGTACCAATAAGGCAGAATAACCGTGGTCAATATGCGGTAATAATTCCTGCTCTACAATGATTTTTAATTGATCAGGATTTTCTTGTATCTGCCCCTGATCGGTATTAATTCTGTGGAACAAAGCCGTCGCCACCTGTTCCACAAATACATAAGGATCGGCTGATTGGTTGGCGTGAAGATGACTGCTCATGGCCATAAGGCTAAGCAATAGCAGAATGTTTTTCTTGAAATCGAACATAAGGTTTCTCAGTTTGATATATTTGCTTAAATTAATCGTTCTAAGGCCAATTAAACCACAAATTGGCAATTATTAAGTGCCAGAATATAGATTATAAGGTGTTGTAGGCTGAGTAAAATTCGAAATTACCCTAAAATGATTGTTATTTACCCTGTTAGATTAGCGGCGGCTATCTTGCTGATTTATCTGTGAGTCATTACGACTTTTGTTCGTGCTGGCTGTTTGATTTACTGTCGCGAGTCTTGACAAGTAGCAAGTGCCCTCCATTAAAGGTATATTGATAAATCCATTGATTTGTAAGCTATTTACCTTCGGCCAATAAAATATATTAACGTGAAAAACTCATGAGTAAGATAGACCACAACAAACAACTACCACAGATCCACAAACGCAAGATCGTGGCTAAGAGCGGCTTGTTTAGGATCGAACAAGTCGATCTTGAATTTTCAAATGGTGAGCAACGCGTATTCGAGCGTATGCCAGGCAATGGTCGGGGCGCGGTGATGATTGTGCCTTTTATCAATGATCACCAATTTTTGTTAGTTAGAGAATATGCCGCAGGTACCCATAGTTATGAATTAGGTTTTCCAAAAGGCCTAATCGACCCAGATGAGTCAGCAGAAATAGCCGCCAATCGAGAATTACAAGAAGAAGTGGGTTTTGCAGCCAAAATATTACATCCTTTGCATAGTGTCAGTATGGCGCCGGCTTTCTTCAATGCCAAAATGGCAATTTTTATCGCCCAAGATTTATATCCTAAGATACTACCAGGTGATGAGCCAGAACCACTGGATGTGATCACTTGGTCTATTAATGATCTAGACGCGCTGCTAGCCAGAGATGATTTTGTTGAGGCAAGATGTATCGCAGCATTATTATTAGCTGAAAAATGGAAAAGGAAAGCCTAATGCCCACTAAAGATGCACAACACTTATTAGTGATAGCGAAAGGGGCGGCGATTACCGCGGGTAAGATTGTCCTAGACATCTATGAAAGTGGTGATTTCACCAGTTTTCAGAAAGACGATGACTCCCCTGTGACCACTGCAGACTACAAAGCCAATGAAGTCATCATGGAAATTCTAGCCAGGGAGACCCCAGATATCCCGGTTTTGTCAGAAGAAAGTGACAACGGCTTGTTAGTGGATCGTCAACATTGGACCCGTTACTGGTTAATTGATCCCATAGACGGCACCCAAGAATTTATTGCACGAAGTGGCGACTTTGCTATTAACATAGCTCTGATTGAAAATAACGTGCCTATTATGGGCGTGATCTATTGGCCAGCAGGTGAAACCCTGTATTATGCGCTCAAAGGCCATGGCGCCTTTAAGCAAAGCCCAACTGAAACAAAACCTATCTCGGTCAGGCGTTTTGCAGACCCCGAGCAAGATGTGGTGATGATTGCTATTAGCCGCAGACAGGCCAGAGAGCGGGTTATGAAAAGCATGAGTGAACAGCGCCTATACCAAACCCTGCCCTTGGGCAGTTGTTCATTAAAGGCCTGTTTTATTGCAGAAGGCAAAGCCGATGTGTTTTTACGTATAGGGGTAACAGGTGAGTGGGATACAGGTGCATCACAATGTATTGTAAGTGAAGCTGGTGGCGCTATCTTAGCCCATGACTTTTCACCACTGACATACAACCAAAGAGACATATTAACCAATCCAGATTTTATCGTAATGGGTGATCAGGCAGTCGACTGGAACAGTATTGTAAAATATAAACTTGGAGAGCCAAAATGAAAAAAAATTTAAGACGCTTGTTATCCATCAGTCTCTTAGCCGCAAGCTTGTTAAGCTTGCCCGCCATAGCAAATTGGAAGGTGCAGAATGACGATTCCAGCGTACATTTTATTAGTACCAAGAATCAACATTTTAGTGAGGTACATCATTTTAATAAGATACAGGGATACCTGAAGCGTAACGGTCTTTTTGAATTAGAGATTGATTTGGCTTCTATCGACAGTGCCATTGAAATTCGTAATAGCCGCATGCGTGAGCATTTGTTTAAAGTGGATATCTTCCCTTCGGCCAAAGTCACAGCCACATTGCCGCAAAATATTATGCAACTTAAACTGGGCCAGTCTCGGTTAATCACAGTGGACAGCAAGCTACTGATCATGCAGACCCAGCTACCCTTGAGCATCAGTCTACAAGTCACCAAAACCGAAAACGGCTACCTTGCGACTAGTGTGCAGCCCATACTATTGTCTGCCGCCACTGTCGGCTATCAGTCAGGCTTAGCAATATTACAAAAGCTAGCAGGGCTATCGAGTATAGGTTTGATGGTACCGGTTAATTTTAATTTGCGATTGAGCAAAGCCGATTAAGTAGCGATCACCCTACGCCCCCTGCACTACTATCTAGTGCAGGGGGGCAAGCATAGTTTTAAAATCCGTGATAGCTGACAAAATCCTTGTTTTCGGCACGCACCGAACGCACATTATTGGCATCGAAGGTGTCATCAGGGTAGCCCATAGCAATACAGATCATAATGGCTTCATTGTCGGGTATTTGTGCATGCTCATGGACCACATCCGATTGCATAATGCCCTGACCATTAATCACGCAGCCCAAGCCAAGATCCCAAGCGGCCAGCACAATACCGTAGGCTAAGGAGCCTAAACCAAACTGGGTGATACCGGCAGGCTCTAAGGACTTATCGTAAGTAAGAACAAGGGATACCGGCGCATCAAACTGGCGAAAACCTCTCATCATCCAATCCATACGTTTTTCTTTATCTTCTCTGGAAATACCCATGACTTCAAACAATTGAATGGCGACGTCAATTTGGCGCTGCCTATGAATGCCGGCATACTCTTCTTTGTAGGGAAAGTCGCGAACATGGGGCTTACCCGCTAGGGTGTTTTTAATATTGCCTTCTCGGATCTTATCTAACACCTCACCAGTAACGGCATGCACCCGCCAGGTCTGAGTATTGTATGACGAAGGGGCCCATTTTGCGGTGTTTATCACCGCATCTACCAGCTCCTTAGACACCGACTGTTTTGTGAAACCACGAACACTTTTTCGGGATGCTGAAAATTCTGCAAAATTCATAAAAACCTTAAGTATCTAAACAATATAGGAGCAGATTAAACACAATAACTTGCGGATGCAATAGCCGATAAAGCCCCTCCCATTCATATCTATGCGCATTATTTTTTCCTTTGTAGCTCAGCGACCTTGTGCGGCTAAGCTTACCCTCAAGCAGATCTGGTCGCGCTAAATAACCCTCCCAGTTTACAGATCCTACTGATGCTACCTGTGATCATGGCAAAAACGTTATGATGGGTCCTAGATGTCCATGCAGAGACAGTGATGGATATACTGCCCCATCAGAAAATAATCACTACTGGGGCTGCGGATCATGGGGAAATGGCATAGAGCCTATGAGGGATTAGCAGTCCACATCTTGATCGGCTACAAATTGCTCTTTTGGCACAATATTTACCGACTCATGGAGTTCAGAATAGACTAACAGCGCAGCCCCGGTGCTTAGTTGTAACTTAACCTGTTGCACCTTGTCTTCTAAGCTGCAATCAAGCTCACCGTATTCGGTGCCTTCACGCAACACAAAGCCTTCGATTATTTTATACAGGGTATCGGCTGCCAGGTCGGCGATAGGAATGATCATAGAGGTTAGATTACTGCCTTAATAGGTGGAATAAAGGGCGCTAAAAAATGATTAGCTGTGTGGTGCATCCAATTTTTGGGTCGCCAAGGAGAACCATACATAAACCCGACATGTCCACCCTTCTCACTCAGCTCCAAACACACATTCGGGGATAAGGTAGCGGCATTAGGCACTATAGATCCATGCATAAAAGGATCATCTTTAGCGTGCAATACTAAAGTAGGGGTAGTGATATTTGCCAATACATAGGTAGAGCTAGATTGTTGATAATAATCATCGGCATCGGCAAAACCGTGCAAGGGAGCGGTAATATGTTGGTCAAAATCTCTGAAGCTCTTAAAGTTACGAATTTGCTTTTCGTTAACCTTTATCAGGCCTCGATAATCAATGTGTTGCATCTTTCGCAATAAATTATTGATCATGCTTTTTAATAAATAAGCTTGGTACACTCGAGAGAAACCTTTATTGATGCTTTTGGCACAGAGATCTAGCTTAAAGGGCACTGACACCGCCATGGCCGCTTTTATTATTGGTTGTTTAGGTTGCTCGCTCAAGAGTTTAAGTAACATATTGGCACCTAAGGAAAAGCCCATGGCGGCCTTACAGGTTTCGGGGAATTTTTGCTCTAACCAATTTAAAAAGTACCAGGCATCTTGAGTTTCACCAGAATGATAAGAGCGTGGGCTGTTGTTGGGTTCGCCACCACAGCCACGAAAATGCATCAACACCACAGAGTAACCCTGATCCAGCAGGTTAGCTGCCATATCGTTGATATAGTGAGAATGTATGGATCCCTCTAAGCCATGGAACATAGTGACAATGCCCTTAGATCTGAGTACATCTCCTGCCCATACTAGGTTAACAAAATCCCCATCGGGCAAGCTCAATTTTTCTCGACGATAAGTCAATTTAGCGCGCTTTTGAATAAAGCGCGGAAAAATAGTCTGCACATGGCGATTCTTGGCCCACCAAGGCGGATTAAATTGACTGGGGACTATTTCACCATAGCGAATATTGTTAGGGAGTGTGGGTTCAGTTGGCATGCAGAGCACAGACATCAAATAACATGCCGTTAGAGTACACTAGTTAGGGTTGAAATTGCGAGAACTGCACGACCACCAGCCCCCTTATTCATTGTTGAGTTCAGCTAAAGCCTGTTGTTTGTGTTCCAACTGCTCTTGGCTATCCAGCCACAACATCTCTGCCTCTTCGAGGCTCGATTTGTGACTGGCTTGCTCTGTGAGTATTTGTTTAAGTTGGCTTTTATTCTCGGCGCTATAAATATCAGTATCACTTAACTGCTGCTCCACTAGCTGCAACTTCTTGTGTAGTTGCGCCATGACCTTTTCGCATTGCTGTATCGTTTTGCGTAACGGTTGCGTGGCCTGTCTAAATTCAGCCTCTAAGCGTTTGGTATTTTTACGATGAGGTTTGATTGCAAGTGTATCTGACTCATTGCTGGTGATCTTGTCACCTTTGAGGATCCAATTTGTATAATCATCTAAGTCACCATCAAAGGGCAACACTTGGCCTTGATCCACCAGATAAAAATCATCACATACCGAGCTCAGTAAGAACCTATCATGTGACACCAGTACCATGGCACCCTCGAAGCCTTGCAAGGCAATATTCAACGCATGACGCATATCTAGATCTAAGTGGTTGGTAGGCTCATCTAATAACAACAGATTAGGTTTTTGATAAACCGTAATCGCCAAGACCAAACGAGCCTTTTCACCACCGGACATTGGCGCAACTAAACTTAAGGCATTGTCACCACGAAAACCAAAGCCCCCTAAATAATCACGTAAACTTTGCTCAGTGGCCTTTGCATCTAACCTTTGCATATGGGCTAATGCCGACTCATCACCGCGCAAAAACTCCAATTGATGCTGGGCAAAATAGCCGATACGCAAACCCGCCGAGGTTTCATAGATCCCAGCCATAGGTTTGCTGTCACCCGCCAACAATTTAATTAGGGTCGACTTACCCGCACCATTTTTACCCAGTAAGCCAATACGGCTACCCGGCACTAAATTCAAATGTAATTTTTCTAGAATGACGGTATCGCCATAACCGACTTTGACCTGCTCTATCTTGACCAAAGGATTAGGCAGTTTAGGTGGGCTGAAGAAGGAGAAGCTAAATTCAGAGGCGGCCATGACTGGCAATAGGGTTTCCATTTTTGCCAGTTGTTTAACCCGACTTTGCGCTTGTTTAGCCTTACTGGCCTTAGCCCCAAAACGGGTAATAAATGATTCTAGGTGGGCGATTTGATCTTGTTGTTTCTGAAACTGTAAACTTTGCAAACGTAAACGCTCAGCCCGCTGTTTTTCGTAGGCATCATAGTTGCCGCTGTAACTCACCAATTGTTGTTGCTCAACACTGATGATCTCGTTGACGGTACTGTCCAAAAACGACTTATCGTGAGAGATCAACATTAAGGTGCCAGTATAACGCTGCAGCCATTTTTCTAGCCAGATCACCGCATCTAAATCTAAATGGTTGGTCGGCTCATCCAATAACAACAGATCAGAATGACAGAGCAAAGCCTGAGCCAGATTCAACCGCATCCGCCAGCCCCCTGAAAATGCCGTTACCGGATTTTGTATCGCATCGTTAGCAAAACCTAAACCCGCTAAAATAGTCGCGGCCCGAGCATCAATATCATAACCACCGACTTGCTCTAACACGCCATGCAGATGGGCTATTTGTTCGCCATTGTGGGCCTGCTCAGCGTCGGCTAATTGCTTTTGCAGCTTTCTATAGCGATGGTCGCCGTCTATTACATAATCCAAAGCAGAACGGTCAACCGCTGGAGTTTCTTGGGCCACAGACACGATTTGCCAATCTTTGGGAATATTGCAATCCCCCTGCTCGGTATGTAGTTCCTTTTTTATTAGGGCAAATAAGGTAGATTTGCCACAACCATTGGCCCCGATTAACCCTGCCTTATGACCTGGGTACACCACCGCGTTAGCATCTTGTAGCAGAATTTTACTGCCGCGCATCAAACAAATATCAGAAAATTGGATCATGAAAACCTATGGGTACAAAAGGGGGTTAAAAAAATGTCTAAAGGAACTAATTCATAGGGACTGACTGAACGATTTACTCGGATTTAACGTAGCAATCCATAACACTCACAGCCTAATAGGCGTATTATAGCAAGATGATCAAGCGAGGCGACCCTTAAACTCATGGTTAATAAAATAAAAAAGCGATTTGTGGCCGGTGCCACCTGTCCCAAGTGTCGAGCAATGGACACTGTCATGCTGTATTTTGAAAACAACGTAGAAAAAATACAATGTGTGAAATGTGATTATCAAGACTCACAAACCAACAAAAAAGTCACACAAGCCACCCGCACCAGTGAAAATGTAATAGGGGTGTTTAAGCCAGAATAAAGATGTGGCCCTAGGGCTGCATTAGACGCACTGCGTTTGAGTGACACTGCTGTTGCACGTTGTTGAAAATGAAGCCGGTGAAATCCGCTATAGATTTCAACGTAATGTCAGTGGTCACCGGCTACAGAAAACACCTCAGTCCACTGGCCGTTAATAATGGGGGGGTGGCATTTCTTCTTTTTCCGATGCCATATTGCTGGGCTCTATGGCACTCACTTTGGAGACCAGTTGTTTAAACTTATACTCTAAGTCATCCATTTGTTTCTGTTGATTAATTAACGCCTGATTAAGGCTTTCTATGGTGTCTTCTTGAAAGGCCATTTTCATCTGTAACTGTTGTATATCGGTTTCTAGAATGCTCATTTATTTACCTGTAATTGTCCATCTTTCTGATAAGCCACTGCTACTTTCTGACAGGATCTGTGTCTCATTTATAAAGCCTACACCATAAACCACTGCGGTAGGCGGTTGACTGCTCACTCGAGGCGATACTCGCCATTGTTGTAACTCTGCACCAGTGTGCACGTCCCATAAATTCATCCTCTTTGATGGCGAGCCTGTTAGTAGGTACTTACCATCACTTGAAAATTTGGCGACACTAAAGATCCGTTGCCGTGCTGTATATTGTAAACTACTGACCTCTTTGCCTGTGGCTAAATCCCACACCCTTGCATCGCGTTTACTATCAGCGGTAAAGGCATAACGACCTTGGTCGTCCAGGGTCACTTTGGTAACGCGGCTAGGGTGGTCAAACTTGTACACCACTTGCCCCGATCTGGTATCCCATAAGTAAGCCACATAATCATTGCCACCGGTAAGAGCATAAAATCCATTGGGTGAGATATCGACGCTGTTGATTTTTTCTTGATGGCCAAGAAACTCTAAACGACGGCCGGTTTCGGGCTCAAAAAACATGACTTTGCCACTGCCCCTGCCAACTAAGATACCTCTGCCTCCATTCGACACAGCAATATCCCGAATACTCGACTCGTCTATTCGCCAGAACCCTATAGGCTCACCATCGACTAAGCTCCACAAGGCAAAGGCTTCGCGATCAGAGGTCACCACATGGCTGTTATCATAGGCAATATGAATATTGGCCACCACGTTATTGCCCTCACCTTGGTGATGCCACACGTACTTTTGTTGGTTAGTGATCAGATCCCAAACGGTAATACCATTTTCTATACTAGAGACCACACTAATAGTACCGTCGGCCGATACATTGGCCGCATAGATACCTTCGTCTGCGTGACGAAAAGTGCTATCAGGCGTATCACTGCCCCCCCCACAGCTGGCTAATAAACTCATTATTAGCAGTAAGATTGGGGTTAGGTTAGGCGTATAGCTATTCACTGGGTTTCTCTTGTTACAACTTACAGTTAGTATATGCGCTTTAATTACCTCACACATACGACTAATCGGTTTGTTTATTAGTATTACTGGAGATATATCATGAAAACCTCGGTTATAGCTATCTTGTTGGTATCTATACTTGTATTAACTGCCTGTCAGCCTGCTGTTGATCCCTTGCAGGTAAAAGTGCTGGATTTAGATTCCGCCCAACAAAAACAAGCCTATGCGCTAGGGTCGAATTATGGAAAATCATTAGCCGCGCAGCTAGCCAAGCAAAAAAAATTGGGCATAAAGCAGGATAAGTTACTTATCCTCGATGGTTTCATCGCGGCCTTGCAACAACAATCGCAACTAGAACCGTCTGAAGTAAAGACCTTGCTCACCGATCTCGATCTGCACATAGCAAAAATAGAGACGGCCATGAAAACCGAACTAGATAACGAGAACAAGGCACAAGGGTTAGCATTCTTAGCTAGCAATGCACCGCGTGATGGGATCTTAGTGACCCCCAGTGGTCTACAATATGAAATATTACAATCAGGCCATGGCCCTAAACCTAGCTCCACAGATACCGTCAAAGTGCATTATTTAGGCACTTTGTTAGATGGCACAGAGTTTGATTCATCTTATGCTCGTAACACGCCTGCCACTTTTCCTTTGCATCGTGTTATCAAAGGCTGGGGTGAGGGTGTGCAGTTAATGCAAGAAGGTGCCAAATTTAAGTTTTATATTCCAGCTGACTTAGCCTATGGTTCAAGGGCCACAGGTTTAGTGACTCGCTACTCCACCTTGATTTTTGAAATTGAATTACTCGAGATCATCGCCACAGATGGGCCAGCCACAAGATAATCTCCACTGACATGCACAAGATGGTAAATACCTTGAATAAGAAGCGACTGTGAATACAAAACTGATCACCCAAGAAGGCTACAAAAAGCTGCACGATGAGCATGATCACCTGTGGTATGACGAGCGCCCTAAGATCACAAAAATTGTGACTTGGGCAGCCAGTTTGGGTGATCGTAGCGAAAATGCAGATTATCAATACAACAAGAGAAAACTGCGGGAAATTGATAGAAGGGTTCGTTACTTAAGAAAGTTACTGCCAGATCTACAAATTATTAATTATTCCAGCCAGCAAGACGGTAAAGTGTTTTTTGGGGCTTGGGTAGAAATACAAAATGAAAGGGGTGAGGGTAAACACTTTCGAATTGTCGGGCCTGAAGAAATATATGGCGATGCCAAGGACTACATTTCCATCGATTCACCCATGGCGCGGGCGCTTATTGGCAAGGAGGTGGATGATTTATTTGCTTTACGTACACCCCAAGGTGACAAAGAATGGATGATTAAAGATATTTCTTACCAGGATCCACAGCTAAAAGTCTAAGCTAAGGGACTAGGCCATGGTCTAGTCACCACAGCCATAATAGCCACTACTGGCCCCACCCAATGCGCACACCAAAAACAAAATAAAGACCTGCTATCTCATAACAAAAATTGGCGGCAGCCAAGCATAACTGACATTTAATCTATTAATTAAAATCAATGCCTTAGGGCTAATTTGTGATCCTAACCTTAGTGCAGCTTAGCAAGATAGATAGTTAGAACTGCGCACAAGTTATTCTCAAGACGAGTTGTATTATGCCCGCATTTTAGTTGCTAAGTTTCTATCCACACACTGTATACTGCTGGGCAGAATCTTAGCATAGTCGCCAAGAAGCCAGCACAGTACACTTGACCTATTGATTTGAGAAAGGAAACACTAATATGAAGTACCCCGCTTATTCTGCCCCTGCCATCATTTTAACCTTAGCCTCAATGGCCCTTAGTGCCTGTGTTCAAGTGGGGCATTCAAACTCAAGCGGATCACAAAAAGGCGGCGAGATGTTAACGAATGAAAGTATTTTTAAAAATTGGGATTACAATGCTAAACGCGCAAAAGCCGTGCGTTGGTTAGATGAAGGGGCCAATTATAGCACCCTAGAAACGGCGCCAGGTTACGAGGATGCAGTATTACAAAAAGATCAATACGGCGATGACATCAAAGAATTTGAAGAGATAGTGCAATATGATCCCGCCAGCTTAGACCGCACCGTCCTGATCAACTTAGCCCAGCTTACCCCCCAAGGCACCAATAAAGCCTTAATTATTGACGATTACCAATGGTCTAAAGATAAGTCTAAGTTACTTATCTATACCAACGCCCATTACGTGTGGCGTGAAAAAGACCGAGGTGACTATTGGGTACGTAATTTAACAGAGGGTAAATTATGGAAACTAGGGGGCGACAAATCGGCTCCTGGGCAAATGATGTTTGGTAAGTTTTCGCCAGATGGTGCCAAGTTTGCCTATGTATGGCAGAACAATATCTACTTACAAGATTTAACCAGTGGCCAGATCACCGCCCTGACCAGTGATGCCTCAAGCACTATTATCAATGGCCTGTTCGATTGGGCTTATGAAGAAGAATTTTCTATTAGGGATGGATTCCGTTGGAGCCCCGATAGCCAGAGTATTGCCTATTGGCAACTAGATACTCAGGCCGCCAAAGATTTTTTTATCATCAACAACACCGACACACTTTATCCAGTCGTCACCGCCATCCCCTATCCTAAGGTAGGCGAAGAGAATGCCGCCGCTCGTATAGGAATAGTGCCCACAGAGACGGGGATCACCCAATGGATCACCTTACCCGGTGTGCCGAAAGATATGTATGTGCCGCGCATGGATTGGGCGGATAATAGCCAAGAGTTGCTGATCCAGCAGTTTAATCGTAAGCAAGATACCAATACCTTGTTTTATGCCAATGCTAAGACAGGACAATTACAGCAGCTAATGAGTGAAACAGAAGAGACCTTTATCGAATTGATGATCGAGCCTCATTGGTTAAAAGACTCCAGTGATTTTATTTGGCAGAGCGAGCGTGATGGCTGGAAACACATTTTCCGTGTATCAAGAGACGGAACAAGTTACCAAAACCTTACCCCAGGCGACTTTGATGTGACTAAATTGGTTTCTGTGGATGAGAAAAATGGCTGGTTATATTTCATTGCCTCGCCAGACAATGCCGCCCAGCGGTATTTGCAGCGCACCCGTCTAGATGGCAGTGGTCAGATGCAACAAGTGACGCCCGGTGAATTTACTGGGACCAATTCTTATCAAATATCCGCCGACTCTAGCTGGGCCATACAAAGCTATTCGAGTTTCTTGTCACCCCCGGTTTTTAATCTTATTTCCCTACCCGATCATAAAGTGCACCATGTGCTGGAAGACAATCAGGCCTTGGCTAAAAAAATGGCTGAATTAAAATTGGGTGAGTTAACGTTTTATAGCGTTAACGCCCAAGATGGCCTTCGATTAGACGGTTTTATGTTACGTCCACCTAATATGGATAGCCGCAAAAAGTACCCACTTATTCATTTTGTCTACGGTGAGCCTGCTGGCCAGACAGTGAAAGACGCTTGGTCAGGCAATAGACATATGTGGCACCTTATGATGTCGCAACAGGGATATATAGTCTCCTCTATCGATAATCGCGGTACTAAAGCCCCACGTGGGCATAAATGGCGCCGCAGTATATACGCTAGCAATGGCACCTTAGAAACACAAGATCAGGCCGATGCAGTGACTGCAATGTGCGCCCGTTGGTCGGAAATAGATTGTGATCGAGTGGGGGTTTGGGGACATTCTGGTGGTGGCTCACTGACCCTTAGTCTGATGTTCCGCCAACCGCAACTGTTTAAGGTAGGCGTATCCATAGCACCTGTGCCAGATAAACGTTTATATGACTCTATTTATCAAGAGCGCTATTCTGGGTTATTAGAGGATAATGAACACAATTATAGACAATTTTCGGCGATCACTCATGCCGCAAATCTGCAAGGTAAACTCTTACTGGTGCATGGCACAGGTGACGACAATGTGCACTATCAAGGCAGCGAACGTTTGATCAATGAGCTGATAAAACACAATAAACAGTTTGAGCTTATGGCCTACCCCAATAGGCGCCATGGCCTGGTTGAAGGTGAAGGCACTTCTTTGCATTTACACACCATGAAATCTCAGTACTTCTTTGACCACCTTTAAACAAAAATGAGCCACAGGCAAAGGGCTAATCACCCTTGGCCTATGATATAAGAACAGTGACACAGGCTGTTAATTGACAAAAAATGAGGTTTAGCATGCACATTAACACACTCTTTTTTATTGTGGCCATAGTCATCAGTACCTTTGTACCTAGCTCATTAATGGCCGCGCCTGCGACTAAACATCGAGTGATGGCAGATGGCCACTCCATAGTATTGTGGGAAAAATCCGTGGCCAACCCCAAAGGGGTGATATTGCTACACCACGGCCGCACTTGGAGTGCCTTACCCGATTTTGACTTGCAAGTAGCAGGGGAAGAGTTGTCCTTAATGGATGGTTTTAATGAACTGGGTTACAGTGTTTGGGCTATGGATGCGCGCGGTTATGGCGCGACCCAGCGGGATCCCTCAGGTTGGAACACCCCGAATAGAGCCGCCAAAGATATTTCAATCGTATTACAATGGTTGGTGGGCATAAGCCAACAAAAAATTCATCTATGGGGTTGGTCGATGGGCTCTATGTTAGGCCAACTAACCGCGCAACAATATCCAGACAATATCCAGAGTCTGACCTTATTTGGCTATCCCATCAAGCTCGGGTTTAACTTTCCACGAGATATACAAACCGCCACAGCCCCCAAGGCGCCCAATACAGCAAAGGCGGCAGCCAGTGACTTTATTGTAGCTGACTCTATCAGCCAAAATGCCATAGATGAATATGTACGCCATGCATTACAGGCAGATCCATACCGTGCAGATTGGCATTATCAACATCAATACAATACTCTGGACCCGTCTAAATTAACTATGCCGGTGTTATTGTTGCAAGCTGAATTTGATCCACTGGCCCATACCGACAAACATGCCCAGGTATTTTCTAAGCTGCCCAATGCCAATAAACAGTGGATAATATTGAAAGATGCAGATCATGCAGCACTACTGGAAAAAAGCCGAGCTAAGCTTATCCATGCCACTGCCAATTTTTACAGCTGGTTAAAATTATAATCTGGAAATATTCCGACCCGTATTTTATCAGATTAATACTGGTAATTTCCTTCTCGCACCTTTATATAGGTGCCTAGATATTTTGTTGAGATAGATGCTTAAATGATGATAGTAGATAAAATTGCACAGGAGTTGCAGGTTACCGCACAACAAGTGCAGGCAGCGGTTTCATTGTTGGATGGTGGCGCAACTGTGCCCTTTATCGCCCGTTACCGTAAAGAAGCCACCAATGGCCTGGATGACATAGCACTGCGAGCTTTAGAGCAAAGACTCACTTATTTACGAGACTTAGAAGATCGAAGAAAGGTCATCATTAGATCGATTCAAGATCAGCAAAAAATGACACCTCAATTACAAGCAGATTTATTAGCCGCGGATAATAAAACTGAATTAGAAGATATCTATTTACCCTTTAAGCCTAAGCGTCGTACTAAGGGCCAAATCGCCAAAGAAGCGGGTTTGCAGCCATTAGCTGAGGGATTGTTCGGGTCACCTGAATCTGAGCCTGAGATCGAAGCACAAGCTTTTATCAATCCAGACAAAGGGATCCATGACACTAAAGCCGCATTGGATGGCGCAAAATATATTCTTATGGAAGCTTTTGCTGAAGATGCACAATTGCTGCAAAAAATTCGTCTCTACTTAAACAAGAATGCCCACCTAAACAGTCAAGTGCAAACTGGACAAGAGTCCAACGGCAGTAAATATAAAGATTATTTCTCTCATACTGAGTTACTCAAGAAAGTCCCTTCCCATAGAGCGCTGGCGATGTTTAGAGGCAGGAATGAGGGCATATTGCAGGTTAACTTAAACGCCGATCCAGAGAAAGACGAAGGGGATAAAAGCTCTTATTGTGAGCATATTATTGCCCAGCACTTAAATTTATCCTTGGCCAATAGAGCCGCTGATAAATGGTTAGCCTCGGTTGTGCAATGGACCTGGCGGGTAAAAATACTGATGCACATGGAAACGGAATTGTTTGGTGCCCTACGTGAGCAAGCTGAAAAAGACGCAATCAATGTGTTCGCCAAGAATTTAAACGACTTACTGATGGCGGCGCCCGCAGGCCCTAAAGTGACTATGGGGCTGGATCCTGGCTTACGTACTGGGGTTAAAATTGCCATAGTTGACAGCACAGGTAAAGTGTTAGCCACCAGCACTATCTTTCCCCATGTACCACAAAACCTATGGGATAAATCTTTACGCACTCTTGCTACGCTTTGTACCCAGCATAAAGTGCAGTTAGTCAGTATCGGCAATGGCACCGGCTCCAGAGAAACCGATAAATTGGTCGCTGAGATGATCAAAGCCAATGCTCAATTGGGGATCAGTAAAATAGTCGTAAGTGAAGCAGGCGCCTCTGTATATTCAGCTTCGGAATTAGCCTCTGACGAGCTACCTGATATGGATGTATCCCTTAGAGGGGCAGTATCTATTGCTAGGCGCCTGCAAGATCCATTGGCAGAACTGGTTAAGATCGAACCTAAAGCCATAGGAGTAGGCCAATACCAGCACGATGTTAGCCAGAGCAACTTAGGCAAATCACTGAGCACTGTGATCGAAGACTGTGTGAATGCAGTGGGTGTAGACATTAATACCGCGTCTAAGGCACTGTTGAGTCATGTGTCTGGATTAAATCGGACTTTAGCCAACAATATTGTGAACTTTCGCGATAAAAACGGAGCCTTTACCGCCCGTAAAACGCTCCTTGAGGTCGAACGATTAGGCCCTAAAGCCTATGAGCAAGCCGCTGGTTTTTTACGGATCATGGACGGCAGTGATCCTCTAGATGCGTCGGCTGTGCATCCAGAAGCTTACCCAGTAGTGAAGGCTATTATTGATAATGCCGGCGTGACAGTACAAAATTTATTAGGTAATAAAGACTTACTCAGCCAGCTACAGGCTGCGGATTTTGTCACCACGGATTTTGGTTTACCCACTATTACCGACATTATCCAAGAGCTCGATAAACCAGGAAGAGATCCTAGACCCGAATTTAAAACGGCCAATTTTAAAGAGGATGTGCAATCCATTAAAGATCTAAAGGTAGGTATGATCTTAGAAGGTGTGGTGAGCAATGTAGCCAACTTTGGGGCCTTTGTTGACGTAGGGGTACATCAAGATGGACTGGTACATATCAGTGCTATGACCGACAAGTTTATTGCTGATCCAAGGGAAGTAGTGAAAACTGGCGATATAGTAAAAGTGAAAGTAATGGAGGTGGATATAGCCAGAAAGCGAGTCTCGTTTACCATGCGTATGGATGACACCCCAGTACAGGCCAATACACCTGGCGCCGTTAAAACCTCGGGCAAAAAGGCCACTGCCGAGAAACCCACTCACCATCCAAGAAGTGCCGCACCCAAACAAAGCAATCAGATGATGGGCAATGCCTTTGCAGATG
Source organism: Paraglaciecola sp. (assembly GCA_034111785.1). GTDB lineage: Bacteria > Pseudomonadota > Gammaproteobacteria > Enterobacterales > Alteromonadaceae > Paraglaciecola. Next base: position 54,311 of record JAWUWP010000033.1, read on the forward strand.
CCTTTGCTAAAGCCAAAAAATAATTGTTCATTGTTGGCCTAAGCCAAAATAAAAAAGCCCTCAAAATGAGGGCTTTTTTATGTCAATTTACGGCAGGCTAATACTAAGCTGATTGCCTTAACCCTTCTTCTCTAGGGACGCCAATTTGCTGATAAAAATTCTGGATAACCGAAACTCGATTTCTAATATCTACATCAGTAGCCGCCACATAGGGGTTTGCCGCACTGCGAGTAAGGTTGGTCGCCACCTCTTCCAGTCCTTGAATTGCGGTTTCTTTGAGTGAGCGAGTAGGCGCAGTCACATCAATCCCATCAACTATATCTTCTAACTCAGGAGCCATGCTCGGCTGGCTGTTGTCACTTTCCTTTATGCCTTGCAAAGCCTCTGGTTTGGCATCTGTAAAGGCCTGCTGTGCTTGCTCGGCTTTCACATTAGCGATTTCAACCCTAGCTTCACGGGCAATTTGTGTGGCTTCGCTGGCCACCCGTAAATCTTGGCTGGAAGGCTCAGCAGGGGCCAGAGCCGCCGCTTTGACTTGTTGGGCCTTGCGCAGAGTTTCTTCTGGTGTGCTGGCTTTAGAGACGTCTATGGATACTTTACCACTGACGACATATTGTCGCCCATCTGGACCAATTTCATATTCATATTGCGGCGCTGCTGCATATTGGCCACCTACTGCAGCATGGGCCTGTTCGTGGGCTCTGACTTCGGTATCACGTTGTTTTAGCTCAAGCAGTTGCTGCTTCTCAGCCTGCTCTTGTTGACGTTGTTCGGCATTTTCTTTGCCGGCACTGGCGTCCTCACCGTTATCTTGTTGATTAGCAAAGGCTTGCTCTGACTGTGAGATGGGTTTGTCATAGGTAACAGCCGGCGGTGGCTGACCTGGTGCTTTAGCCCGATCGGCGTCGGCACCTACACCGCTTTCAGCACGGGATTTTTCGGCGGAGGATAAGGCAGGAAAAGCCTCTCTTTGCGTATTATCACGACGCACAGCTTCGGTATTAACCGTGCCTGTGTTAAATGCTATGGGAGTGGGAACCGCTAGAATAACATTCACAATCGTTATTCCCGTTACGCCAGAATATTGAGTAAGGTGCCAACAGTTTCGTTAGCAGTGCCAGCGACTTTAGCCGAGGCTTGGGCATTAATACTATTGATTGATAAACCCACCAGATCATTGGTAATGCCTGGGGTCGGGGTGGGCAAGCTCTGTTTTATGGCTCCGAGTTGACTCAAGACTGCATTAGCTAAAAATTCTTGAGGATTATCAGAAACAGGTTTGCTGGCAGCAAAGCTGGCTAAATTTGCCGAATGTTGAGTGATCCCCTCAGATGCTCGTTGAATACCTAAGGTACCACTGATAATCGCAGAATTAATATTATTACTTACATTCATATTTAGCCTTCCCTAACTTGTATAATTATTCACCATTTTTTACTTTTTGTAAAAGCATTTTGGCAATTTTTGGCCAAAAGTAGGCAATTTATGGCTAAAGGTAGGCAACTGATGGCCGATAGGTCACTACATTGGGGCACAATAAGTTAAGAAAATTTCTTAAGCAACATCTCAGCAAAGGCTTGTGTGTGGGAGATAAATGGCGCGTGGGAAGCTTTAGCCATCACCTCAATCTTCAACTGCGGCATCAATACTTGCATATGACTGGCGAGTGTTGCCGGTACTAAACTATCGAATTGACCCAAAATCAAATGGCAAGGGATCCTTAAGTCTTGCACAGCTAAACGTAAATCACTCTGTTTAAGTATCTGTAAGCCGGCCCTCAATGCGGTGTTAGAGGGAGACGGATACTGCTGCACAGCCTGTTTAATGTTTTTAATATCGTCTTTGGCACTACTACTGCCCATGGCCTGTATCGCCAAAAAACGATTTAGGGTGTGATTAAAATCTTGGCTCAGTTTTTCAGAAAAAACATCCAATATACCCGCTTCGATACCAGGCCAGTCATCGCTCTTAGAAAATTTGGGGCTAGTACAAACCATCACTAAATTAGCCACTTTGTGGGGATACAAAATAGCTATTTGTTGAGCAATCAAGCCTCCAAGAGACCAGCCCACTAACACAGCATTTGCCGGTAGTGCTGCTCCCAACATTTCACTGACACTCCTTAGGTTATAATCCACAGGTAGATGCTGCTGATTTTCTCCATAACCAGGCAGATCCATAGTGGTAATACAAAAAGAGTCTTGGAGTAGAGCAATAAGTGGAGCCCAGACCCCGCTATTGACTCCCCAACCATGTAAAAAGACCAGCTGCGGGCCCTGACCTACTGTGGTCATATTCAACTTTTTAGACATTTAGTTCTACACTTTATTGTTAGCGATAGCTTGGTATCGCCACTATTTGGAGTCATTATGCTAATTGCCGTACAGCAGAGTTGCCTAATATGCCAGCAAAGCAGTCAGGCCAGTATCTGTACATATTGTATCCAAGACTTAGTGTTATTTGACTGCAGTGCCTATGAGCATAACTTGATGTTATGGCCTGCTGTTAGACGAGGACTGCCACAAGTGGACTTTAATCACATATTGGCCCTTGCAGATTATCAGTGGCCTTTGTCGAGACTATTGACGGGCCTTAAATTTTCAGCAAAAATTGCCAATGCCGATGCCTTGGCCAAATTATTTGTAGAGCATTGTGTGAAAGCATTGCCCAACCCGCCCCAGCAGATCATTCCATTGCCGTTACACAAAACACGATACCTTGCCCGTAAATTTAATCAAAGCATTGAACTGGCTAAACGCATCACAAAATTCAGTCAGATACCCATGGACAGTGCCATCTTGTATCGACAGCGTGCAACGCGTCCACAAACCGACTTAAGCGCCAGACAAAGACGCAAAAATTTGCAGCAAGCCTTTGCTCTGGATGAGTCGGCACAACAACGATTACAAAAACTTGAGCACGTAGCCCTATTTGATGATGTCATCACCACAGGTAGCACCATGAACAGTGCTTACAACTTATTACGTGCGCACAATCCGCGGTTAAAAATTGATATTTGGAGCATTTGCCTGACGTTATGCCGCTAAGTTAAGGCACTATTTATTGGGCGCATTAATAAAGCCAGACATAAATATAGCGTTGCTCATCAAACGACTGGTGCCATACCACACGCCTCTAAAATTCACATTGCCAGCAAAGGCTATCACTTTGCCTTTGCCGAGGTTATGGGCCACCACTGCGGCACTGTTAGCGATCAAGTCTTGTACTTCAGGTGCGGTATAACCAGCCAAAAGTGGCGATTGGGTATATTGGGCTACCGTCACAAAAGGTTGATCGGGTTTACGCATGACCATGGCACTATTGCGAAACATGGGTAATTGCTCCGAATGAAAACCAAAAGCCAAGGGGTGCTCAAGATCTAACCTGCTATCAAATACTGCGCCAGCTACTCTTTTTTGAGCAGCTAAGGCTTCTTGATCACCATAGCTTAAATCTTTGCTTTCAAAGGCTAAATCGAGATCGCTTTTACTATCAAACTGAGCGTTTAACCATTTATTATCGGCAAACCAATTGGCCGCGGATTTTTGGCCGATCAACACACCGCCGGCTTTTACCCAAGCCTCAACATTGGCCGCAGTTTGCTCTGGTACTTCTTTATAATTGCCGTTTACCCAAATCATATGGCTATAGCTGTCTAAGGTCAGCCCACCCAGTTTATTCAGATCTGTCACAGACACAGGCATATCCACCTGTTGGTCTAAGTAATGCCATACTTCTCCCGCTTCATATTGAGAGGTACCAGTGCCACCAATCAATAGTACCTTAGGCAAGTCTATAGTGAGGATTTTACGACTGCCTAAATCGATACCTTGACGGGTTAAACCTGAGGTAACCGAATGTATAGGTAAGTGCAGATCCAGGTTCTGTTTTTGCAATAAGCTTAATAAATCTGCCGGCTGGGCAAGTGCGCTAGGGATAAGTACTGTGCCCGCAGAAAAACTAATACCACCTTGGGGGGTCTGAGCAACAAAAGCGCTAGCTGCCACCTTAACCTTAACGCCTTTGGCCAGTATACGTTGCAACAACTTAGGGGCGTAATAATCATCCCAAGCAAAGGCATAAGCATAGGCATTGTCCGACAGTACGGGTAACACCAACTCATGCTTAGCAGAGCGATTATTGTCTAGGGTTAGTTTGCGCACTGTACTGCTTTTTACTGCTTGGTAGTGGACATTAAACGCTAGAGGTAAATTCCAGTTGGAGACATCATAAAAAGTATTGTCATCAAAGCTTTTGCGGGTTGAAAACAACGACTTTATCAATCGGTATTGCCTTTGATCTAAAGAAACAAACACCGAACTCGGTGCCGCAAAATTGGTTTCATTTATCTTTATATCTTTGCTTAAATCAGAATATTGAATTTGATGAGCGGCTAAAATACTCAACATTTTTTCAAAGCGGCTATGATCATGCTGTTCGGTTAATAAGTAGCCGGCAATCTTATCTTTTTTAACTAAGTCTTGGGTCTGCTTGGCAAACTCCACTTGAAAATCGAGCAACTCCTGCTTATGTGCCAAGGCGCCGGTAAAGGTCGACAAAGAGGTGGTAATTTGATTTTGGATGGTGTCAGAGAAGCTTAGTAATCCATGCACGGAGTCTTGGAGGTGCCCTCTGCTGCTAGCCTGCTCAAACAATATACCAATACTGCCATGGGCATCAGGATAAGTAGAACCTTTGCCATAGTAGAAATCATCGAAAGCTTCTTCAGTGAAATACAATTGTTTGGTTTTATCTAAAGCAGAGGCATGGAAATCGCCTAATTTAACTGTCAGTTCTACATTTCTTAAGGGGGTCCAAGGACTCTTTCTTGAAGGAATACCGGGTTGAAAAAAATAGGTACTATTGGTGCCCATTTCATGGAAATCCGTGAGTACGTGAGGTCGCCATTGATGAAACTGTGCAACCCTTGCCCGTGACTCTGGATGGGTTAACAATAGCCAGTCACGATTTAAATCAAACCAATAATGGTTAGTGCGTCCTGAAGGCCATGCTTGCTGATGTTCTCTATGATTGGGGTCCGCCACCAAGTTCTTGCTCTTATGCATGTTGGCCCACTGCGCGAAGCGGGACAGCCCATCGGGATTAAGACTAGGGTCGAGCAATACCACATTGTTCTCTAACAACTGAGTGACGGCGTCGCTCTCTCCAGCCGCTAGATAATAGGCAATTAATAATGCAGCGTTAGATCCTGAAGGTTCATCACCGTGCACGCCATATCCCATCCAGATAACGAGTGGATCATCAGCGGCCACAGGCTTACCTAAATTTTCAACATGTTTTAGCCTAATTTGATCCAGTTGTTGTTGATGCTTAGGTGCACTGAACGCCAAAAGTAATAAGGGTCTATTTTCATGGGTTCGTCCAGTCTCTATTATGCTCACACGATCTGACTGAGAGGCGAGAAGTTGCATATAACTGACCAATTGATCGTGTCTAACATGCCAATCTCCTACCTCAGCCCCTAATGACTCAGAAGGACTTGTTATGCCCTTTATATACTGAGTATCGGCCGGCAAATAAGCATGATCGGCCACCGCCATAGCGCCAAAACTGGTGATTAAGATCAAAAAAGAAAACGTTCGCAACAACATAAGCATAGACAACGACCTAATAAATATCAGTGAAATTACAGTTATATGGTGAAAAATAGTGACACGTTTTGGTTAAAATTAACATAAGGAAAAGCTATTACTTGAGTGTTTTAGTCAAGTAATTTTGTTATGCTAGGGACAGAAATAGTTTTAAGGGTTATGTCACATGATTTCAATTTCAGAATCAGCTCAAACACATTTTGGCAAGTTATTAGAGAACCAAGAGCCAGAGACCAACATTCGAGTATTTGTTGTCAGCCCAGGTACACCTAATGCAGAGTGTGGGGTGTCCTATTGTCCCCCTGATGCAATAGAAGCTTCAGACACTGTCTTAGAATTTAACGGTTTTGATGCTGTGGTCGATTTAGAAAGTGCGCCTTTTCTAGAAGAGGCCGAAATCGATTTTGTTACCGATCAAATGGGCTCACAGCTTACCTTGAAAGCACCTAACGCAAAAGCCCGTAAAGTGGACTCGGATGCCCCTCTGGCAGAACGTGTCAGTTACATGATAGAAGCAGAAGTCAATCCACAACTGGCCAGCCATGGTGGTAAAGTGATGTTAGTGGAAATCACCGAAAACAAAGAAGCGGTCTTACAATTTGGTGGCGGCTGTAATGGTTGCTCCATGGTGGATGTCACCCTAAAAGATGGCATAGAAAAACAGATGCTTGAGCAGTTTGCCGGCGAGCTAACTGGCGTCAAAGATGCCACAGAACATCAAGCTGGTGAACATTCTTACTATTAAATTATCGACTGGTATAGCTTTAAACCAGTTCTTGCTAGGATAAATTATTAATTGGTTACAGCGTTTAGCAATGGATCCCAACCGCAGTTGGCATGCCTTTAAACGAGGATTCAGCTTATTTTTGCTCGGAGCGCTGTTAATATTAGCAGGCGCTGCCTACGCCCCATTAATACAAATCCCCGGACTCTTGTTGTTAGCGGTAGGTATACTTTATGCCGCTAAAGGTTACCTAGGCTTATTAGCTAACCGAATGACAGCCAGCTTTAAGCCCCCAGCTTCTGGGTTCGACAAAGATAAGTAAAGTAGCCTGCTAGGCTGATCCCTCTGGCCAGCATAAACACCAACAACGCCATCCACAAGGCCTGATTTTGGTAAGCTGCCAGCAACCAAAACACTGGGAAATAAAACAAAACAGCGCTGACTAACATGCTATTACGCATAGCCTTAGCCTTAGTTAATCCAACAAAGACACCATCAAAAAAGAAACACCAATGGGCGACTATTGGCAACCAAAGCACTACTATTATGTAGTCTTGCATAGCCGTTTGTAGGGATACTTGATCCGTTAACACTGCCGTGATCTGAGCACCAAAGATGGCAAAAATTGCACAATACAGTAATGCTACTACACCAGACCAGACTAGCCCGTGCAAGCTGACTTGTAATATCTTAGCGTGGTCATTGCGGCCTTTCTGCTCCCCTACTAAGGCTTCTGCTGCATACGCAACACCATCTAAGCCCAAGGCGATTAAGGTGAAAAATTGCATCAATATGGCATTAATCGCGGCATCAGTTGGCCCGAAGCCGACGCCGGTGAAGACCAAGAAACCAATACAACACTGTAAGATCAGATTGCGCACAAAGGTATTGCCATTCAAACTCAGCAATGGGCGCAGTTGCTTAAACGAAAACCATTGTCTAAGTACAAAAGGTTTGCCTAACGCTTTGAGCGCCACCACAAAACTGCTTAAGAAGATAAAATACTCGGCCAAGACACTGGCCAACGCTACCCCAAATACCTCTAGGCCTAAACCATACACAAAGGCGACATTTAATATTACATTCAATACGTTAGCTAAGATTTGAATGATTAGAACTTGCTTGGTTTTTTGTTGACCAATTAACCAACCTATTAACGCCAGATTCCCAAGGGCGGCGGGGGCTCCCCAAATTCGCGTGAAAAAATACTCTAGCATCACCTCTTTGACTAAAGGTTCAGGACCGGCAAAGTATAGTCCTAGGCCTAAAATTGGCTTGTGTAACAGCAATAGTAAAGCACCTAAGATGATGCTGATCAGCAAGCTTTGGAATAGGCTCTGGTTTTTCAGCAGCAGGCTATTGCTGCCTTTTGCTTGAGCACTGAGTCCAGTGCTACTCATGCGCACAAAGCCACATAACCAATACAATTGAGTGATAATTAGACTTGCTACCGAGGCACCCGCGATAAAGTGTAGGCCTGACATGTGGCCCAACACAGCCGTATCCACCAGTCCCATTAAGGGTGTGGTGATATTGCTAATAATCATGGGCAATGCAATAAAAAGTATTTTCTGATGCAGACTAATCTGCCCGAAATTTGTTAAAATAGACTGTGGGGTCATAGTGCTCATCTAAAATGGGATCGGAAGCAGGTTAATCTACCGGTTCAGCAAGACTTAACTGATGTTTCTTTATAAGGTGAATATGCAACAAATCCTCGGTATTTTTTTGCTAGGCATAATCTGCCTCAGTGTTAGTTGGCCGATCTCGGCCAAGGACAGCGCGGTCATCTTAATGTACCACCATGTCAGTGAAACCACACCTAAGAGCACCTCTGTTAGCCCTAAAATATTTTATCAACACTTGCAGTATTTGGCAGAACACCACAAGGTATTACCCTTAAAAACAGTGATCGACGCCCTGCAAAACGGCCAAGATTTACCACCCAAGACTGTGGTCATTACCTTTGATGATGGTTATGCCAATATTTATCACCATGCCCATCCAATGCTCAAAGCATTTAATTTTCCCTATACGGTCTTTATTAATCCCCCTTTAATTTCCAAGGCTAGCTATCAGTTAACTTGGCAACAGATCAGCCAGATGGCAGATGAAAACGCCAGTTTTGCCAACCACGGTTTGAAACATGAGCACATGTTGAGTATTGAGTCAGGTGGATCTCATAAGCAGTGGTTAACAGACACCATGCTCGGCATAGAGCAAGCCGAGCAGATGCTGTTAGCAAAACTTGGATACAGCCATAGGTTTTTTGCCTACCCTTATGGTGAGTTTGACAGCGCCTTGAAGGATCATATAGCTGAACAGGGCTTTGTGGGCTTTGGTCAACATAGTGGTGCCGTCGCGGCATATAGTGATTTTGGCGCCTTGCCACGATTTCCAGCCGCTGGTGTGTATAGCCATATGGACAGCTTAAAAGTGAAGCTCAATAGCCTGGCTATGCCTTTGAGCGATATACAACCCGCTGATCCTAAGGCACAGATCTCAGCGCCTTTATCCACACTAAGCTTTACTGTACTAGGAGATGACATCGTTACCGAGCAGGTCAGTTGCTTCCAAAATTCTCAGTTATTAGAGCAAAACGTTAAAAACAGACGTATATCGGTGGATGTGCTGCCTCTCAAAAAAGCGGGCAGATATCGAATAAATTGTACGGCTTTGAGCCAAGCACAGCCTGATCGATTCTACTGGTTCTCACACCCTATTTTTATTCCCACCTTAGGTGGAGAATGGCTAAATTAAGTCAGGCTTTTAATCATATGTAAGTGTGCCCCAAGACCTAGCTGCTGCATACTCGCGGTACTTGCAAAATGTTTAGCAACAGTAAAACCTCGCTGCCTATAGAAGTCTATGGCGGCAATATTGTCGGCCTCGACGTCTAAAGCAAGTAGGGATTTATTTAGCATCAATGCCTGTTCTGTCATCAACGACAACAAGGCTGTGCCTATGCCCAGACGCATGACTGATGCAGCAACAGATAAATGCCCAATACAATATTCCTCGATCTGAGGGTTAGGGATACAATCCACTAAAATCTGGCTATTTTCTAATACGTTTAGGCTATGGCTGAGTCCATAATAAACGGCAACGCTGTTCAGGCTTTGCCTATGATAGCTATCCGCAAGATCATCATGCCAGGCGCAGACACAAGCGACTAGGTGAGAGTCGAGCTCGACCACCCAATGTTGAGCATAGCCATATTGGCCTTCAGGGTGCTGTAGACTGCGCTGTAAGAAGGATAAGGCGTTCAGGTCAGGTGTTATGTCAAACACGCAGCTAAGAGAGCGTCTGGCAGAAGCGTAGATAAGCTTGGCTAGCTGCTGTGAATCTTCTCCTTGTGCCCGCCTGATCAACATATAGGCTTTGGTCTATGGCCAGCCGGCCATTATAGTGGGCATATCCTGTAAAATCTTTTTGCCTTCACTAATGGGCAATTTACCTGGTATAAAATCAGCTTTGAAACGGCCAATGACCTGTGCTTTCGGGTTCACAACCACCACAGAGGAACTATGATCCACTAAGTAATCGGGATCATCGGTGCTTTGTGACATGGAATACATCATGCCCATTGCGCGCACTAGGGGGAATAACTGCACATGTTCAGCACTAGCAGCAATAAAATCCCCGTGGAAAAAGCTAATATACTCATTTAAGCGCTCTGGCGTATCCCGCTTGGGATCCACGGACAGCAACACCACTTGCACGGGAAAATCAGTTTCAATCTTTTGTAATGCGGGATAGATTTGTTGTAATTCCGCCAGAGTGGTAGGGCAAATATCCGGGCAATAGGTATAGCCCACAAACACCAGACTCCAATGATCTAATAGGCTGGCGGTATTAAATGGCTGATTGTTGTGATCCACCAATGTAAAATCAGGCAAGGCACGTGCTTGAGGATAAAGATTAACGTGCTTAGGGGTATCGGGCTGGGGCGGCGAAATGTTAATAGCCACCACCACGCCAATGACTAAAGCGATAACTGCCACCAAGCCGGACTGTAATTTATTCATATTGATAGCACCACGTAGTGGTCAACTAACAACACTACAAATAATATCATCAGATGCAAAATAGAAAATTTAAAGGTCTGCATAGCCGTTTCTTCGGTGGCGGTAAACTTTAATTTCCATGCGTAATATAAGAAGCCCGCATTGAGCACGGTCGAGCCTAGCAAATAAATCAAGCCAGACATGCCAACTAAATAAGGTAGCAAACACACTATGCATAATAATATTGTGTACAAAAGAATTGAGGTTTTAGTGAAATCGATGCCATGGGTCACAGGTAGCATAGGCACCTGGGCTCGTGCATAGTCTTTTTCCCGATGTATGGCTAAGGCCCAAAAATGGGGCGGTGTCCAAGTAAAGACGATCAACACTAACAATAGGGCGTGGGCGTGGATTTCACCTGTTACTGCCGTCCAACCCAATAACGGTGGGATCGCCCCTGCTAATCCGCCTATCACAATATTTTGTGGGGTGGCGCGTTTCAGATACATAGTATAAACCACAGCATAACCGAGTAGCCCGGCAAGGGTTAACACCGCAGTGAGGCGATTGATCCAGACCTCCAAAATGACATAACCCACTAGGGTCAAAATGCCTGCAAATATTAGCGCTTTTTGTGGGGTGATTTTACCCTTGGGCAGAGGTCGGTTGAATGTGCGAGCCATTTTAGCGTCGATCCTGCGATCCACAACATGGTTAACCACAGCCGCGGCAGATGAGAGGAAGCCGATACCGATTAGGCCCAAAATCAATACTTGCCAACTGATCCAAGTGTCACTAGCCAAACACATGCCAACCAAAGCGGTGAGTAATAGTAACAAAACGACTTTAGGTTTAGTCATTTCGTAATAATCTTGGCAGGTGCCCCATAAACTGTCTTGGGTTTCTTGTTGCTCTGCAACCCCTAACTTACTCACCATATTCTCCTAAGTCTTTCGATACAGTGTATAGCTAATCATCACTAACACCAGTAATAAACAGGCCGCGACTGCGTTGTGCAATACGGCAACGGCAATAGGTAAACTATAGATCACATTGCTGATCCCTAGCATAACCTGCGCAGATAATACTACTACCATTAAAACCGATAAGGTCTTAATCAAATCTGAGTTGGCGGCGGCATACAATTTAATGCCCAACCAGCATAGATACAAGAAGGTGATCATAGCGCCCACTCTATGTACTATATGCATAGTCATACGTTCGTCATGTTCGTGGACAGCAAATTCATAGCTTTGCGCTTCGGGTATACTAAATGCGCCAGCGAAATCTAAACGTGCAAACCAATTTCCTTCACAAAGGGGCAACTGAGTACAAGCTAATGCGGCATAGTTGGCAGATGTCCAGCCACCTAAGGCAATCTGCCCCACTAAAATAGCGATCCCCAGCATAACGAACTTGCCAAAACGTCGCATATTATGGTCACCACCAGGAATACGATAAGGGGTTAAACGCAGATATAACAAAAATAGACTACTAATCACCGCGAAGCCACCCAATAAGTGTCCCATCACCGCCGCAGGCAAAAGATTTAGGGTAACTGTCCACATGCCCAAAGCCCCTTGGAAACAGACCAAGCAAAGCAAGAAAAAAGGTAATTTAATGGGTCTGTTATAGGCTTTTGAGAAGAGACTACTGATAAAAGTCACTAAAATAACAAAGCCTAAACCGATGGCAAAATACCTATGGATCATTTCATTCCAAGCTTTGTGCTCTTCAAATGGGCGATCCGGGAAAGCTTGTTGACTAAGGTCATTATTCTCAGTGGTTTGAGTAAAACTCAAATGCCCATAACAACCAGGCCAATCTGGGCAACCTAGACCGGCATCGGTGAGACGCGCGTAAGCTCCTAAGACTATGACCACCATGGCCAGCAACATACTGATTAAAACAAGCTTTCTCATTAATTTGGTATCTATCCTATGCGAGACAGCTTAAGGACTTTGCGCATGTCTGACAAAATGTCGCGGCTATCTAGCACAGCCTGTTTAGGATCCCTATTCAATGGGTAGCGCAAGATAACGTTCTCCAAGGTGTCTGCAATAAAAATACCTTCGGTGCTGTTGTCTTTAAAGACTTGGGCAAGGCTTTCTAAATCACTATTAACAATACGAATACTGGTTTTTTTTTGTAATAAAAGCAGCTGCGCATTGTTGCTATTTTCATGGGTTATCACTACTACTTCTGCACGATCACTCTCTTTGCCCAAAGCACTGCGCACTTGCACTATACTGTAAAGAGCGTTCTCACAACTTTTGCCACAAACCTCTGGCAAGACGTAAACTAATTTCCATTTGTGTGACAACTGTTCCTGGTGAAGGGATCTGGCGTCCAGAGCAGGACTAATCAGCTGACCTTTGTTAGTCGCGGCTTGATTGAACCAACCGTTTTCTAGGGCTAATTTTGCCAACAACACTGGCACTAAGAACACTGCCGCAAAAATGAACATCATACGTTTATTGTTGGTATTTTTAGCGCTACTCACTGTCGTTCCTCATTAATCTTTTTCTTTGGGCAATAACAAAGATAGCTATTGCTGCGAACCCTAACATAAACCATTGTACCCCATAAGCTATATGCTTTTCGGGGGCCATCACCACTGCTTGCCATTCTCTTATAAATGCTTGATTAGGATCTTTATCCAGCTGCACCACTAAGGGTAAAAATGGGGCTTGATAGATAGTTTCAACCACTTGTAAATCGATTTGTTGGATAACCTTAGGCCAAATTCCGTCCATTACAGCCGTTTCTGTGATCATGGCATTTTTGGAAGGGAATGATACCACTCCTTTATAGGTTTTGGCTTGTGACTTCAACTCGACACTGGGTAATAAATCTCGGCTGTTTGTGGCGGCCACCCAGCCTAAATTCGCTAGCACTAGCCCTGGTTCTGTTTTCAGGGCAACTAGTACATGATATCCGACTCGGCCTTTATGAATTTTATTATCTAACATAAAGTATCGAACTACGTCGGCTTGCCCCTCAAAACCAATAGGCATATCGATCATCTCATGGATATTGATTAGAGCATGGGCTAAGCTAGTTTGTTGGGTTGCTGCAGCTTTTTGAATGGATAATAAACGCAGATTTTTTTGTTCTGCTCTGTCTAATTGCCACATACCCAATGCAAACATAATGACAACTGATGCGAAAGTTATTAAGGTAGCCAGCACAGGTAAGCGAGATATTAGTCTAATCATGTCAACCAAAGTATTATCAGGAGCAAGTAAATGTTAATCAAATTATTAATCGGTGGGTTGATACTGTTTATGGTATTTAATCTATTTAGGGCCATGATGGTAATGCTTAATAATGATCCCGACAAGCCACCTATGAGTAAATTTATCGGACGCAGACTCATGGCCTCTGTGGCAATTATAGTCCTCATATTGCTTGCCATAGGAACCGGCTTAATCACCCCAAACGCCTCACCCTATTAAACATATTAAAGAGCCACCCTTATAACAGGTGGCTCTTTTTGAATGATATCGACTTTATACTATATAGACTAAGACGAACAGAATAAGCCAAACTACATCAACAAAATGCCAGTACCAACTCCCTGCCTGAAAGGCGAAATGGTTATCAGGGGTAAAGTGACCTTTCAAGACTCTCAATAATAGGATAAACAGTATTATCGTGCCTAGCGTGACGTGAAAGCCATGGAAACCTGTTAGTAGGAAGAAAGTATTACCATATACACCAGAGTCTAATCTTAAGCCCAGTTCTGTGTAAGCGTGTATGTATTCTTCGACCTGTAGACCGACAAAGATACAACCTAATAGTACTGTTACGCTCAACCAGATTTTTATTTTTTTCCGTTCATTCTCTTCTAATGCAACATGTGCCATGTGGCAAGTTACCGAAGAAATGACCAATATTATGGTATTCACTAAGGGTAAGCCTAACCAACCCATTGCTTGGGTAGTGGTGCCATCTGGCGTAGTGACAAGTGGCCATATGGCTTGAAATGTTGGCCACAACACTTCACCTGTCATATCGTTATTACCCGCACCGCCTAGCCAAGGCACAGAAATCGTGCGGGCATAGAACAAGGCGCCAAAAAAGGCCGCAAAGAACATCACTTCAGAGAAAATAAACCAAGCCATACCCTGACGATACGAACGCCCCAGCTGTGCGCTATACATACCGCTCATCGATTCGTGTATCTGATTCTTAAACCAACCATAGAGCATATAGGTTAAGGTCAGTAAGCCAGCAATGAGGATGTAACCTCCATAGCCTTCTTTGTCGCGAGTAGATTCGATAACAAAATTACCTGCGCCTACCGCAATTAAAAATAACGCCACTGCGCCCACAAAAGGCCAAGGGCTTTCGGCGGGAACATAGTACTTTTCGTATTCTTTGTCTGTCATTGTCTTCTCCTTTACCCGCGATTCATTGCTACAACTTCAACTGAAGGTGTGACGTTGTACAGGGTATATTGCACGGTAAAATAGGTAATATCTTTAGGCAGTTGTGGATCCACATAAAAACGCATGGGCATCAACATTTCTTCGCCTGCTTGCAAGGTTTGCTGCTCAAAACAAAAACATTCGGTTTTGTTCATATAAATCGCAGCAGGCCCTGGTGAAACTGAAGGTATAGCTTGCCCAACAATGCTCACCTTGGCTGGGTTCTTAACCAGGAAGTCCACCTGACTCATCTCGCCAGGATGTACTTTTACTTGCCGGGTTTGCGTACTGAATTGCCATGGCATGCCAGTATTGATACGGGTGATAAAATCCACAGTAATCAATCGGCTTTTGTCAATTTCCACTGACTCATATATGGCCGCAACATTAGATGGTTTGCCATTAATACCCAAGGCATCACACAACACATCGTAAAGGGGAACCAGAGCAAATCCAAAGCCAAACATACCAAACACTATGGCAACGAGTTTCATTACCATTTTGCTATTGTTTGTTTGCACTTCCTGCTTTGACATAATGTATCGCTCTCGTTGCGCCTGTTATTTTACGACAGGCGGGGTTTCAAAGGTGTGGTAAGGAGCAGGTGAAGGAATTTCCCATTCCAAACCTTCGGCACCTTCCCAAACTTGGGCTGAAACCGGGTCACCTTGTTTCTTACAGGCTTTTATCAATAATGCCAAGAAGATAAACTGAGATAAACCAAAGGCAAAGCCACCTATACTGATCCACTTGTTAAAGTCTGCAAACTGCAAGGCATAATCAGGAATACGTCTTGGCATACCTGCTAGTCCTACGAAATGCATAGGGAAAAACAACACATTAACCGACACTAAAGAACACCAGAAATGCCATTTAGCTAAAGTGATATCGAACATTTTTCCTGTCCACTTGGGCAACCAATAGTAAACAGCGGCCATAATCGAGAATATCGCGCCTGTCACTAACACATAATGGAAATGGGCTACCACAAAGTAGGTGTCATGGTATTGGAAATCAACTGGCACTATCGCCAACATCAATCCAGACAAACCACCTATGGTAAATAATACGATAAAGGCTAAAGCAAACAGCATTGGCACTTCAAACGTCATAGAGCCGCGCCACATTGTGGCCACCCAGTTAAAGACTTTAACGCCTGTGGGTACCGATATCAGCATGGTTGCAAACATAAAGAACAGCTCAGCCGCCACCGGCATACCGGTAGTAAACATGTGGTGAGCCCAAACGATAAATGACAACAAGGCGATAGAAGCTGTGGCATATACCATAGATGCATAACCAAACAACTGCTTGCGGGCAAAGGTCGGGATAATTTGCGAGATAATACCAAAGGCCGGTAAAATCATAATATATACTTCAGGGTGACCAAAGAACCAGAATATATGCTGGAACATAACGGGATCACCACCACCAGCAGCATCGAAGAAGCTGGTTCCAAAGAACTTATCTGTTAAGACCATAGTCACCGCGCCTGCTAATACCGGCATAACGGCGATCAACAAAAATGCAGTAATTAACCAAGTCCAAACAAACAGAGGCATCTTCATCCAGGTCATACCTGGTGCGCGCATATTAAAGATGGTCACTATGACGTTAATTGCACCCATAATGGATGAGGCACCCATTATATGCACAGCAAATACGAACAATGCCGTACCATCGCTGCTATAAGTAGTGGATAACGGGGCATAGAAAGTCCAACCAAAAGCAGGACCGCCACCTTCCATCAACAAAGAAGATAACAATATTGCAAATGCGAAGGGTAATATCCAGAAACTCCAGTTATTCATTCTAGGCAAGGCCATATCTGGCGCGCCTATCATCATGGGGATCAGCCAGTTGGCTAAGCCAGTAAAGGCAGGCATTACCGCACCAAACACCATGATCAAACCATGTACTGTGGTCATCTGGTTAAAAAAGTGTGGGTCGACTATTTGCAGGCCAGGCTGAAATAATTCAGCACGTATGACCATAGCCATAGCGCCCCCAGTCAAAAACATAATAAAGGCGAACCACAAATACAGTGTGCCTATATCTTTATGGTTGGTGGTGTATAGCCAGCGTTTTATACCGCTGGGAATATGATGGTCATGGTGATCATCATGATGATTTTCTTCAGTCGCTGTTGTCATGGTCACCTGCTCCTATTGTCCGTTCATTGCTGCGTTAATATCTTTGGCTTGCACCAAGTCGCCGGTGTCGTTACCCCAAGCATTTCGCTCATAGGTCACCACTGCTGCTATCTCAGACATAGTCAGCTGCTTAGCATAGGATTGCATGGCACTGCCGGTCACGCCGTTGATCATAATGTCGATATGCTTAGGTTGATCTGCCACAGCGATTTGGCTGCCTTTTAGAGCAGGGAACACACCGGGTAGGCCTTCACCGTTGGGCATATGGCAAGCAGCACAATTCGCCAGGTAGACTTTTTCGCCTAGTGACATAGCTTCTTCCATAGACATATTCATAGACAATAAGCGTTGTTCTTCGGCTTTAGCTTGCTGTTGGTTCGCTTCTTGTTCGGCAACCCACATATCATATTCTGCAGGCTCTTTAGCGATAACCACTATCGGCATAAAGCCGTGTTCTTTACCACACAACTCTGCACATTGACCGCGATAAACACCAGGTTCATTAGCCATAGCCCAGGCGTCGTTAATGAAGCCTGGATTAGCATCTTGTTTCACCGCAAAGTCAGGCACCCACCAAGAATGAATCACATCGTCAGAGGTAACAAGGAAACGCACACGCTTACCAGTAGGAATAACCAATGGACGGTCAACTTCTAGCAGGTAATTTACCCCTTTTGGAATGCGTCCTGCTATCTGGTCTGGCTGGGTGGCAAGCTTAGAGAAAAATTCAATATCATTGTCCATGTACTTATAGTGCCACTTCCACTGGGATCCAGTGACTAACACAGTAACATCGGGTTCGCTGGCGTCTTCCATATTAATCAACAGCTTAGTGGCAGGAACAGCCATAGCTATCAAGATCACGAAGGGGATCACTGTCCAAGCGATTTCAACTTTCACACTTTCGTGGAAGTTGGCTGGCTTAGCGCCTCTTGATTTTCTATGAAAATACATAGAAATAAACATGACGGTAAATACACCGGCGCCTATTACCACACAGATGATAAACATCAGCATGTGCATGTCATAGACTTCTGCACTGATGTCTGTGACACCTTTGGTCATGTTTAAAGTATATTGTTCAATCTTATCAGTGGATGCTGCAACCACCGGGCTAGCCATTAAAGCAGCCATTACGGCCCCAGCTTTGGACAAAGTTTTATTCACTCGACACCTCTATCTGTCAAACGTATTTTTTATTATTTACTGCAATACATAACAAGAAACCCATATTTGGTATTTTTACGCATATGTTATTCGCAATAACCGTTGCATATTACCATTTCAAGTTAAGAATAAAACAGGTCGTGGTTACACTTTTGTTATGTGGATGCTAAGAATCACTTATTTGGGGGGTCTACGTCTAGCTTTTTTATTAAACTTACTGATATTTGCTGTATTTTTAAGCAAAAAATGCCAATTCCAACAGTTTTTCTCGTTGTGACTGTTCATTTTTTTCGTTGGGTCTAGGAACATTTAAGTTAAGTAACTGCAGCAGGAACATCCATAAACCGCTAAAATTGAGCACGCAGCAAACTAGGCTGCGTTTACTGTTAAAACCAGTCATTACATCCAATCGGCGTTACGTATTACGCCCACAGCTATGCCTTCAATGTTGAAAGCCTGGTTGGCCAGGTCGACCTTAATAGGTGAAAACTCGTCATTTTCTGCATGAAGTAAAATCTGACGACCTTTTTTCTCCAAACGCTTAACTGTTACATCATCATCCACGCGAGCCACCACCACTTGACCGTTATGCACATCAGTGGTGCGATGCACCGCCAGCAAGTCTCCGTCCAAAATACCAATGTCTTTCATGCTCATGCCATTCACTCTTAGCAAAAAATCGGCACTGGGTTTAAATAAGCTGGGGTCAACCTGATAATGTCCCTCGACATGTTCCTCGGCTAAAATCGGTTCGCCGGCTGCGACTCGCCCTATCAAGGGTAAACCCAAGTCTTCTAATGGGTCTTCTAAAGGGGTATTTAACTTAATGCCTCTTGAAGTGCCGGGTAAAATCTCAATCACACCTTTACGGGCTAATGCCTTAAGGTGTTCCTCGGCAGCATTAGCAGACTTAAAACCTAACTCACGGGCGATCTCTGCCCGAGTAGGAGGCATACCTGTATCTATCATGGTAGTTTTTATGAGTTGTAATACTTCTTCTTGTCTTAAAGTTAGTGGACGCATAACCAGCCTGTTCATCTATACAGTTAGTGTGAGTATATACAGTTGTGTTCAGATCTCAAATTTAGTTTTTTACGCCGATAGGAGCTGAAGTTTATTAGAGGCTGGCTTGCCGCTCAGGCATAGGGATCGACATGCCAAGTAAGCAATAAGGTGTTAGATCACTCTGTATTGAGCACTTAACTGGCTGACACCTAAACCACTCTTTTTTTCTACCTTAATTTGCACTGGGATCCGCTCTTTCATGGCCTCAATATGGCTGATCACTCCTATCATCTTGCCCGATGCGTTGAGGTTATCCAAGGCATCTAGGGCAACATCCAAAGTCTCGCTGTCTAGCGTGCCAAAGCCTTCATCTAAAAATAATGAATCGATACTGGTTTTATGGCTGACTAAATCCGACAGGCCTAGGGCCAAGGCTAAGGACACCAAAAAGCTCTCGCCACCAGAAAGTGTATTGGTGTCTCTGACAATGTCACCTTGCCAGGTATCCAGTACATTTAATTCCAAACCTTCCCCTGGATTGCGTTTTAAAATGTAACGGCCGTGTAAGCGAGTTAATTGTTGATTAGCCAGATAAATTAGATTGTCCAAAGTTAAGCCTTGGGCAAATTTACGAAATTTAGCACCATCGCTAGAACCAATCAAAGCATGCAAATAGGCGATATCATCATAATATTTTTGGTATTGGTCAATGTCCCTAAGCAAGACTTGCTGATCATCTCGCCGGCCTTGGTCTGACGTAAGGGCATGGCTAACTTCACCCTGGCGTTGGGTGAGCAACTCAATATCAGTGCCTAATTGCTGCAAGCTTTGTATGACCTGTTCTTTATGAACACTTTGATAAACACCCGCTTGGGGTATAGATTGCAGCTGCTCCAAAGCACTTTTGGCTTGTAACAATAACGCCTGAGCACCTTGATTGGCAGTATCTAACTCAACCTTAAGCAGTTGCAAACTCTGTTGTTCTTGTTCTGGTAACAAGGCCATTTCTAGGGCCTGTATAGTGACAAAGGGACTGGCGGCCAGCTGTTGCTCGAATAGCTCAGCCTTTTGTTTAACCTGAGTCTGAGAGTGCTCAACAGCCATCACCAGAGTACTCAACTGGGCTTGTAAGCTCTGTTGTATATTTTGTTGTTGTTGAACCCGCTGTTGTTGGTTCGATAAGTCAGTCTGGGCTTGTTGCAGCTGCTGCTGACTTTGTTGCCTTTGCTCATGCACATCCTGCTCACCAAAGATGACGCTGCGTTGGGTGCTTAAACTCAACAGCAGAGCCTGCAGTTCCCTCACCAACAATTGCTCAGTGTCTTGGCTGAGCTGCAATCGAATAATACGTTGTTGTAATGCCTGATCCTCTGCCAACAAGTGTTTATGCTGGCTAGCATCTTGTTGTTGTTGCTGACTATTATGTTGCCAATGACTGGCGTCTTGTTGTTTAGCCTCTAACCATTGCGCTAAATGCTCTGTTGCAGGTGGTACATAACCGGACCCAGACAATTCAGCTAAAAGAACTGACATTAGGCGTTTCTCATCCAATGTATGCTGGTCTTTGTTGCGGCTTATTTGCTCAATGTGACTGGTTGAGGCACGGATTTTTTGATCCAATAAATTGAGTTGATACTGCTGTGCTTCAAGACTTTTCAGCTGTGCTGAATAATCTGCTTGATTATGGGCAAGGGCACGTTCTAATTGCTTGAGGGTGTGTAATTGGGTAGATAAGCGGTCTAACTTTTGCTGTTGATCCTGTTGATATTGCTGTAACTCTGGCTTTTCCTTGATTGACAGTGACAAGTCTAAGGTCATTATGGTGGCTGACCATTGTTGCTCCAATAAGGATATGTCTGCCGCTCGCGCCTCAATAGATTGTTGTAAGTCGAGCAAAAGCTGTTGTGCAGCTGCCAATGCTACCCCTGCTTCTTTGCCCTCTTCTGCAATCTGCGTCAGTGCCGTCTCGGCCTGTTGTTTATCCAGTATGCTGCTTGCCACATCAAGCGGGCCGTCAGTGTTATTAGCATGTTCACTTGAACCACATAATGGACAAGGTTGATCATCTTGCAGATCAGCTCGATACTGGGCCAGTTGTTGCTCCTGACTGATCAATTTATCTAACACGAGCACCAGCGACTGCTGCTGACTATAGCGCAGTCTAAGCTGCTCGACTTTTGTATTAAGCATTGTCATGGCTTGTTGTTGCAGACCTTGTTGCTGGCCACTGGTGAGCTGTTCTTCAGTCGCTTTTAGCCACAAACGCTGCAGCTCAGTCAGGCCCATGCGACTGGTAAACTGGCTATTGAGCTGCTCACGCTCTAAGTCGAGGGAGGCGATATCACCGTTTTGTGTGGCGTTATTTATCTGCTCTTTATTTTCCTGCAACTTTTGCTGGGCCAACTCTAGTTGCTGATTGAGTCGGGCATTGTCCTGCAACCGTCCATTACAAGTCAGCTGGTCAGCCTCTAATATTTGTCTTTGCTGTTGTTCCTCAGACACCACTTTGGCTAACACCGCCTGACTTTGCTGAACTTGTTTGTATTGTTCTTGCCAACGTCCCAGACTTTGCATCAAGCTACTATCGGCTTGATGTTGTTGTAGATAGGCTTGCACCTTATCTAACCGTTCGCTGACCTGTTGTATTAAATGATGATTGGTTTGTAGTGCCTGTTGCTCTGTATCCTGGTTACGGACTATTTCTTTAAGTTGCAGCGCTTTGTTGGCTAGCTGTTGCCTTTCCATAGCCAATTGGTTGTCTAGTGGTTGCACCTGTTCATCGATCAAAGATTGCAGCTGCCGATGTGCTGCTTTGCTTAGATCAAACTGGCCTTGTTGTTGCTGTAATAGTGACAGCAATGGCCCCAGCTGTGCTGCAACATCAATGCCTTGTTGTTGACTAAGTTGCACCTGTTTATCCTGAGCCTCAAGCTGTTGTAATGCGTCTTGCCATAACTGTAAGGATGGTCGCAATTTTTCCGCTGGCTGGCTGGCCCCAAGGCGTTGCAATTGTGGCTCAGCTTCCCTTAGTCCTTGCAAAGCCTCAGTACATTTTTGTTGAGCTTGTTGCTTAGCCAGATCAGCCCGCTCACGCTCCTTCCACCAGTCCAGGTGTTGATGGTATGCCAGGGATTTGGCCTTGCTGGTGAGCAATGCTTGGTTAATGTCTTGCTGCTCTTGGCAGCGACTGGCCAACTGCTGCACACTGAGTAATTGCACTCCTTCTGCCTTGGCCTCAAGCTCGCGCAAATGTTGTTTGGCCAAGGTAAAGCGCTCATGGGTTTTTGCGGATATTAGACCATAGATCTCGGTGCCCGTTAGCTCTTCCAGTAGCTCCGCCCTGTGTTTCTCTTGCGCCTTGAGAAAGGCGTCAAATTGACCTTGAGACAGCATCATAGATTTAGTGAAACGCACAAAATCCAAACCGGTAATTTTTTCTATGGCTTCGTTTTTTGCCCGTAATTGGGTGGCTAGCACTTTGCCAGATTTCACTTCCGCCAGTTCCGTCACCGCCTGCTGCAAATTCCCTGAGGCCTCGCCACGAGAGCGGCGCATGCTCCAATGGGCTCTATAGGCAAATCCTTTTACTTCAAACTCCACTTCAGCGGAACACTCTGCCGTGCCGCGGGTCATAATTTCGTTACTAGACTTGCTGACCAAACCTAATCTTGGGGTTTGATGATATAAAGCTAAGCAAATGGCATCCAGTATGGTGGTTTTACCCGCGCCTGTTGGCCCAGTAATAGCAAACAAGCCATTGTCCACAAAAGGCGACTGACTGAAGTCTATTTTCCAACTGCCCTTAAGAGAATTAAGATTCGTAAAAGCAATGCTCAGGATCTTCATTTAGCGGCCTCAGGATCTTCAGTTTCCGATAGAATATTTTGAAATTGTTGTTGAATTCGAGTGCGTAGCTCTTGGCCGTCATCACCATCAAAACATTCCATCTCTAAACGTTTTTGAAACACCTCAATGGGACTCAACTCATCTAATGTCTCTTGCTGTATTTGCATTAGGCTGCCTCGATTGACATTTCTTTGGCGACGCAGCTGTAACACTTCAACATTTAGCCCCTGGCTTAAGGTTTGGATCCTTTGCGGCAAATCTGACAAATAATCTTCAATCTGTACTTCTATGCATAACCAGGTAGGGATCTCAGAGTCATGGCTGGGCAAGTCCAATAAGGCTTGTTGGATTTGCCCAAGATCACCTTTTATCACTGCCATAGGTTGAAACACCGGTACCTCAATAGGCGAGACTGTGGTCTCAAATTCACCGGACTTTAGGCCTTGACTAAACTCCACCAGCAGTACTTTTTTGTGAGTCCCTAGTTCGTCAAAACTAAGAGCGATAGGCGAGCCGGAGTAACGTATATGGTTTTTTTTGGCCACTATCTGAGATCGATGAATATGGCCAAGGGCAATATAATCTGCAGGAGGAAAACCATCGGCGGCAAAACCTTCTAATGTCCCCACATAAATATCACGCACCGACTCAGATTGGCTCACACCCAAAGCCGTTAAATGCCCAGTAGCCACTATGGGTACATTGAGCTTGTTACTTTCACGCACTGCCACTGCCTGTTGATACAATTGGCTATAGTGAGCCTTAATAGCTGCGCCGAGGTTTTGCTGTTTTTGTAAACCCGTTTGCCCCGCCTCACTTTGGATCACATCCCTAGGTCGAATAAAAGGAATAGCACAGAGGATCGCGCCCACCTCTGAGTCTTGGTTTTTTAACTGAATGATTTGTTGCTCAGATCCAGCCGCAGTGCTGGCAATAACATAGGTATTTAAACGGGCTAACAACTGTTTAGACTCGTTAAGAGTAGACACCGAGTCATGGTTGCCGCCCAGCACTACTAACACACAATTTTTCTGGGCCATGTCCACCACAAATTGATTGTACATTTCACGGGCGTAACTAGGTGGCGTGCCCGTATCGAAAATATCTCCGGCTATAATAACGGCGTCGATTTGATATCTTGTCACCTGTTGCAACAACCAATTGATAAAACTTTGGTGTTCGTCTTTACGACTTTTTGTAAAAAAACTCTGACCGAGGTGCCAGTCAGAGGTATGCAGAATTTTCATCTTAGTGTTCCATAAACCCTTAGGGTTGTGTTGTAGATCTACATTCAACTTCATTTTTATGGTCGCTGCCAACCACTACATAGCCACACAGTTAACATTTCAGATAGTTTCATTGGCCCGGCCGGCAATAATCCAGCAGGCTGACGATCAATATATTCTTAGTAACATTAGGAATAAAAATGCCACTCATTTGCCAATTCCCCCTGTCGTTTAAGCTAGTCCTGCTGATCTTATGCCTGTTGTGCACCCAATCAAGCTAGCCCGTGTCAATGCATCACCCACAGATATGGGAGGTCATCACTGATTTTAAAACCGCTATGCAAGAAAAAATAAACAACAGTGTCTATCATTCTTCAGCCAAGGTCCCGTTTCTTGGGTGACAGTGTTGAGTGCGCAAAGCTTATCTTTGTTAATTGAACAAAATGAAAAACTTAAGCAACAGCCAAAGGTAATACATAGTACCCATAGTACCCATAGTACCCCTAGTGCCTCATTCAACGGATAGTTGCCTCTGTCAGTTTTGATGATCAATTTTTAAAGATACTGTCTTGAATAACCCCAGCCAAGAAAACTGGCAGTGAGTCCATAACCAGCAAGGTTGGAAAATAAATAGCGTTAATTTTTCTATGATATTAAATCCAGACAAATTTAAGGCGCATCCCTAAGCTGCCAAACCGGATCATTGCGCTAACAAAGCTGAACTGTGTTCAAGGTTTTTTTGCCAAGCATAGGCATAGGCATCGTCTTCAATACTCAGCAAGTCTCGTTCTTGAATGAGAGTTAAAGCCTGCTGAGCTATCTCTTTTGCTCCTTGAAGATCCCCTTGAGCATGGGCGACAACAGACAAATTTTGTAAGCGATTGGCCTGGCCTAAGGGACACCTCAACACTTGGTGATATTCCAGCGCTTGCTGGAAATGTAAGGTCGCTTGCCCATAGTGTTTGGTGTGTTGTCGTAGCTTACCCATTCGCTCCTTAATCGATTGAAAAATGACTTGAACATCCACTAACACGTCATCCCAAATATGCTCTAGGATATGTTGTTTACTTACAGTCTGGCCTTTAGCAGCAACCAACAGCAACAGCAGCAGTAACTGAAATGTCTTAGCACGAATGTTCAAGACTTGGCCTTGGGCGTCCACCACCTTGGCGGCGATTGGGTATACCTTGTAATTTGCGGTAAGATAATAATCAGTCAAAAAGTCACAACCTATTCATCACGTTTAAGGTTTAAAAGCAAAACTAACATAGAATGGCGGGCAGCATATTACAAGTTAACACCACCGCCCTCTATAAAGCTAAAAAACTACTATATAACAATTGGTTAATGATTTATTAAAGACTGATTTTCACATTTTTTTAGAATATTTCAGTAGCCGAAATGCGAAGTGGGGGGCACCCTCTGCCCTATTAGAATAACTCGCTGCTTTTTCACATTTATAGGCCATGACCCAAAAGCACAAGGTCGCAATTAGCCCTACTAGCCCTATTAACAGCCAAGCTAGTGCCGTTACTTTAGACAAGGTGTTGTGGGCTGAAACCGCAACCGACTGTGCCCATCAGAACACCGCCACCATTTCGGTGTATCAACAAGATCCCCCAGCTTTATCTTACGACAAAATAAATGCAGCCATTTCGAAGCCCCTTTATGTACCTGCTTATTGGTGATCACAAAGCACGACTAGTGGATACAGGGGACACCAGTGAGGCCGAGGTATTGCCCCTCTATCAGCAAGTTCAGACCTTGCTTAAGCAAGGTAGTAATAGTCACAAACCGCTAATAGTGATCCACAGTCACAGTCATCAAGACCACTACGGCGCAGATCAACAATTTGCTGGCCAACCCAAAGTGACTGTGATAGGTACCACAGCCAAGGAGGGACAAAACCACTTTGGTTTTGCAAAAAGCAGTCAAGGCTATTTCTCGTTAGAACTTGGACAAAGAGAATTGCTTATTATGCCCGCCGCCCGACACCAAGAAGGATCCATAGCCATATATGATCCACAAAACCAATGGTTGTTAACAGGCGACACCCTCTATCCAGGCAATATTTATGTTAAAGACTGGCAGGCCTATGTAAAGACTATTGGCCCCCTGACTGAGTTTGTTCAAAGCCATAGGGTCAAGTGGCTGCTAGGCGCTCATATAGAAATGGATCGCTTAACTCATACTCTTTACCCAATAGGCACAGAAGATCTTTTGGAGCTCAACAACAGGCTTAACCAGACGCAGCAAGCACAGCAAATAGTGACACAAAACTGGATTGTAACGCCCATAGGGCTAGCACAGCGCACCCTAAGTAAAGTGGCAAGGTGGATAATGCAGTGGTAAAACCAGGATAATGCAGGGCGCTGCAGGCGAATGATCTAAGCAAGGAGAGAACACTAAGGTTTGTCTGTGATATGATCCGATGGGATTTAGATTGCAAGGTTAAGACGTATGTTGGGGCTGCACAAACTGTTATTGGCTATGGTCACTGTTCCGGTTAAATGGTTGGTTAAAGCAAACAGTATTCCCACTGATATCGAAAACGAACTGGGTATTGATAAGAACAAGCCTATCGTTTACCTGTTACGCACCCACTCTGTGACAGATGAGCTGGCCCTAAAAATGTCTGCCTATTCTCTTGGCTTACCCAAACCCACTCGCCCCATCGTTATTGCCGGGCAAAGCCACGCCAGTTGCTTGTTTCTGCAAGAGCCTCGTTCGGTGTTGCGACGTAAGATAAAAGACACCGATATTAAAGAGGATGCGGCTAAACTTTTTAGCTTGCATAGAGAAAATCCAGATCTGGATTTTCAGATAGTACCAGTATCCATATTTTGGGGGAGGGCGCCAGGTAAAAACCTGTCGAGTTGGTCAGATGTGATCGCCAATCAAGTCTCACCAAACTGGCTACGTAAGTGTTTTATCGTGCTATTTTTAGGTCGAGATAACTTTGTCTGTTATAGCAAAGCCGTATCTTCCAGAGCGATGATGAAGCTCAAAGGCAGTGATGAGGAAATAGCTCACAAATTAATACGGGTCGCAGGTACCCACTTTCATAGGCGTCAACAATCCCTAACCGGCCCCAATATACTAGACCGTCATCAACTCTATAATAGTGTATTAGGCTCAGACGCTGTGCGTAAGGCTATCAATGACGAAGCCGCCACTAAAGGCTTAAGCAATCAGCAGGCAAAAGCACAAGCAAAAAAATATGTGGATGAAATTGCCGCTGACTACAGGGAAGGCCTAGTCAGGTTAGTCGAAAAAATCTTAACGAAAGTGTGGCATAAGATTTATAACGGCATCGAGGTTAGGCATGCAGATAAAGTCCGAGCATTGGCTCAAAATGGCCATGAAATCATTTATGTGCCTTGCCATCGCAGTCATATGGATTATTTATTACTCACCTACGTTATCTATCATCAAGGATTGGTCACCCCCCATATCGCAGCGGGCATTAACCTAAACTTTCGCCCTGTAGGCGGTATCTTGCGAAAGGCTGGAGCCTTTTACCTGAGACGCAGCTTTGCTGGCAATAAACTCTATACTGCGGTTTTTCGAGAATATTTAGAGTTACTGTTTAACAAAGGCCATTCTGTTAAATATTTTCCTGAAGGCGGGCGCAGCAGAACGGGGCGACTATTACCGCCCAAGACAGGCATGCTGGCCATGACCTTGCAGGCCTTAGTCAAAGGTATTAACAGACCTGTCAGCATAGTACCGGTATATATAGGTTACGAGCACGTAATGGAAGTCTCTAGTTATCTAAAAGAATTGGAAGGTACAGGCAAGAAAAAAGAGTCTTTTGGACAGATTTTTTCAGCCATCAAAAAACTCAAAAATTATGGCCATGGTTATCTAAATTTTGGCGAGCCGATTAATCTCACCAACTATCTCGATCAGCAAGCACCACAGTGGCGGGATAGTCAGCTAATGATCGCTGATAAAAAACCCCTTTGGTTAACGCCAGTGGTTAACAATCTGGCTATTGATGTGATGAGCCGCATTAATCAGGCAGCGGCTGTGAGTGGCATGGCAATTTGTGCCATCTGTTTGTTGTCGGCTAAAAAGCATGCAATGGCGCAGTCAGAGCTAGAACAAGCACTGGATCATTTTCTCGCATTGCTTAAAACCTCACCTTATAGCCCACTAACTACACAGCCCGACATAGAGGGTAGTCAGCTGCTAGAAAACACCCTAAAGTTAAATAAGTTCAGCGTCTCTGAAGATAGCTTTGGCAAAATCATTTCATTAAAAAATCAAAATGCCGTGGCCTTGACCTATTACCGTAATAACATTTTGCATCTATTCGCACTGCCCGGATTGATAGCCGCCATTGTCTTCGCACATAACGGCTTAAATAAAACTCAAGTATTAGAGTTGGTGGGTAAATTATACCCACTACTTAAGCGTGAACTTTTTATGTATATGGACCAACAACAAGCCACTGACTATGCACAGTTACTGCTCAACAATATGTTACAGATGGGTTTACTCGCAGAAGATGATCAGCAGATCACACCGCCTCAAGCCAATAGCAAAGAGTTTTATTCCACATGGCTGCTGTATCGTAGTATCCAAGAAACCTTGCACAGGTATGCAGTAGTACTGAGTCTATTATCTAAACAACAACAAGTGAGTCGCAGTGAACTTGAAAGTAAAAGCCGCCAATTCGCAGAAAGATTGGCCGCATTGCATGGAATTAGTTCACCGGAGTTTTTTGATAAAAATGTATTAGCAACCTTTATCAATGCACTCAAGGAAAATAAGCTTATTGATGCAGATGATAGCGGTCGATTGCGCCATTCCATTAAAAGCGAGGCGTTAAAAACTGATGTAATTAATTTGATCGCGCCAGAAATAGCACAACGTTTGCAGCAGATATAACCTATATCGTTAGAGCATGTGGTTAACATCATTCCCATCGTAATCAAAAGATTAAAGAGAATGTTTGAGTGGGTTATCCATCCTTGGATAATTTACGTCCCTGAAATGTCCATACTCAACTGTCCATACTTAACTATCCATACTTAACTATCCATATTCAACTGTTAAAGCTAACGCCAAATTGGGTGACTGGTGTGCTAGTCTCTTAGTTTCCAGTAGCTTATTTATGAATAAGTTACTGTCTCCTTACTGACACCAATCATTTTGTAATAATGGGCCTCTTACCTAAATACTCCCTGACATCCGAAGATTCCCTGACATCTCCTTGTATCCTTGAGGCCTTTGATCTTCCTTGCCTTACTTCACTCAATCCTGAGTGCGTTAATCACATCATGTTCCTGGGATGGAATTAACTATTTTTACTAAGTGCATCACTCCTTGAGCACGTAATAATTCTAAGCAATTCACTAAGATGTAGTTATTAAAAATGGGGCAATTTATTTAAATATTGAGACATTAATTAAAAAACACCTGTCACAGTGATTTAATTAGGCAGCGATTTAACAAGTGGTTGTAATCTCATAAAAAAGCCATCAACCCAACAATGAATAGACGAAGGAGAGAAGTGTGCACCCACATCACTGCGGGTTTTAAGGTAAGAAAAAGTAGCGGAATCTTATTTGTTGTATTCTTGTCTCATTATTTCCTAAAAACATCATTTAAATCTGACAAGAAAAATCGATAGGCTGGATTATCAGTTTGCTCTTGATGTTTATAGCCCAATGTTGTGACATGCTGATCAAATTCTTGCCGTTGTTTATCACAAATATCGAAACCAGCTAAAACCAACCCCTCTGCCGCTCCATGATTACGATAATGGAAAAGTGTAATATTCCAGCGCTCACCTAAGGTATTAAGAAAATTCATTAATGCGCCTGGATGTTCCGGAAACTCAAAGGAAAATAACTTTTCATTTAATAAACTAGGAGGCCTGCCACCGACCATATAACGCACATGTAATTTGGCCATTTCATTGTTGGACAAATCAAAACATTGATAACCTTGTTCATTCAAATCGCCGCTAAGGGCGGCATATTCTTTGTGACCTTCACGCAATCTGATGCCCACAAAGATATGAGCTTGACTGTCGCTAGAATAACGATAATTGAACTCAGTAATTGCCCGTCCACCTAACAAGCTGCAGAAATCTCTAAAGGCCCCTTTGCGCTCTGGTATTTTTACTGCGATCACCGCTTCTTTCTGTTCGCCTAATTCGCAACGCTCCGACACATAACGCAAGGTGTGGAAATTAATATTGGCGCCACATAAAATACCGCCAAACTTTTTCCCTTGCATGGGATGCGTTTTAAGGTACTTGCGGATCCCTGCTACCGATAGAGCACCCGCAGGCTCAGCAATCACCCTAGTATCATCAAAAATATCCTTGATCGCGGTACAGATCTCATCGGTATTCACAGTGATCACTTGGTCGACATATTGTTGGCATAGGCGAAAAGGCTCTTCACCAATAGTTTTAACCGCGACCCCATCGGCAAAAAGCCCCACATGATCTAAAGGCACAGGTTTACCGGCGTCCATAGCCGCCTGTAAACAGGCGGACTCATCTGACTCAATGGCGATGATTTTTAAATCGGGTTTGAGCTGTTTCAGAAATACTGAGATACCGGCAATCAAGCCACCACCGCCCACAGCAATAAATAAGGTGTCCAGATCAGGGTTTTGTTCTAACAGCTCATGGCCAATAGTTCCTTGTCCGGCAATCACATCCTCGTCGTCAAAAGGCGCAACAAGGGTATAGCCGTGTTTATTGGCTAAACGTATTGATTCTTCTTTTGCCATCTCAAAGCTAGTACCGTGCAATACCACCTTAACGAAGTCCCCACCAAAACTGCGCACCGCTTCGACTTTGATATCGGGCGCGGTTTCGGGCATCACAATAGTCGCCATCACCTTTTTTATTCGTGCTGAATAGGCGACGCCCTGAGCATGATTGCCCGCCGAAGAGGCGACCACTCCAGCGGCCAATTGCCGCTCAGAGAGCTGGCATAACTTATTATAGGCACCACGTAACTTGAATGACTTAACGGGTTGCTGATCTTCCCGTTTTAGCCAAATATCGTTACCCAATGCTGCAGATAACTTATCTAGTTTTTGTAGATCCGAATTCACCGCCACATCATAAACAGGCGCCAGCAAAATTCTTTGCAGATAATCTTGAGGGGTAAGAGCCATTAATCCGACAACTTACTAGCATCACATACCTTGCGTTGCCTAGACACTGGCTGCCAAGGTTTAGCACTGGCACCCGCCATATTTGGTCCTTGGGTGGTGGTGGCTGATCTTAACTTTGGCATGATTTTACTCTTCAATTAATGGTTTAAAAACGATTGGGTTGCTCGGTCAGACTCATTTTAAGGATTGAATTAGGCCAATAATAGCTTCATTATTCGCTCACCCAGCCTCTGGTATACCCCACCTTTAGTCTCTGATCCAGATAGATTATTGCCTACAAGTTACAAAAATGAGGGTATTGCATTAGCAGTTCAATCATAGCCCGTATAGGTATCATAAAGGCGATCATTCGATCAAGTTTTGTTATAGGCTTTTTTACAGGGTCATATACCCAAACCACCAGAAAAATAGGGGCTTAGACAAGCTAGTGGTTTAAAGGCATAGTGAGCTTACCCTTGGTAATAAGGAGAGTTTGACTATCAATTATCAGAATATAGAGGGTAGATTGCTTAGCTTTATAAACTGACACTGCTAATTTGGAAAAAATATGGATACTTGGTTACATTGGATAGATTTGGCAGGAGTCGCGGTTTTTGCGGTTTCTGGCACCTTGATGGCGTATAAAAAAAACATGGACGGCTTTGGGGTAGTAGTACTGGCCTCAGTGACTGCTATTGGCGGTGGTACCCTGCGGGATATGATTTTAGACTTACCGGTGTTCTGGGTGCAAGATCCCAGTTTTTTTTATGCCATTACCCTAGCCGCCTTCATCACCATTATTTGGCTTAGGACCAAAGATACCTTTCCCCTTAGATACTTGTTTTTTGCTGACGCCATAGGTTTAGCTTTTTTTAGTGTGATGGGTTTACAAAAAGCCTTGGTCTACGGAGCCTCACCCATAGTCGCCATTGCCTTAGGCACCATGACGGGGGTATTTGGTGGCTTAATTAGAGATGTCATTTGTCGTGAGATCCCACTGGTGCTTAAAGGAGAGTTGTACGCCACCGCTTGTATAGTCGGTGGGGCAAGCTACCTCATTGCTTTCGAATGTGGTGTCGCCAAGATCACTTGTATGGCCATAGGGTTTTCTGTGACCCTCGCCTTTCGTTTATCTGCTATGAAGTGGCACTGGCGCTTACCAGTTTTTGCACCTCATGATCCCGTCAAAGATGAATAGTGCACTTATCTTCACTGGGGATGGTTGCCATTGCACAGGCCAAACATTAATAACTCGCTAATCTGTCTGTATTAACTAGCCTTAAGTAACCTTAACCCAAGAATACACATGGAGGCTGTATGTCTTTGGCCGTGGTTTATTCTCGCGCCTGCATCGGCATTCAGGCGCCGCTTGTTACGGTGGAAGTGCATTTAGCCAATGGTTTGCCCTGCTTCAACTTAATTGGCCTGCCAGAGGCCTCGGTTAGAGAAGCCAAGGATCGGGTGCGCAGTGCCCTGATCAATTCCGGATTCGAGTTTCCCGCTAAACGTATCACAGTGAATTTAGCGCCTGCGGATCTGCCCAAAGAAGGCGGACGCTTCGATTTAGCCATTGCTATAGGCATTATCGCGGCCACTGGCCAATTGCCATCTGCTCCCTTGGACAAATTTGAGCTTTCTGGGGAGCTGGCATTATCCGGCGAAATTCGGGCTATTGGTGGAGCTTTGCCCGTTGCCTACGCCTGTTTTAAAGCTAAAAGAACGGCAATATTGCCCTTTGAAAATGCCCCAGAAGCGGCACTGATCAAACAGATCAAGATACTTGCGGCCAGCCAACTATTGGAGGTTTATCACCATTTAAGTGGTCAGAAGAGCCTAGACTTTTACCCACTATCACAGCCCAAAAAGCGTAGTGACTTTACTCACGACCTACAGGATGTGATTGGCCAAGCGGCAGGCAAAAGGGCATTAGAAATTGCCGCGGCCGGTGGCCACAACCTGTTATTCACTGGCCCACCCGGCACGGGAAAGACCATGTTAGCCAGCCGTTTGGTCAGTTTACTGCCACCCATGACAGACGAAGAGGCGCTGGCTACGGCCACCATTCATTCAATTTTGGGTAAACCTTTAGATCATAGCACTTGGAAAAGCAGACCATTTCGCCACCCACACCACACCAGCTCAGCCGTCGCCTTAGTAGGTGGCGGCAGTGTACCTAGACCTGGTGAAGTGTCATTAGCTCACAATGGTGTACTCTTTTTAGACGAACTGGCAGAGTTTGATCGCAAGGTGTTAGATGTGCTCAGAGAGCCTTTGGAATCTGGCTTTATCAATATTTCTAGAGCGGCACATCAGAGCCAATTTCCCGCTAGATTTCAGTTAGTGGCCGCCATGAACCCCAGCCCTACCGGCAGCTTATATGATGGACGCAGTTCTTTAGAGCAAGTACTTAGATATCTCAACCGCATATCAGGTCCCTTTTTAGATAGGATAGACTTGCAAGTGGATGTGCCGAAACTGCCAGACAATAGTTTTGCAGAACAAGTTAAAGCCCATGGAGAAAGTAGTCAAACAGTGCGTATGAGAGTGATACAGGCTTATCATCTACAAATGGCCCGTGCCGGCAAAAACAATGCGCAACTTAGTGCCAAAGAAGTGCAGCAGATTTGCCCATTAAGCCAAAGGGATCAGCTATTCTTGCAAGAGGCGGTACACAGCTTAGGTTTGTCATTACGTACTTATCATAGAGTGCTAAAGGTGGCACGCACTATAGCGGACTTAGGCCAATGCCAAGGCATTCAGCGCCCTCATCTAAGTGAAGCATTAAGCTACCGAGCCTTTGATCGCATGCTGGCCCAGTTGCTCAAAGGTTATTGAGAACACAGGGCGGCCCGTTAACGGCTCAATAAGGCTTACATGGCCAGCTCTTGTGCAAGGTTTTAAAAACACAGGAGGATCACTAACAGGTAAATAATGCTTGAATAGCTGGCTCTGCAGCGCGCTTTTTCAAACAACATAGGCCTAGCTTAAAGGGCTCGATATTATCCAGCACAATACGATTCACTTTTTGTCCCAGCAATGAATGATCTAGTACAATCTGCGGCACAATGCCTATGCCACACCCCAGCGCCACCATAGACACAATAGCCTCGTTGCCTCCTACCGAAGCATACACCCTAGGGCGTATGCCTTGTTCGGTAAACCAATGGTGCACTATTCGTTTCGAGGGCCCAGATTCAGGTAACACCACTGAGTGATGGCGCCAATCGACTTGTTCAAGACGGGTCATTTGGGTTTCTTTGGGAACAATCAGTACCAGTGGAATTTCATCCAGAGGTAAAAAATTGAGCTCTGCTGGAAAATCGGGAGTATGTATCGCAATAGCCGCATCCACTTCTTGTTGTAATACTTTGCTGGCCGATAGTGCAGGATCCCCTGTGCTGAGCTTTATTTCTACCTGTGGGTATTGATGACGAAAGTGAGCCAATAGATTGGGTAAGTGGCTTTGGCTGGCAGTAACAGAGCAAAACAGACTCAGTTCACCCTGCAATACCTGCTGATCTTGTTGTAATTGCCACTTGACACTTTTCCACTCACTGAGCATTTGTTGGGTAAAGGCTAACAACTTTGCCCCAGCTGCTGTGAGTTTAACTTTGCGGTTATCTCGATAAAAAAGCGTGGTACCACATTCGTCTTCCAACCTTTGTATAGACCGACTTAAAGTAGAGGGGCTAACAAATAAAGTGCTGGCAGTTTTACCAAAGTGCAAACTACCGGCTAAATGTTGAAAGAGTTCAAGACTACGAATATCCATTGTTTTTGACTCGCACAGATCATTGTTGCGTAATATGAAACATTATATTGCAAATATATCATTTTATACAAAACTAATTTTTGTTTACTATAATGGCCACTATATAAGATCGTTTAGCGGTTATAACAACAACCGCTCACCCGCCACAGAATAGGATTCAATCATGGCCAATTATTTCAATACTTTATCTTTACGTCAGCAACTTGACCAAATTGGTCGTTGCCGCTTTATGCAACGAGCAGAATTTTCTGAGGGCTGTGATTTTCTCAAAGGCAAGAAGATTGTAATAGTGGGTTGTGGCGCACAAGGACTCAACCAAGGTTTAAATATGCGTGACTCTGGGCTAGATGTGTCTTATGCCCTAAGACAAGCCGCCATCGATGAAAAGCGTGAATCTTATCAAAGAGCCGACGGCAATGGGTTTGTGGTAGGGACCTATCAAGAATTGATCCCTAGTGCAGATTTAGTTTACAACCTGACCCCAGACAAGCAACATTCAAGTGTGGTTGAAGCTGTGATGCCTTTAATGCAAAAAGGCGCATCACTGGGCTATTCTCACGGATTTAATATTGTGGAAGAAGGACAAAAAATACGCGCCGACATTACTGTTGTGATGTGTGCTCCAAAATGCCCAGGCACAGAAGTGCGAGAAGAATACAAAAGAGGCTTTGGTGTACCCACATTGATTGCAGTTCACCCAGAAAACGATCCACAAGCACAGGGTTGGCATATTGCTAAAGCCTTAGCATCGGCTACCGGTGGCGATCGTGCGGGCGTACTTGAGTCTTCTTTTGTGGCCGAGGTTAAGTCTGACTTAATGGGCGAACAAACCATTTTATGTGGTATGCAGCAAGTTGCCGCGGTATTAGGTTACGAAAAAATGATTGCCGATGGTATAGACGCCGCTTACGCTGGCAAGCTTATCCAAGATGGTTTAGAAACGATCACCGAAGCCCTAAAAATTGGTGGTGTCACCAATATGATGGACAGACTGTCCAACCCAGCAAAAGTCAAAGCCTTCGATTTGTCTGAGCAACTCAAAACATTATTGGCCCCCTTATTTGGCAAACATCAAGACGATATTATCAGTGGCGAGTTTTCTCGCACTATGATGGAAGATTGGGCAAATGGTGATGCAAACTTACTTAAATGGCGTGAAGAAACCGGCCAAACAGGCTTTGAAAACTCTCCAATCTTTAGTGGTAAAATTGACGAGCAAGAATACTTTGACCATGGATTGTTCTTAGTCGCTATGATCAAAGCGGGCGTTGAGTTAGCATTTGATGTGATGGTCGAGGCCGGTATTTTACCAGAGTCAGCCTATTATGAATCACTCCATGAAACCCCTTTAATCTCTAATACTATTGCCCGTAAACGTTTGTATGAAATGAATGTGGTTATCTCTGATACCGCCGAATATGGTAACTACTTATTTGCTAACGCAGCCATTCCATTGTTGAAAGAAAAATTGATGCCCAGTATTACTACCGACCTTATCGGCAAAGCATATAGCAGCAAATCTAATACTGTGGATAACAAACATTTAGTGGATATTAATAAGGCCATTAGAGAGCACGGTGTTGAAACTATAGGTGCCACCTTACGTGGTTATATGACAGATATGAAAGCCATAGTCGAAGCTTAAACCATAGCGTTACCCATCTAAACCCAGCTAATTTGCTGGGTTTTTTATACCCATCAATAGTCATTTGTGCTTGGTCAATGAGGTAGATTGTTGAGCCTGTGGGGCAACGTAAAGGGCTGTCGCCAGTCCTCATTGATGGCCATAAAAACAGCATACTGTAAACACCCTAAAAAGAGTGAGAGCTGCTGGGTAAACATAAGGTGAACCCCATATAGAACCCCCATCTGAGGTTGGTTATTTAGCGGCGGCCAGGGGGCTGTGCATACCAATAAAACAACAGAGATAGGCTGCCACAGATCACAAAACCTATGGCCACTGGAGTGATGCTATCTTGTATAAAACTACCAATAAACACCGCGATAGGCACTGAGAAGAGGCTACTCATAGAGCCAATAATAGCCGCCCCTAAACCTGCAGTTTTACCTAATGGTTGCATGGCCATAGCATTGATATTACCAAACAAAATACCGATGCAAAAAAAGGTACAAAATAGTACAGTAATAAACTGCCAAAAGGGGGGAATACCCTGATGCACAAAACACAAAACCGTCAGCACAATCGAAAACAATACCCAGCCGATCATCGCCCAAGTACACAGGGTCCGCATACCTAAACGCATCACCATAGTGCCATTAATAAAAGACGCAAGGCCGATAGAAAATGCCAGCAACGCAAAATATAGGGGAAACAATTCACCCGTCGTATAAATATCTTGGAACAAGGTTTGTGAGGCACTGATATAAGCCAAGAATGCGCCAAAAATAGCGCCCGAAGAAATAGTGTAAAACATCACCAATTTATGGGTCAGTATAAACTGACTCGATTTCCATAATTGCGGCCAACTAAAGGGCGTGCGCATCTCTTCGCTCAGCGTTTCTGGCTGCCGCAAAGAAAACCAAAATCCCAGTATTAAACCTATGACTAAAAACGCCGAAAAAATATGCCGCCATGAAAACCAGAACATAATGGCTTGACCAAAACTCGGGGCCAGCATCGGCACTAAAATAAATACCATCATAATAAAAGACATCACCCGCGCCATTTCTTCCCCTTGGTATTTGTCTCTGATCACCGCCAGCGCCGCTATTCTAGGTCCAGAAACGCCAAAGGCCTGGATCACTCTGCCTATCAGCATCACTGTCAACGATTGCGAAAACATACAGACTAAAGAGCCAATAGCAAAAATAATCAGACCGGAAATAATCGCATAACGACGGCCCTTATCGTCGGATAGAGGCCCGTAATACAGCTGGCCAAGTCCCATGCCAATAAAGAACAGGGATATAATAAGGTAAGTCCGTTGGGGATCATCGATGCGCAAGTCTTGGCCAATTTGCCATAAGGCCGGCAACATCGCATCTATACTTAATGCCACCAAAGAGGTCATTAATGCCATCAAAGCAACAAACTCAACTAAAGCAATAGCTGGCTTGGCAGGCTTATTTGTATTGTGAAGAGAAGACGACATATTAACTACCAAGGAATTTTCGGGTGCGGATTTTAGCACTAGATCAGGTTAATGTTTATATTTTTAACTTAAATACCTACCAATAAACTCATAAAGGCCAGTATCATCTCTAGAAGTACTGCCATAACACTAGGGCAAGGTACTAAGCTATTTTACCCAAAGAATTGTAGTAGCCATGTTGCCATTGTCAGCCGTGACTTTATATAAGGTGCCGTAATCTGATCCTTGCATAGGCTGCGCTTGGCCGCCCATGAAGTTCACCAGCTCAGGTGTGGTGTTACTATGCCCCACCACCAGCATATGATTTTGCTGCTGTAACTCCTCGGCAAACTCTTCTAACAGACGGGGATCATACTGGCGAATACTCATATTCAACAGCTCGGCTAAGGGCTGAGCCGTAGCTAGGGTGCGTTTATAGTTAGTGGAATATATGCCTTGAATATCCTGTTTTTCTAGCATGGCCGCCAAGGCCTGCGCCCGATCCCGCCCCTGGGCGGTAAGTTGGGGATCTGGCCCTGTTTGTTTTTCAAAATGCCTCACAAAATACCAGCTTTGGGTTTCGCTAAAGGCAGCAATGGGTATCAGTAATAGACTCACCATTACCCATAATTTTAACATCAGCGGTCCCTAATTATTCTATATTGAAAGGGTTGTCTGGGGCCGCCAAATCTTTCAAGCGCCCGTTACGTAGGCTATAGATCCAACTATGAATTTGTACTTCTTGGCCGCGGCCCAGCGCGTCTTTAACAATATTGCTGCGGCACACATTTTGCGCCTGCTCTAAGACATTGAGCTCACATAAGCGGGCAGATTTCTGCACACTATCTAGCTTTGCCAACTCATCTTTATGTTTAAAAGCAATATCTTTTATATGGCCTAACCAACTATCAATCAAACCTAAGGGTTTATCATCTAACGCCGCGTCTATACCACCACAACCATAATGCCCACAGATAATAACGTGTTTAATTTTTAAAACATCCACCGCGTATTGCAACACCGATAGACAGTTAAAATCCGTATGTACGACCAAATTAGCCACATTACGATGCACAAAAATATCGCCAGGGATCAATCCAACAATTTGGTTGGCCGGCACGCGGCTATCGGAACAACCTATCCATAAATATTCTGGTTTTTGTAATTCGGATAAACGATCAAAAAAGCCGGGATCGGCCTTTTTTGTAGACTCAGACCAGTGCTTATTATTTTCGAGTAATTGTGAAATTTTGTTCATGCCACCTCTGTGCTAATGTGCAGTATCAAGAAACCGAACCTTGTAACAGGTCTAACCAACAACATCCGGTTGTTGCATATCGACACTGGCAAAACTGTACTGTGCTTACCCTTGTAATCTGACGATTATTTGATGATAAAAACTGATACCAATGATCACATTAAAAGGAAAAGTCACCCCTAGTGAAGCCAACATCGCTAAACCAATATCCGCGTCCTTGATACTACTTTTAATGGCGGCAGGCGCAGCAATATAAGAGGCGCTGGCTAGTAGACTGGCCAGCATCACAGTACTACCAGTAGATAAATCTAACAGCAAACCCGTGGCTATGCCAAAGCAGGCTAATAGACTAGGCGCCGTTACAGCAAACACCAATAGACGCCAATGTTTTAGAGGCAATGGTCGTAAAGTACCGGCAGCCACTAAACCCATTTCGAGTAAGAACAAGGCTAAGACCGCTTTAAACGCCCCAGTAAATAATTCTGTGACATCGCTTCCGGTTTGTGAGCCATACATAAAGCCAATGATGACCCCGCCCATTAACAAGATCACCCCTCTATTGGTAAAGGACTCATGCCAAAGGTTACCCATACTGGTTGTGCCCTTGCCAGATTGATAACGTCTGTACAATAACAAACCCACCACTATGGCAGGCAATTCGAGCAACACTAAGTACAAGGTCACTTGAGCCGAAACTGGTAATTGATTACTTTCTACATAGGCTAAGGCCACCGCAAAGGTGCCTGCACTCACTGAGCCATAATGGGCCGCAATACTGGCACTATCAGCAAGTGAGAGACGAATGATTTTTCGTAATAAGGGGAATAACAAGAAAGGAATGATGGCCCCTAACGCACCCACCAATAACAACTCTGGCACCAGCTGCCAACTGAGGTTGCCATGCAATGCCATGCCACCTTTAAGGCCAATGGTTAACATTAGCAACAGACTCATAGTCTCGTAGGTGGCTTTAGGCACCTTAAGATCGGAGCGAACCACACCGGCGATCAAACCCAACAAGAAAAACATGACAACAATATCGGGCACGACAGACTCTTAGACAGGTAACAAGTTAGGTGACTAGGATAGAGGCATATAACGAGCTTGCAAGCACAAATTTACTCTGGATTTTAAATTAGGCTTTCGCACAACGCCATAACAGATTAAGTGCGGCTAATCCTTGGCCCACAACATTGGCCCCACTGCCCGTCAAAATCCATGGACTAGGGCAGCACAAAGCCGGCACAATTATCAGCTCGCAGGCCTACGTCATACCGAGGGGCGCGTTTGGCCCAGAAAATATTATTGCTGGCCACTATATTAGGCGCACTGTCCAGTGATCCGGCTGGCACTAACAATCGATTAGAGTCTTTAGTGACTAAAGGTAGTCCCGAGCCACAATGGCAACAAAAATCCGGACTAAAATCCCGTTCTGGGGCTTGGTAGCAACCAATGTGCTGTTGGCCAGAGGTCCATGTAATCCCATCTACATCAGTAAACAGGTTGCTTGCATGGGCTGAGCCGGTAATCTTTTTGCACTGGGCACAGTGGTAGAAATAAAACTGGCTAAAAGCATTTTGAGTAAAAATGTGACTTTTTTGCACAGACAGCTACCGGTGATTGTGTGGCTCATGTTGCAACTGCTAATTGTGCTAATGACTCAACGGCTTGCACCTTATTAGGCACTGGGAGTTGCTGCGGGTTAAACCAAATGCCATCTATGCCCACCGCAAGGGCCGGGTAAACATCTCTTGTTAGTGAGTCCCCTACTAGGCGGATCTGAGCAGCGGGCACCCCTAGCTTAGTGATGATTTTTTTATAATATTCAGGGTGAGTTTTAATCATGCCTAAATTCTCAAAACAATAAATGTCCTTAATGTAATGATCCAAACCGCCTCTTTTTAAGGCTTGGCGAATTTGTTGCTGATTAGAATATTGGGCGTTGGTAGCGATATGGCATTGGGCGGTTTGACTAAGGCGTGCTAGACAAGCTTGCGCGCCAGCGACCACCTTAACTGTGGGCCAATCACACATAGGCCCCACCTGATCAAGCTGGTCCATCATTAAGGTATCACCCCAATCAAAAAGATAATGTAAAATAGTCACGTCTTTCCTTGTCTATCAGAACTTTAGCGTCACACTGATTGGCAATGGGCTGACGTTTTAACGAACACCTTTCACCAACTAGTCTGTCTTAGGCCGGTGGATTACCATTCTACAGCCGCACTTCACCGTCACCCATGACCACAAATTTTTCGGTGGTTAGAGACTCTTCTCCCATAGGACCTTAGGCATGTAATTTACTGTTTGAGATACCAATTTCTGCACCTAAACCTAGTTGTCCACCGTCAGAAAATCGCGATGAGGCATTGGTCATGACCACGGCAGAATCCACACGGCGAATAAAGGCTTGAGCGGTGGAATAATCCTGAGTCGCTATCACTTCTGTATGGCCCGAACCATAATCCTCAATATGGGTTATAGCTTGGTCAAAATCCTCTAGCACTTTTACCGCGATCTCCATGGCCAGATACTCTGCATGCCAGTCGGCTTCTGTGGCCAAGATGGCACCAGAAAAATAGCCCAGACTATTTTCACAGGCATGGATAACGGTTTGGTGTTTAGCCAATAAAGCCGCAGCTTTAGGCAAAAACGAAGGGGCAATATCTTTATGCACCAATAAGGTTTCTAGTGAATTACACACACCTGTGCGTTGTGTTTTGCCATTTTCAAGCAACGCTAATGCCTTGCTTTCATTGGCCGCCGCATCCACATATAAATGGCAGACCCCTTTATAATGTTGAATAACTGGGATACTGCTGTTCTGGGATACAAAGCGGATAAGCCCCTCACCCCCTCTGGGGATCACCAAGTCGATACAATCACTTAAGCCCATAAGCTCATTCATCACACTGCGATCGGGATTGGGCACCACTACTACTGCCGCAGGATCTAGCTGGTTTTTTGCTAAGGCCAAACTAATACATTCCCCTAACGCCACATTTGAGCACAAGGCTTCTTTACCCCCTCGTAATATCACCGCATTACCGGCTTTTAAGCAAAGAGCCGCGGCATCAATTGTCACATTAGGCCTAGACTCATAGATCATCGCAATGACACCTAAAGGTATGCGCATTTTACCCACTTGAATGCCACTAGGCATGCGTTCTATCTTGGTCATATTGCCCACGGGATCGCCCTGCCTAGCAATGTCAATCACAGCGTCAGCCATAGCATTAATACTTTGTGATGACAGCACTAAACGATCTAACATTGCCTCATCTAAACCCGCAGCTTTACTTGCCGCCACATCCTTAGCATTGGCTAATAAGATGTGATTAACCTTAGATCTCAATAAAGCCGCAATGTCAGTTAATAGCTGGTTTTTTTGCCCTGCTGATAAAATCGCCACTTGGCGTGCGGCTTTTTTTGCTTGTTGGGCAGCCTCGGCAATACAAAAACTCATCTCTTGGTCCTTTTAATTACAACAATATTAAATCATTACGATGCACAGCAGTTTCGCCTAAGGAGTAACCTAAGGCAGCTTCAATTTTTGTGCTGTTTAATCCTTTAATTAAGCCTAGTTCTGTGGCCCCATACAGGCTTAAACCTTTGCCGATGATTTGCTCTTCAAAACAAATATTAACCGCTTCTCCGGCCAAAAAAGCCCCCTGAGTACCGAGAATACCAGAAGGTAATAATGAGGCACCACTGTCGAGCAATGCACGTTTGGCCCCATGGTCGATATAAACATGACCTTTTACCGTTAAGGTGTGTCGCAACCAATTATCCCTAGCGTTATCTAAGGTGTCACTGGGCACAAACAAAGTGCCGGGAGATTGATCCTCACTCAGGGCCATAAAAACACTGGGTTTACGGCCATTAACTATTAACGTTTGAATGCCTGAATTAACACATTTTTCGGCGGCCTGAATTTTAGTGCGCATGCCACCTGTGCCTAAGTCACTGCCTGCCCCTCCAGCCAACTGATGAATGCTTGAGTCGATGGACCTAACTTCACTTATCAATTTTGCCTCAGCGTTGAGCCGTGGATCGGCATCGTAAAGGCCAT
Organism: Paraglaciecola sp.; assembly: GCA_034111785.1. Lineage (GTDB taxonomy): Bacteria > Pseudomonadota > Gammaproteobacteria > Enterobacterales > Alteromonadaceae > Paraglaciecola. The sequence continues at coordinate 97,806 of JAWUWP010000033.1, forward strand.
CAATATCAGAACAAATGATCAGGGTGTCAGCTTCGCCTACTAAGGCAGTATAAGCGGCGAGATTATCGTTATCGCCCACCTTTAGCTCGTTGATCGCCACGGTATCATTCTCATTGACTATAGGTAGCACGTTATTTTTTAACAATTCACTCAGAGTATTTTTAATATTGACGTATCGAGTGCGATTATGTAAATCATCCGCAGTGAGCAATATTTGTGCGCAATCAAAATCGAACAACTTTGCCCAATTGGCCATCATCTGCGTCTGGCCTATGGCTGCCATAGCTTGCTTTTCGGCGATTGATGGTCGATGTTTGTAGGCTATTTTGCCCTTTCCGGCGGCAACACTGCCCGAAGACACCAGAATAACTTGTTTTCCCTGTTTACGACTGCTCTTAATAAATTGCCCAATAGAGGCTAGGTATTCAGCACTGCATTGATTATTGTTAGGCGCAACTAGACTGCTGCCGACTTTAATCACCGCCCTTTTCCAATTGAACCTTAGCATTTTGCCCCCCTCTATTACTGATCAATAGAGTACGACAAAACATAGGATAAACAAGCCACATGTGGTTATATGCTATGGCCTAAAAACAAGGGTTGAAGAGCATAAATACCCCCTAAATGCGGACTTTGAAGGAAAATCTTCTCATCATTCCTATTTGTAACTTTTATTTTCACAGGGATCTTACGGCAAAATAGTTTACAATCTCGGCAAAATAATAACGTTAATCATTTTTGTAGAGCCGATCAAAAAGATCGTTAGGGAATATCATGTTAAAAAATCTACTCAGTATTACACTGTTAATCTTAGTGAGCGTGACATCAGCGCAAGGGGCAATTAACCAGACAAAAGGCGATTTTGAAGATAAGTTTCGTCAATTGGATGAAACCCTGCCTACCCCTAATGTTTATCGTAATGCGGCGGGCGAGCCGGGTCATGAGTATTGGCAACAGCAGGTTGATTATAAGATAAAAGCCAAGTTAGACGAACAAAAACGTCGGATCGATGCCCAACAAACTATTACCTACCACAATAATTCACCAGACACCCTTAAGTATTTATGGGTGCAATTAGACCAAAACAAATTCCGTAATGACTCTATGTCAGCTATGACTAGCACTTTTGGTGGTATCGGCAATCGTGGACCCGCCACTAAATCTGCCACCTCTACTAAAGCCGCGAAACTGAGTTTAGGTGCGTTACGGCGCCAGCAATTTGTGGATGATCATGAATTAGGTTATCAGATTAAATCTGTTACCCATAAGAATGGCAAAAAACTTCACCATGTGATCCGCGGCACCAATATGCGTATCGATTTACCCACTCATCTTAAGCCCGGCAAGAAAATCACCTTTGCCATGGAATTCGGCTTTAATATAGTAGAAGAAGATGCCGTAGCTGCCCGTTCAGGCTATGAACACTTTGCCAAAGATGATCGCGAAGGTGGCAACGATATATTCTTGCTAGCTCAGTGGTTTCCGCGCTTACACGCTTATACTGACTACGAAGCTTGGACCAACAAAGAATTTATTGGCCGTGGTGAATTTACCCTAGAGTTTGGTAACTATGATGTAGAGCTAACCGTACCCGCTGATCATATTGTCAGCTCTACTGGTGCATTACAAAATGCCAAAGAGGTGTTAACCGCCACACAACGTAAACGCCTAAAGCAAGCTGAAAAAGCCGAACGCATCGTGTTTGTGGTCACTGCAGAAGAAGCCTTAGAAAACGAAAAAGCCGGCACAGACAAATCAAAAACGTGGAAATTTAGTGCCAAGAATGTCCGTGATTTTGCCTGGGCATCATCACGTAAATTTATGTGGGATGCCCGGGGTCATCAACAAGGTGGCAAAGAGCAGCCTTTGGTTATGGCCATGTCCTTTTATCCAAAAGAAGGGGGCGATTTATGGAAGAAGTATTCCACAGAAGCGGTGATCCAGACCTTAGAAGTCTACAGTCGTTTCTCTTTTGATTACCCTTATCCTGTGGCGCAATCGGTCAATGGTCCTGTAGGAGGCATGGAATATCCCATGATCACCTTTAACGGCCCACGCACCGAGTTACAAGACGATGGCAGCCGCACTTATACTCAAGCAGAAAAACGTTTTCTGATCGGCGTGGTGATCCATGAAGTGGGTCATATCTATTTCCCGATGATAGTTAACTCAGACGAGCGTCAGTGGACGTGGATGGATGAAGGCCTAAATAGCTTTTTAGATGGCGTAGCCGGTCGTGAATGGGACCCAACTATTCCATGGGGTGTGGAGCCAAGAGACATAGTGAATTACATGAAGTCTTCCACTCAAGTGCCTATTATGACCCAGTCCGATAGTGTCTTACGTTTGGGCCCCAACGGTTATACCAAGCCAGCTGCCGCCTTAAACATCTTGCGAGAAACCATTTTAGGGCGAGAATTGTTTGATTTTGCCTTTAAAGAATATGCCACTCGTTGGAAATACAAACGCCCCACCCCTTCTGATTTCTTCCGCACCATGGAAGAAGCATCGGGGGTTGATTTAGATTGGTTTTGGCGTGGTTGGTTCTACAGCACAGATCATGTGGACATTTCTATAGACAAGATCTCCAAATTACGTATGGACACTAAAGATCCTGATATCGATTTTAATCGCCTGCGTCAAGAAGAACGAGACAAACCATTGTCACTCACCGATGAGCGTAATCAGGCCGAAGGTAAAGAGCTATGGGTTGAGCGCTTTGAGGATATCACCGATTTTTACGACGAAAATGATCGTTTTACCGTGACCAACAAAGAACGTAATAAATACCAAAAATTCCTCAGAAAATTGGATCCTTGGGAAAAGTTAGCCTTCGAACGGGCGATCAAAGAAGACAAAAATTATTACGTCTTAGACTTTTCTAATAAAGGCGGTTTGGTGATGCCCATTATTCTGCAGCTAACCTTTGCCGACGGGACTCAAGAGCAACAGTATATTCCTGCCGAGATATGGCGTCGTACCCCTAAAGCTGTGAGTAAAATGATCATCACCGACAAGCAGCAAGAACTGGTGAGTGTCACAGTCGATCCGCGCTGGGAAACCGCCGATGTGGATGTACATAATAATCACTATCCCAGACAGATCATTCCATCACGGATCGAAGCTTACAAGACCAAGAAACGCACAGGTAAAGTAAACCGCGATATCATGCAAGACATCAAAACCGAGTTGAAGACAGACGAAGAAGTGGATGCAGAAGATGAAGATGAAGATGAAGAACAAAACTAAGCATGCTTAAATATTTTGTTATTTTACTCTGGGCCCTGTTATTTGCAGGGTTTGGGGTCAATGCTCACCAACAGAAAACAGCTATCAGTACCTTGCTGTTTAATGCTCGCAGCAACAATGTAGAAGTCACGCACCGCTTTAATGTGCACGATGCAGAACATGCGGTAAAACAGATATTTGGTAAACAAGCAGACATCATCAAAAATCAACAGACCCAAGAAAAATTTAGCCAATATGTGGGCCAACGCTTTAAGGTACTGGATAGCCAGGACCTAGACTTGCCATTAACAATGGTGGGGTATGAACTCGAAGGTCAATTTTTTTGGGTCTATCAAGAAACCAAACAGCCCACTGTGCTTAACAACCTCACTATTCGCCACGACGCGCTTCGTGATCTATGGCCCAGCCAAATCAATACCATAAACGTTGAGGGCAAAGGCCAGTTGCAAACCTTAACCTTCAGCGATTCGGTAGAATTATTAACAGTAGAGTTTGGCCATTAATACCCCAGCCCAGTACTGCATTTAATAGGGTTGAGCCATGGAAAAGGGTAATAAACCGGCACTTTGGGCCGACTCAGGATTGCCAATCATTTCATCATAGGGCGACTCATGTAACATTTGCGCCGCCAGCACCTGATAACCATCAAAGGTATCTCTTATATGTTGCGAGCTAGAAAAACGTCTGGGTCGATCATCCTGATACACCAAGCCTTTTTGCTCCCCCACTTCAAGCTCCACTAGATAGATATTCATCTCATAGCTGCGTACCGTAAGCATACGAATAACCATTTTTTTAGCAAAAACGTTATTCAGTGTGAATTTTGTGGGCGTCATGGTTTAGCTCCCTGTGGGTGTGGCTATCAATACGTAGCAGCGGTGGATTTTGATCAGCTTAAGAATATTGTGTAAACAAAGCCTTCACTGTTCCATAGGCTAGTGTCCCAACAGGAGCCTGACTTAGGCGCAGAGATGATCGATGAATAAGCCCTAAAAAAAGGACTGATGCCTAAACTTAAGCGTTTTATCCCCGGATCAGCACAACACCAGGTTTCTGGGCAGTGTCGTCTGTGCAGCTCCTTGTTGTGCATACTGCACTCTATGGTTAAAAGAGGTCACAAAGAACTGCTCATACCAACCTATGTGCTGGGTATACACCCAAAACTGATAGCTAAGGTGAAGGAGGCAACCGAAATCAACAACACAGGATCCCCCCTAATGATCATAAAGGCGAATAAAATACCCAGCTAAAAATACTGCCACCACATTGCCTAAGGACAGTGCGCAAGTTATATTCTTCACTGGAGTGTTGCACCTCATGGGCTGCCCATAAGACATTCATTACATGACCCAAGGGATGGTTCCGGTAATAACAGCAGTCGTACAACACAAAAATCAACACAAGGCAGACAGGCAATGCATACCAAATGAAATTCATGTGATTGCCAGTACCAGTGATCTCAATAGCCATTAAAGGTGAGTGTAGTAAGCTAGACAAAGTCAATCTAGATAAATTTTCCTTAGATAGTTAAACTGACTTGAGATAGATAAACTGAATAATCCTCAGCCTTACATAGGCAAAATGGTAATACTCATTTACACTCTACTGATAGATTTTAAAGTTAATATTCAGTAGGCTTAAGTGCGAACTTTGTTAGGCTTAAAGGAAAACAGGAATAGTTATGAGCGAAGATGCCAAAAAATCATTAGTCCCCCACTTCACTGTAGGTGCGATTGTTCTGGTGGTGTTAATAGCAGTGGTATTCTGGCCAAAAGAACCTGAGCCAGCCCCCATAATTGAGCCAACACCCGCATATGTTGAGCCTGAGATCGTGCTGCCCCCTGAACAACCCGAATCACGGATCCAAACGCGACCAAGATCAGAACCTGAAGTGTTAGAGCCTAAAATAACGCCTGAGCCTGAGCCTGAGCCACTGGATATCAGTGATGGCACAGTGAAAACCCAATTACTGGCTTTGAGCGACTACCAGGCCTTTGCTCGTTTATTAATAGATGAGGCTTTACTCGAACGCTTTGTGGTGATGACTAACACCTTAGCCGATGAGCAAATATCCACCAACAATCGCCTATTAGTGCAACCTAAAAAATCATTTCGCACTTACCGCCAAACCGAAAAAGAGTGGATCGATCCTGCCAGTTACAAACGCTACGCACCCTACGTGGAAGTATTTGAGTCATTACAAACCGAGTCTTTGATACAGCTGTATTTAACCTATAAGCCGGCCATCGAAGATATTTTTGCAGAAATTAGTGGTCCTTTAGACAGTTTTGAGAACAGCTTAGACCAAGCCATAGAAGTCTTGCTCGATACCCCAGAAGTACCAGTGCCCGTTGAGGTGTTTACCGACAGTGTGATGTACAAGTTTGCCGATGACCAATTAGAATCCCTGTCGCCACCGCAAAAACAACTGCTACGCACTGGGCCCGAAAATATGCGGCGCATTAAAGCCAAGTTACGCGAGATAAAAGAAGCCCTTTAAGCATGACAAGTTTTGATCTCAGTGCATTTCAAAAGCAAATAGCTGGCCAAAATCAAGCCTTACCGCCCGTGGATAAATGGGATCCTGATTTTTGTGGTGATATAGATATTTGTATCAAACACGACGGTAGCTGGTTTTATATGGGTACCCCAATAGGCCGTGTTGCCCTAGTGAAGCTTTTTGCTAGCGTGTTAAAACGAGAACAAGATCGTTATTTTTTAGTGACCCCAGTGGAAAAAGTCGGGATCCAGGTAGAAGATGCCCCGTTTTTAATTACCCAGTGGCATCATCAACAAGACCAGTTAGCATTGACTACCAATACTCAAGATGTATTGCTGGTGAGTGAAACCAATCCAGTGCAATTGTTTCAGGATAAAATAACAGGCGCCACCTTACCTTACTTATTAGTGCGCCGAAACTTGTGGGCCAGATTGCATCAAAATGTATTTTACCAATTAGTAGAATTAGGCCAGCCAAAAAACATTCAGGGCAAGGATCAGTTAATCCTCAAAAGTGGCGATTATCAGTTCAGTCTCGGCGATTTATAACCAGGAAATCAGACCATGAAAAAAACGACCCTTTTATCGGCCATAATCTTGACCGCCTTTTTGCATCCCGCTATGGCGGCCACACTGATCCATGCAGGGAGTCTGATCGACAGCACCTCAAACAAAGTCCTTAGCAATACCACAGTGGTCATCAAGGGCAATAGGATCACCGCCATAAATAGCGGTTTTACCCCGGCCACAGAGCAAGACAGGATAATTGATCTGTCCGAATATACCTTGATGCCCGGTTTTATGGATATGCACACCCATATCTCTAGTCAGAATAGTGGTATGGCCGGTTATATGGAGCGCTTCACCTTAAATCCCGCAGACTATGCGATCAAAGGGGTGTCATTTGCAGAGAAAACCTTGATGGCGGGTTTTACCACAGTGCGTAACTTAGGTGATCGCCATAATGAAAGTGTTGCCTTAAGAAATGCCATCAACAAAGGCATAGTCAAAGGACCACGAATTTATACTGCAGCAAAATCTATCGCCACTACTGGTGGTCATGCCGATCCCACTAACGGACGCAGCGCCGCCTTAATGGGCGATCCTGGGCCAAGAGAGGGAGTGATAAATGGTGTGGCAGAAGCCAGAAAAGCGGTACGCCAGAGATACAAGGATGGTGCAGACCTAATTAAAATCACGGCCACTGGTGGTGTACTCAGTGTGGCAAAAAGCGGACAGAATCCACAATTTATGGATGACGAATTGCAAGCCATAGTGCAAACCGCCAAAGACTATGGATTAACGGTTGCGGTACATGCCCATGGCAAAGAAGGCATGTTGCGGGCCATCAAAGCCGGTGTCACCTCTATCGAACATGGCACCTACATGGACAAAGAAGTGTTCAAACAGATGAAGAAGCATGGCACCTATTATGTACCCACCATTATGGCCGGTGCTTGGGTGGCAGAAAAAGCCAAAATCGACGGTTTTTTTCCAGAGTTAGTGCGCCCTAAGGCAGCGACTATCGGCCCACTGATCCAACAGACCTTTGCTAAAGCCTATCAGGCCGGAGTCAAAATAGCCTTTGGTACCGACTCAGGTGTATCTGCCCATGGCGACAATGCCTTAGAGTTTGTACTGATGGTAAAAGCGGGCATGAAACCCATAGAGGCCATTCGCAGTGCCACTCAAACTGCCGCCAAACTGTTAAATATAGCACCGCATGTGGGCACAATAGAAATAGGCAAGCTGGCCGATTTAGTGGCAGTCAAAGGTGATCCTTTACAGCAAATATCACTATTACAACAAGTGGACTTTGTAATGAAAGACGGTGTCGTTTATAAACACCAATAACCGTCTGATTGTATTATTTATCAATAACGTAGTGCCTTTAATTAACTTAACCCTGTCCTTATTTAAGGCCAGGTAACCCGTAATGTAGTAGTTGTCCAGACTCAAGGAGAATCATTAGTGAAGAAGCTTTTACCTATAATATTGATCGCGGTAATGAGTGCCAATGCCCATGCCACAGAAAACTTTGATGCCACAGCAGAAAAAATAAAAACCGCCCTTGGCAGTGACATACGTACTGCAGCAGAGCAAGATAGAGACAGCAACCGTTCAGCTCTTAAAACCCTAGAATTCTTTGGTTTAAGAGAAGATATGAAAATTATCGAACTGATACCAGGCGGTGGTTGGTACAGCAAAATTTTAGCGCCTGTGGTCAAAGAAAAAGGCCAATACTATGCAGCGATTGGTACAGGTCGTATCAAAGATATGACAGATCAGCCAGGTCTAGAAAACATGAAAATAGTGGCTGAAGATGCCAAATTATACCGTGATGACGGCGCGAGATTTTACTCCCTAGAAGCCGATTCATTAGGGGTAGAAAACCTAGATATGGTGTTAACCTTTCGCAATTATCATAACTTTTCGGAAAGTGGCCGTCGTAATATGAACAGCTTGGCTTTTGCAGCACTCAAAGCAGGCGGTGTTTATGCTGTGGTAGATCATACTGCCCGTCATATGGAAGAGCCCAATTCATCAAACCGTCGTAGAATTGATCCGGTATTAGCCATCAAAGAAATTCTCGATGCAGGCTTTGAATTAGTCGACTTCTCTGATCTGCATGCCAGAGCCGATGACGAACTAAGATACGAAGTAGGCGTCAAGACGGTTAAAGGTAATACCGATCGTTGGACCTTGAAATTTCGCAAACCCAAATAACCGACGTTACACCCAATAAAAAGGCCGCTCTAGTTAGCGGCCTTTTTTAATGAGATATCGATAGGGTAGGGTTGTGATCTGGGTGGCGACTAATTCATGCTCCATAAAGCGGCAAAAACTCGGTACATCTCGACTAGTAGAATGATCATCCGCAGAGACGGCCAAGGTTTGGCCAATATTCATCTGGCGAATTTGTAAACGTATCATCATCACCGGCTCTGGGCAGCGTAAGCCACATGCATCTAACTGAAAATCGGCCTGCTCAAATGCCCCAAGATCGGCGGTATCGGCAGAGGAGGGATCAGATCCCATAGTCAGCACGGTACTGCTGAATATTAGCTAAATGCTCTGCCATATCGGGCTGATCAGCTAGATAGATCACCAGATCAGCCAAACAGACTATGGCTATCACTTGGGTAGTAAAGTCACGTTCCACTTCTTGGATAGCAGACAGCTCACCTTGCCCTTTCTCTTGCCTATCAAGGGCAATCAACACCCCTGCCAACTCAGCATTATTGGCCTGGATGAGCTGCATAGACTCACGTATAGCGGTGCCCGCGGTGATCACATCATCCACCAACATCACCCTACCCGCTAATTCACTGCCCACCAGAGCGCCACCTTCGCCATGGGTCTTAGCCTCTTTGCGATTAAAACAATAGGCCTTATCCACGCCATGTTTATCGGCTAAGGCCACAGCAGTAGTAGTCGCAATAGGAATGCCCTTGTAAGCTGGGCCAAACAACAAATCATAGTCAATATTAGCCGACTGCAAAGCCTGCGCATAAAACTGCCCAAGCTTGGCTAAATCACCACCGGTATTAAACAAGCCTGCATTAAAAAAATACGGACTAATACGCCCAGACTTAAGGGTAAATTGTCCGAATTTTAAGACATTGCGCGCTAAGGCGAACTCAATAAAATCCCGCTGATAATTTTGCATCTTGACCTCGTTACTTAGTTTAATGCCGCTTTTTGTTCATCAAACAATTCACGGATACCCTGCTTAGCCAGCTCTAACATTTCTTGCAGCTCATCAAAATCAAAAGGTTCGCCTTCTGCAGTGCCTTGCACCTCAATCAGTTTACCTGTGTCTGTCATCACAACATTCATATCGGTTTCTGCATCAGAGTCTTCTAGATACTCCAGATCTGAAATAGGGTTGCCTTTATAGATCCCCACGGACAATGCCGCGATCATATATTTAATAGGGTTAGCTTTTATAATGCCCTTAGCACGCATCCAACTTAATGCATCGGCTAAGGCCACACAAGCACCAGTAATAGAAGCGGTGCGGGTGCCACCATCGGCTTGGATCACATCACAATCTACGACTATGGTATTTTCACCTAATAGCTTTAAATCCACAGCGGCACGCAAAGATCGCGCAATCAAACGTTGTATCTCTAAGGTACGTCCACCTTGTTTGCCACGGGCAGCTTCGCGATCAGAACGAGTATGAGTGGCTCTTGGTAACATGCTGTATTCGGCTGTTACCCAGCCTTTGCCTTGACCTTTCATAAAACGTGGCACACCTTCTGTTACAGAGGCGTTGCACAACACCTTAGTATTGCCAAATTCAATTAATACTGAACCTTCTGCATGGCAGGTGAAATTTCGGGTAATAGTAACTGGACGAATTTGACTGGCTGTTCTTCCGCTTGGACGCATGTGAGACTCCTAGGTGATTTGGCGACGAATTATAGCCTATCGATAGCCGATACGGGAGACACAACAAAATATAAATGAATTTTAATTACCCTAACCCAGACCGGTTCAAGATATCAGAGATGCTAACAGCCAGCTTTTACTAACAGCTGGCAAAGAATTTCCAGTAATTATTAAACTAAAAATGTACAGCAACTATACTGCGATAGGTTAAGATACAAAGCGCATCATTTGAGGCACTCAGATTGATAAGTTCCCTTAAAACCCAAGGAACCACCATGATTTATAGTATGACCGCTTTCGCCCGTCGTGAACTCAAAGCTGATTGGGGCACAGCAATATGGGAAGTGCGTTCGGTAAACCAGCGATTCCTTGAGACTTATTTCCGTTTACCTGAACAATTTAAAAGCATGGAGCCATTGCTAAGAGAACGTTTTCGTAAACAACTACAGAGGGGAAAAGTCGAATGTTCATTACGCTTTGTGGCTAACGAAGCGGCTGTGGGTAAACTGAGTTTAAACGAAGAACTGGCCAAGCAACTTATGCACGCCGCAGACTGGGTACAATCACATGGCCAATCTACAGGGGTCAATCCTCTTGACGTATTACGTTGGCCTGGCGTAATTGCAGCCGAAGAAGCCGACATGGACAATATTCAAAGTGCAGTACTAAGCGAGTTTGATTTAACCTTAGACGATTTTATAGCGGCAAGGGCCACAGAAGGGGCCAATCTTAAAGGCATGATTGAACAGCGTTTGCATGGTATCAATAACGAAGTAGAAAAAGTCACCGCCCATATGCCCGAAGTACTCAAATGGCAAAGAGAAAAAATCCTCAGCCGCTTTGAAGAAGCCAAAATAGAGTTAGACGCCGGCCGTGTAGAACAAGAAATGGTGATGTTAGCGCAAAAAGTCGATGTGGCCGAAGAGCTAGACAGACTGCTGTCGCACATCAGCGAAACCCACAAGATCCTTAAAAAAGGGGGCGCAGTGGGCCGCAGATTAGATTTTATGATGCAAGAATTTAATCGAGAATCCAATACCTTAGGCTCCAAATCAATCAATGCAGATATCACCCAGTCGGCGGTAGAGTTAAAAGTACTGGTAGAGCAAATGCGTGAACAGATCGCCAATATAGAGTAGAGTTTCACCGCGCCACTCATTAACAAAAAGCCCTTTCTATCAGGGCTTTTTTAATGGGCTAAGGGCATGGGCTATGGGCAAGATTGCCAATCACTACAAGCCCACTCCTATTGCTGGCCTATCGGTTTAATCTATTTTTAATCAGACTGTCGACTACACTAGGGTCGGCCAAAGTGGAGACATCACCTAGCTGATCATATTCGTTGGCGGCAATTTTCCGTAAGATCCTACGCATAATTTTACCCGAACGGGTTTTAGGTAAGCCTTGGGTCCATTGGATCATATCGGGGGTGGCGATAGGGCTGAGTTCTTTACGTACCCATGCTCTTAGCTCCGCGGTAAGGGCGTCATCATAGCTTTGTCCCTCTACTGGGCTGACAAACACATAAATGCCTTGGCCTTTGATATCATGAGCGTAACCCACCACTGCGGCCTCGGCTACCGCCTTATGAGACACTAAGGCACTTTCGATCTCTGCTGTCCCTAGGCGGTGGCCCGATACATTTAGTACATCATCCACCCGCCCGGTTATCCAGTAATAACCGTCTTCATCTCTGCGGCAACCGTCGCCCGTAAAGTACTGGTTTTCATAAGTGCTGAAATAGGTTTGAATAAAACGTTGATGATCGCCGTATACGGTTCTGGCTTGGCCCGGCCAACTATCTCGAATGACTAAATTGCCTTCGGCCGCCTGCTGTAATTCAGTGCCTAGTTTGTCTACTATTGCTGGTTGTATGCCAAAGAAAGGCATACTAGCAGCGCCGGGTTTTAAAGGGGTAACACTAGGCAGTGGGGTGATCATAATGCCGCCCGTTTCTGTCTGCCACCAAGTATCCACTATGGGGCAGCGCGACTTGCCTATCGTCTCATGGTACCACTGCCAAGCTTGGGGATTTATGGGTTCACCCACAGATCCTAATAACCGCAACGAGTCACAATGGGTGTCTTGTGCGGGGTAATCACCATGGGCCATCAATGCCCGTATCGCAGTAGGGGCGGTATACAGAATATTGACCTTATGCTTATCTACTACTTGGCAAATACGCCTCACATCTGGGTAGGTAGGTACACCTTCAAACAATAGGGTAGTGGCGCCATTGGCTAAGGGGCCATAGACCATATAACTGTGGCCTGTGATCCAACCTACATCTGCCGCGCACCAATATATTTCCCCTGGATGATAATCAAACACATATTTATGCGTTAAGGCAGCATAAACCAGATAACCGCCTGTGGTATGCACCACACCTTTAGGGGTGCCAGTAGAGCCTGATGTATATAGGATGAATAGTGGATCCTCAGCATCCATCACCTCGGGGGCACATTCACCGGCGCAGTCTTTTGTCAGTTCATGCCACCATACATCTAGGGGCGTTGATTGCACATCCGCGCCGGTATTTTTAAAGACTATGCTGTGTTGAATGCTTGGGCAGCGCTGATCTTGTAGGGCTTCATCGACATTGGCTTTTAGGGGCACGGTTTTGCCCGCTCTGCGTCCTTGATCGGCGGTAATCACCACTTTAGCATCACAATCGTTAATTCTATCGGCTATGGCATTGGGTGAGAATCCGCCAAAAATAATAGAATGTATCGCGCCAATTCTGCTGCAAGCTAACATGGCATAGGCCGCTTCAGGCACCATAGGCATATAAATTGCCACACGATCGCCTTTGGTTACTCCTAACTTCTTTAAACCGTTGGCGAGCAGGCACACCTCGTCATGTAATTGTTGATAGCTAATGTGTTGATCAACTTCTGGGGAGTCGCCCTCCCAAATAATCGCAGTTTGCTGTGCCTGTGTGGCAAGGTGACGATCGATACAGTTGTAACTCACATTTAGCTGACCATCTTCAAACCATTTGATCTGCAGCTGATCTTTATGAAAATTAGTATTCTTTATTATGCTTGGTGCTGTTACCCAGTCCACAATGGCCGATTGCTCTTTCCAAAACAGATCCGGAGACTCAACTGATTGCTGATACATAGCCTGATAGCGTTCGGTGGTTAAAAATGAATTTTTTTGGGCTTGTTCCGGCACAGGGTAGCGTAAATCAGTCATGGTGGTCTCCAGTAGAAAGAATTATCGATGCTGTCGTGATACAGCTATTATTTTATTGTCGGGCGCTCGCTAGGCTAAGGCCATAGCCTGAGCCTATCACCTTTCTCCCCTAAAACAGCATACAGCTATAACAAGGGATCATCATAAAAAGGTAATCTGACTAACAAAATAGTCAGCCTGATGTGCTTAATCAATACAGGCAATTGCAGCAGTGGCTAGGCCCATGAACAACCCTGGGCTAGATGTAAGTCATCACAAGGTGCCCATCATCTTGCTCGATGAATACCAGCTAGTTAGCATCTTTGCCTAGTGTTTAGTATTGCAACTTAAATAACATTTCCCCTAAGTCGGGTTGCCATTGAAACGCTTTAAGTTTGACTCGGTTATTAAATACCGCCACCTCTTCTTGTTGCAACAAAGCCGTTTGTAACAGTGACTGTTGAGATCCTTGGGCAAAGGCTAGCTGCCCATTTGAGCGCAATATACGATACCAAGGTACAGTTAAATCTTTGGGAATAAAAGACAAGGATTTGCCCACCAATCTGGCCCGTCCTGGCAGGCCAGCCAAGTCGGCAATCTGCCCGTAACTGGCCACTTTACCCGCTGGGATCAACTGTGCTGTGTGCCAAATTTTTTGGTACTGCTTGTTGCTTATCATCACTAGGTCTAACGTCAATTAAAGCAAAATACAGACTAACATGACACTAAGCCCAACAGGGCATTGTTTAATAAAGCTGGACAAAGCCACAGCAACTGATCAGGCTAAAGGGGTTGATATCGATCAAGATAGGCACGTATGCCAGCTAATAAAAGAGTGTTATGTAGGGCCTGTCACTATCCCCTCAAAACATGCTTATGCCAATGGGTTAAGCCTTTCACAGCGCCTATTAACATACTCATTTTGCAGCATAAGAGTGAGGCAAAACATGGCAAAAACACCGGGCGGCTACTGTCGTTGGGCTTAACTAATGCGCAGGTTTTACAAGGTGAAACTGCCTTAGACTTTGCACCGCTAGCCAAAGCGGTAACAGATGATCCAGCGGCTTACAGATTGTGTTATCCCAATCCTCACAGTGTGGCCATTGAAACTATCCATCAAAACCGCTCATCTGCAACAGCACTAGCCTTGCCACAACAGGTCATTTTTATTGATGCGTCTTGGCGTAAAGCACTCAAGATGTGGTATCTCAACCCATGGCTGCAGCAAATCAACAGCTGGCATTTTGCCGATCCCCCCACCAATCAGTATCACATCAGGCAGACCTCGCAAGACAATAGCCTATCAACCCTAGAGTCTGTGGCTTATGTGTTACAACAGACAAGCAAGACTGATTGTTCTTCTTTGTATGATTTATTGTTAAATATGCAAGATCAGTCTTTTCACCGTCATAAAAGGCTTAATTAATAGTCGCTGGTTTATGCACTGTTAGAGTATTTTAACGATTGAGAATAACCCTGCCGACTGCTAACTAGATCCGCGCAGAGCACGATAATAAAGAGATAACGCTGGTAGATTGGGTTATATTTGATGGTTTATCTTCAATATAAGAATATTAATTCGCATATACTTTATAAAGAATGATTAGTTTACATGAGAGTTTGCAAACCAATATACCCAATCTGTAAGTATGGCTAGTATCGGCAAGATCAATAATATCTATAGTATCTATAGTATCTTGCACAACTAAAACCCAAATCAATTACGGCCGTTAGATAGGGACCATTTCACCCTGAAGCTATTTACAGTTTGACTTGAGTGATCCCTATGGCATGCTTGAATATTCACAGCATATAGATAGTGATAAAAAGCTAACCATACCTTTTGAGGCGTCAGTCATTAAATTTTGAATAATATATTGGGTAAAATACCACTGATAATGAAAGCCCTAGTGCTGTGTATCACTTTTAGTGTGTTGGCCGATCCAAGCTCATCATCAATATCAACTAGTCAAATTAAGCGTTTTGAGCTGAGTAATATTCAAGATCAAAACATCAACCAGCAGCTAAATTATCTGTCATTAGCAGCAGGCACACCAGCACCTCCCCAAGACCAAAATAAACTTAACACTTGGCTCAATGCCCTGCCCATTCATACTAAGACCCAGCTGCTTGGCGATCGCTATGCCACTGCATTTGAACTAGATAACAACAGCCAACAAGTAAACTGGTTCATCCATGCCTATGGCTCGGATGTGCCTGGGATGCAAATATTAGCCTTTACAGATAACGCTTTAGTGCCCTTACGCACTGTCGGTAACGGGCTAAACCAGCAACATCAATTAGCCCAAGGGGCCAATCTACAGATCCCGCTGGGTCAAAGCACAACAGTTGTGATCTTGTTTACTAGCCAATACTCCCTAGCGCCACTGAAAATACAACTCACACCGCAAGTCACGGCTGAGCAGCGGTTCTTTTCCGACAATCTAATATTGTTACTTAGTTTAGGCAGTGGTTTCGCACTTGGGCTTTATGGCTTATGTGTTTACCTGACCACACTAAGACGAGAATATCTTAACTTTAGCCTATCAACACTGGCTTTCACCCTAGGCTGGATGGACGTCTTTGCGATCCCAGAAGCCGCCGGTTGGGGCAATCTAACACTGTGGCTAATGCCCTCTTTTATTTGGGGTAGTATTTTTCTGTGCCTATTCATTGTGCAGTTTCTGTCTCTAAATGAACGGACCCCGGGCTTGGCCAAAATACTTAAATCCATGGCTATTATTGGCGGCTTGTTATTGCCTGTGGCATTTTACAGCCCAGACTTAGCACGCTTTTTAGCGCCACTTGTCACCTCTATAGTATATATAGTGGGCCTGTACGCGAGCATACAATATGCTGCAGTGGATCATCTAGCCCCTCGTTACTTGTTATTGGCTCTGCTGTGCGCACTATTGCCTAGTCTCTTGAGTATCACCATTAGCCTTGGCGGGCTGGCTGACATCAATATTAATCTGTATTTACTGGCCACCCTAAGTTTTGCTATCTATAGCGGGCTGTTAGCTATGGGGTTATTAAAACAAGCCAGTTTGTCGGTCAGTATCAAGGCACAACACACGGCGAGCCTAGAGAAACAACTTAAGTCTGTTAGCTTAGCGTTAAAAGACAGTAATCTAAAAGGGCACCAAAGCAAGATCGATCTGTTAGATGCAAAAAACGCCAAGGCGCGATTCTTCTCTGCCATGAGCCATGAAATACGCTTACCTATAAATGCGATGGTTGAATATACCCAAGGCATTTTACTCGGTGATATCGACAAGTCTGAACAAGAGCGTGTCACACAAATCATTTTTGAAAACGCCAACCATGTCTCACAAGTGCTTAACGGCATTTTGGATATGGGCGAAGAGCATAGCAGCAGCGCACAGTCGGTATCGACGCCACTATTTTCAATTTTGGCCTATATCGAATCCTTAGTGGGCAAAAGAGCCAGAGATAAAGGCTTAGCCTTTCATTTAGACTATCAATACCCGTTGCCGGCCTTGATTAAAACTGATCCTACTGCCTTAAAGCAGGTGCTATTTAATCTGACCAATAACGCCATAAAATACACCCAGAAAGGCTATATAGGACTCTCGGTGGCGGTACAAAACCACAGGTTGCAGATCATAATCAAAGACTCTGGTGAAGGTTTATCTATGGAAGATCAAGAGACGCTATTTACCCCCGGCAATCAAGTAGACAACCCTATCAATAGACGTTTAGGGGGCTTGGGTTTAGGCTTAAGTCTGTCCCAGCGAATGGCCAAAAGCCTGGGTGGCGAGATCACCTTTAGTAGCCATCCTAGAAAAGGCTCAAGTTTTACCTTAGACATGCCATTAAACCTCGTTAAAGACAGCACATGGATCAACTCAGTGCAGGAAATATGGCAATCAACACCGGCCAACCTGATGCAGGCAGATAGCTTGCCTAGCTTTGCTGGCAGTCATGTCTTGGTGGTAGATAACAAATTACAGAATCGCGAGCTGATCGCCTTGTTACTGAAAAAAATGCACATTCAGGTGATACAGGTAAAAAACGGTAAGCAAGCATTAAACGCCGTTTTTTATCAAAAATTGGATTTGATTTTACTGGATATCCATATGCCAGATATGGACGGCAGCGAGGTGTTAAAGCAGATAAGGGCCGCGGGCAACAACACCCCTGTTATTGCCTTAAGCAATAATAATATAGCCGATCAGATGGCCCATTATTTACGTCTTGGTTTTGCTGATCACTTAAGCAAACCCTTATCCCGTGGCGAAACCGTCAGCAAACTTAATCAATATTTAACCCCAAAGTCCCAAACCAGTAATAAAGTAGAACAAGGCGACATGCTGAGGTTGATCAAGGGTTATCAGCAAGATCTACTGGTCCAAATGGCAACCATAAAACAGGCTTTACTGGCCCGAGATTTGGTGCTCATTGCAGAGCTTGCCGACAAAATAGTTAAGAGTGCTGGAGCCTTTGGTTTTGATTTAATCGGTGATAAGTTTGCCAATATTGTACATTCGGCATTACAAGACGATGAAATTGCCGTTACCTACGAATTACCTAAAGTCATAGCCCTGTGTGAACAGGTTATCGATTTGCCTGGGGTCAATATCGCTCAAGCTATTGTGCGGCATTACAATAATGTAGAACGATTTTTGCAGGCTATTTATGCTTATAGTGAGCAAGCTGCACTAGTGTTGCCCGATTTAAAAATGGCCATACAAGAGCAACAAGTTAACAGCGCCTTAATTCATCTATATAAGCTACTGCCCACAGCCCATGACTGTGCGTTAGAGGGATCCTTAGTGGCGTTAAAACAGCTAGAAGATTTGCTTAAAGGCGGGCTATTTTCCGCCCCAAAAACTGCGCCGCTACTAGACACAATAGATCAACATATGGCGCAACTACAGGCCGTATTGCGGCCCAATTTGTTGAACGAGATATAGTCGCTTTAGTCTGCCAGACTAGCCAACTTAAGATGCACAGCCAATAACCCTTGATCACCGACTAATGCGGCGGTATGGCCATGCATTTGCCGGTCAAATTCAATGTTATCTGGCAACTTGTCCTGGGCAATAAACATATCCCCAGCGGCAAAATCGTAAAAGCCTTGGTCTCGCAAGCCAATACGTAACACCCCAGCCCTGATAATGATCAAAGTGGGATCACCCGCCACATGCCAATCACTAAAATAGCCAGGCTGACTCATACGATGTCTGAAATTGAGCGCATCTTGACGAGCAGAAATAAATAAACCATTAAAATCTGTTAAGGAATAATGCTTCTCAATAAAACGACTGATCCCATTCTGGGCATTACATAAAACGGGGATCACCATATCTGACATCAACCACCTCCATACTTTATTAAACTCATCGGCAGAAGACTAAAACAACCGGGCATAAATAACCGCTAGATTTTAATCTCCCAGACTTAAGGCAAATATACTATACTGCCAAACATGCAACCGTTGTTAATTGAGGCACAAAATGTCACATACTATCACCCGTAAATGCTTTTTATTGATTGTACTTAGCCTAGGCTACACTTTGGCATATGCAGAAAACCGTACCGATACCGTGCGCCCCGATGCACCGCTATTAGCCACCTACGGCGAATATACAATTGGCGTACAAACCCTGACTATTGAGCATCCACAGCAAATAGATGTAGTCAATATTGATGCTAGTCAGACAACATTTGCAGCCTTACCTAGATATAGCCGCCCATTAACGTTAGAGATCTGGTACCCAGCCGCAGCAGATAGCCAAGGTACTGGCCCCCTGTATGCGTTTATACGAGATGGTAAGACCCAAGTGGCGTTACATGGCAAAAGTATCAGAGACGCTAAACCCTTAGCCGCACAAACACCTTTGCCGTTGGTTGTGATTTCTCATGGTTACCCAGGCAACCGTTTTTTATTAGCCCATCTAGCCGAGAACATAGCGTCTAAAGGTTATGTAGTGGCCTCTATTGATCATACTGACTCCACCTATAGAACCCTAGGAGCCTTTACTTCAACTTTGCTCAATCGCTCTTTAGATCAGCTGTTTACACTGAATAAAATAGCCACCTTGAGTCAAGACCCACAATCCTTCTTATTTGGCTTGGTCGACACTAGCAACACCGGCTTGATAGGCTATTCTATGGGGGGATATGGTGCCATGATCACCGCCGGTGCTGGTATTAGCCAAAGCCTAATAGATCAAAACGCCCACTTGCCCGCCGAGGTCCTCAACATACACAAACACACCGACAAAGCGCCTCTGGCGACGGATCCCCGCTTTAAAACTGTGGTGGCCTTTGGACCTTGGGGTATGGATAAAGGAGTCTGGGACAGTGCCGCCCTGAACAACGTGACTATGCCTATGCTATTTGTAGCGGGCTCACAAGACGATGTCTCAGGTTATGAAAAAGGCGTGCGCGCGTTGTGGCAAGGCACCACTAATGCGCCCCGTTCATTACTGACCTTCGACAACGCCAAGCATAGTGCCGGTGCACCTATGCCTGCCCCTGAAGAGTCTTTTGTGTACAGCCAAGCGTTGGACACACACCTTAGCAATCATTATACAGATCCCGTTTGGGACACTAGACGTATGAATAACATATCACAGCATTTTTTGACAGCTTGGTTAGGCCAGCATCTCAAGCAAGATCCCGCAATGGCCAGCTACCTAAAACTGATCCCCCATTCAAATGAGGGTCTGTGGGCTAAAGACAAAGAGGGTAACACCACCAGCGAGCATACCTATTGGCAAGGCTTTAAAAACGGTACCGCAATGGGTTTAAGATTTGAGAGCCTAGCTAAGGGCCAATAATGTTAAACGCAGGCCTAATTTGCCACCATAGGTGAGAGTATTTAAGGCGAACACCTATGGGCCAGAAACGGATAGTAAAGGTTGCTGGCGGCGTTATGGTAGCTGGGCAGAGTTGCAGCGAACGGCGGGTTTGCACAAGTATCGCAGCAAAAAAGACAGCAGTCGCTGACAGATGTAAAATGGCCGGGTATCTGCGCGGCTTACTTTTCTGGATAAAAAGCATTTTTTGATAAACCACCAATCAAGTTGTGCAACAATTAACGAGATATCCCACCATAGAGGCATTGCCGGTAAACTACAAAATATTGGTACTTAGCCGTATTTCCCCAAATCTACTATTAAAAGCTGACCCAAAATGTAGTCTACACAGACCCTTAGCGACCATGATAAAAAGAGCCAATGTAGAAAGATGGCAAAACCTGGTGTTTAAACACTGAGCTTTACCGGCGTTTAATACTGTTAAATGCTACTCGGGCAACAATATGTTGTGAAATTTAGGTAAATGACGGGGAGATGTCATGTGTTTGTCGTGTTCAATAGCAAGTCTTACAGGACATAATAAGCCTGACATGACAGCTAAGGATAAAAAATGATAGTTCGAAAATTAAGGCTGCAGCGAAGTTGGTCTCAAGAACAATTGTCACAGGTAAGTGGATTAAGCGTGCGAACTATTCAGAGAATAGAAAGAGGCCAAAAATCTGGCTTGGAATCTTTGAAGTCCTTGGCTGCTGTGTTTGAAATTCAAGTTAATGAACTACAGCAGGAGTCTGAGATGAAAAATCATATACAACTTACGTTTGAAGAAGAAAATGCACTGGAATATGTCAAAAGCATAAAAGATTTTTATACGCACTTGATCATCTACATTGCTGTCATGTCGTTTATTTTAATATCGCACATGTTGTCATCGCCAGACGATTATACGGGGGTTTTGATTTGTGCTGCGGCATGGGGTACTGGTGTCGTTATAAATGGACTTGTGGCATTCGAAGTGTTTTCTTTATTCACCCCAGATTGGGAAAAAAAGCAAATTGAGAGGAGACTCGGTAGAAAGCTATAAGCACTTAATAAGCGCAGCCACAGGACGAAACTCACTTCGCTCTTTTTTGCCTGTGCTGCGAGCGTTATGCATCACGGAGGTAGATCATATTGAATACTGAACATGCAAGTTGTTGCTGCGGAAACATTGAGGCAAAAGTTGAGCTTTCGGTACCAATTTCAAATTTTACGCCACGTGCGTGTGATTGCAATTTTTGCACTAAGCATGGTGCCGCTTACATCGCTGATCCCAGTGGTAAGCTTACAATTCAAATTAAAAACCCGAATGAAATAGTGAAATACAAACATGGAAGTGAGATAGCTGACTTTATAACTTGTAAGTTGTGCGGGGTATTTGTTGCAGTTACCTATTCTCTAGAAGAGCAGCTATTGGGAAGCCTGAATTCAAGGACACTAGAGAACATAAGCGATCTTCCAGAACCCAATAATGTTTCACCAAAATTCTTACCTGATACCGATAAGATTGGTCGTTGGCAACAGATTTGGTTTCAAAACGTGACGATAGCAAATAGCGAAGCATCACAAATAGCCGCGGACTAAATTAAACCTGAGGATAACTGTAAAAATATGATCTCGATTAAATCACTAGTTACAACGCTTTGCCTTTTTTATCGATTGTATGGGCAGGTAAAGCTTACAGTGATAGTAATATAAAGTGATACACCATTGATTGGGGTACGCTTGATATATCCGACATTAGCGTTCTCTCTAGTGACGGCGAATACGACGGTCAAAAAACTAATAGGGTTAACCCCTGTTTCTTAATGAGGCATTCTAAATTAAGAATAAAATTGATAGCACAACTAAATCAATTGGGAATATCACCAAAAGATATTGAATATTAGTCACTTTCACATATCCACTGTGAGCACGCTGTAAATGCAAATAAATTTGTTGATTCAACATTTATTATTAATGAATTAGAGCGTGGATATATGTTCTCCGCTCAAGCTAAGTCAATGTTTGGAGAGTTTTACTCCGCGCTTGAAAATTCAAACACTATTACATTTAAAACTGAATATGATGTTTTCAACGATGACTCTGTAATTATTAAATCCATGCCTAGGCATACAACAGGTCGTTCTGTGTTATTAGTATGATCCGGTAAATCGGGTAACGGACTACTAACAGGGGACCTGTATTGACATGCTAGAGGACGAGCATTAGGCACAATGTCTCAATATAATGATAAGCAATTAACGACACAAACAAGAGAGAAGTTTGAAAGCCTGGCTAAGAAGGAAGATGCAAGAGTAATTATTCAGCATGAAATAAAAGATTTTGTATGTCTACCAAGATCCCCTAAATTTCTTGATTGAGTTAATTGCAAACTATAAATTGAAAAAGTGAAGCTAACAAGAAAATAAACAAAGACACGTAACAGTTGGCTACGTTTCGCTACACAATTTTAGCCGACTATTACTTAGCCTGTTATTTAGGCGTTAGCTGGCAAAGATATAAGGTAAGGCACCTGCTAAATCAGATTTTTCACTATTCACTAATAAAGGAATAATAATATGTTTAGGTTTATATCGATCTTAAGTTTCATTTTAATATCTCACATTTCATTTGCAGAGTCATATATTGGCGCTGGAATTGGGA
>JAWUWP010000034.1:0-22264 GCA_034111785.1 Paraglaciecola sp.
CCCACTTCAAAGAAAGGGCTAACCAAACGGGTAGCCTTTTTTTGGGGGTGATTAAAAAAAAGAGTAGCAGCCATGTAGCAGACCCCATTCAAAGAGAGAGCTATCCGAAGGTGCGGGCTTTTTTAGTAGGTGTTTAAAAACAAGAGTAGCAGCGATGTAGCAGAGCCCATTCAAAGAGAGCGCTATCCACAGGGTGGTCTTTTTTGGAGTGTGTTGAACAAGTCAGTAGCAGCGATGTAGCAGACCCCAATAAAAGAAAGGGCTATCCACAGGGTAGCCCTTTTTTATGGGGATTATAAAGTCAGTAGCAGCAATGTAGCAGGCTGCCATTTATACGAAAGGCTTCGACCTAATGGGTGACGCTTTTGGCCATTATGCAAATTCACTTAAGGCTAGAAAGTGAATTTTACTCCTGCTCGGTAAATCCGTCCTAGATTATCGAAATAACTTGGGAAGGTATTACCTGAGTTGGCGCTGGTGCTACCCACTTCGTTACCCAATACCGGTGAATCTTTATCAAATAGGTTATCCACACCTAAAGAAAAATTAATGTTTTCGTTAAGGGTGTAACGACCAAATAGATCAATGTAATCATAAGATCCAATATGCCTGAAGGCTTCAAATACCGCTGCAGCTTCATTCGGCTGGACTTCCATGGCATCAATATGTCGCCACTGGGCAGATAGGGTTAAGTCTTTCCACATCCAAGTCGTACGTTGGGTCCACCGTAAGTCGGATATGGGATCACAGCTAGTACCGTAGACCCCTTTGCAATCGACTAATGAGGTAAACTCTGCACTTTTTGACTCCTGGGTCAGGTACTTATTGACGTTACCTGAAAAGTTGAGGGTTCCCTTATCGCCAAGGTCTACACCAAAGTCAAAGGCGATCTCTATGCCTTCAGCCCGCAAGAATTGTAAGTTGGTGGTAAATAACTCTATTCCCGAACCCGAAATGGTTAAGTCACCTCCTATACGGTTGATTTTGTTACATTGCTCAGTGTCGCCGTTTGTATAGCATGCATCGAGTATTTCTTGAGGCGAGAATTCGCCTATGATATTGGTAATATCGATATCATAGTAATCTACCGAAAGGGTAAAGTCGTCTACAGCTGTAAAGTCTGGGGTCCATACAAATCCTGCCGTTAAGGTGTCGGCTTCTTCTGGACCAGGTAATGCATTAGGATCACTGCCATCAAAAGTGTTAACTTGACCTGAAATAATATCTTGCACCGCACCAACTTGTGCATCGCTCATGCCTGTAGAGATACACAATGCTTTAAGGGTGGCATTTATGTTGCCGACATTGGCTATTGAACATGGGTCGATAGTAGCGTCATCTAAACCTGTCACTACCGGTGAGGCTAATTCACCTACATTAGGCGCACGGCTTGCTTGTTGCTGCATGACACGCACTAAGAGATTTGATATCGGCCGCCAGTTAAATCCAAATTTCCAGGAGTTAGTGGAGCCACTAATGTTGTAGTCCGAATAACGATAACCCAATTCAACATCCAAACTTTCGGCAAAACTTTGATCATCAAAAACCGGCAAAATTCCCTCGAAGAAGAACTCATCAACCTTATAGCCACCACTGATAGGCAGTAAATTACCCCCTGCGCCGCCTTGACAACTTGAAGGAGCTAACTTTAGGCATTCATCGGGCTCTTGGCTGCCAGTTTCTTGTCTGGTTTCTAAACCAAAGCTGATGGCTAGTGGCGCAGCGGCACTAGGAAACTCAATGAAATCCACTGGACCGGTGAAGACTAAGGTGCCTATTGTTTGTTCGTACTTTTCCTGCAACAGAGCAATTGCTCTTGCGTAACCGGCTTGTTCCTCGGTTATGGTGCCAAATCCGCCGAACAGATCTATGGGTACACAAGTAGCGTCGCCATTCGCACAATTGACTCCATCATCGGAGTCTAAGGCATTTTGGATGTTGGTAAGGTTGGTGTAACCATCTCTTACTCGGGTTCTATTGGACTCACCGTATTGAAAGGCCAGATCAAATTCCCAATCTGCATAGAGGGCACCTCTTATGCCAAGGTTGAGTTGAAACTGATCCGAATCAAAACGCTCAGAACGTGGACCCAGTTCGACTGTGCGTCGTCTGAGTTGGACATTCAGGTAATCGGCCGCATCCACCACACCGTTTCCGTTAATATCCTGCCAATTGGTGAGATCAGCATTAGGATCGGCGCTTAATAAACCTGCCGCTAAGGCAGTATTGCCTGCATCTATCATAAACTGACGGGCCTGATCTCCAATAAAGGGGTTGGCAAGAGGTAAGTCAAAGGTCTCGCCAAAGGTCCCTGATGGGGCAACCTGTGCATCAACAGTGCTATTGGTATAATTAAACGTTGAATATACTTCTAGATCATCAGTGACATCATAATGTACCACTGCTGTGGCATTATATTTTTCACTGGGGGTTTGATAATAATTGAACGGGTTAAAGTTAAAGACGCTGCAGGTGCTGGCTTCCAAGGTTCTGTCATCTCTAAACTGGCCTGATGCGGCAGCACCTCCTCCAACTATAGCGAAACGAGTGGGGATGGCTGTGGTTGATCCACCACTGGCCACCACATTGGGCCCGCTGCAACCCGCTGCTGGCGGACTAGGGGGTTGGCCATTTAAAAATTCTTGTAGGTTAGCCCCGCTAGCCGTATCGATACCCAATAAGCCCAATGGTCTTTGCCCTAATAATACGGGGTCTCGGGTGAACCAACTCATTGACAGTACGGCATTGCCCCTACTGTCATCAAAGTTTGAGCCTAGGGTTAAGGATATATTATCGGCTTCGCCGTCACTATCGCCGGTTTCTGAGTGGTTGGTATCGAGCACAATTCCCTGAAAGTCTCGTTTTAGAATGATATTGATAGCACCTGCAATAGCATCAGAGCCATATACGGCAGAGGCTCCTCCAGTAACAACGTCTATTCTATCTATCAAAGCGGTGGGAATGGTGGCAGTGTCAACTTCACCATCAAAACTAAAAGGCACCATACGTTTGCCATCAAGTAAGACCAAGTTTCTTTCTGGTCCTAAGCCTCGCAGATCTATGGTGGCGGCTCCTTCGGTGCCATTATTAACATTACCCCCATCACCGGGAATGGTCGCTGGAAGGTTACGGATGATCCGTTCAAATTCCGGCTGCTGTAAGTAACTTATTTGTTCGGAATCAAGGGAAAGTATAGGGCTAGATGATTCGATGCCAGGGGCTCTTATCCTGCTACCGGTTATAGTCACCACTTCGACTTCTGCTTCCCCATCTTGGGATGTTTGTTGTGCTTGTAGTGGTTGAATTGTACTTAAGGTGAGTCCAGTGACGCCAACGGCTAAAGCCAGTCTGATTGATTTAGTTATGTGAGTATGTGTGTACAAAACGTTCTCCATGTCCATATAGATACTGCATTCAATGAAATTGTTATGCTGTCAGTAATACGAAGTCCCAACAGTTGACACGTTAGGCCGAGGTCTGCTTTAACTCCATAGTCATTATGTCATTGGGGTGGTTGGTGTGTTGAATGCGGAAAATACAGTGATAAACGGGAGTGAGACCTAAATTGATAGCTTGTTAACCACCACATATCTAGCATTGCTGCTCTAGCCTAACTGTGGACTGGTGTTAGCACCGGCTGCCACTTGTTATTCAGATGATAATGTTTCACGCTAATGTCAGATAGGTATAATTGTCCATTCGGCTTAAGGCCACTATACTGGTCTGATGCTCGCCTCAACACTTTACGTGATATTTCTGATCTAAGGAATTACCGGATCCCCATGGCATCAAAATATCGGTCAGACTACACTTTATGTTGGAGGGAGTATTGCTGAGTGACAAGGAGTGTCGTAAAGGGTATTTCAAGATAATTAATATTTACAAGGAGTGTATATGTTTAAAGTCTTAGTGGCAGATAACGATCAAGCAACCCGTCACGTTATTCAATCGTTATTAGCGGATAACTATGATGTTGAGGGCTTTGACGAGGCCTATGACGGTATTCAATTGATGGATAAAATCGATGCGATATCCCCAGATATCATATTTTTGGATGTGCAAATCCCTGGCTATTCAGAACAGCAGTTGACTGAAAAAATAGCGCCTAAGACGGCTGTGGTTTTTGTTACCGCTTTTGATCAATATGCCATTGAAGCCTTTCGAATAAATGCCACTGATTATGTGCTTAAACCCTTCCATAAGAGTCGCTTATTAGAAGCGTTTGATCGGGCTAAAACAAAAGTGTTGAGCCATATTGAATATGATCAGACTAGGCTCGAAGCCTTATTGTATTTAGCCAGAAATAAACAGCACCGCACCCATAAAACCCGATTGATTGTGAAAGAGCTTGGACGAATAAAATTAATTGATGTTGATCAAATTAACTTTATTTCCGGAGCAGGAAATTATGCTGAACTGCATCTCTTTGATGGCAAAGTGGTACTGCATCGTGAGACCCTTTGTTGTTTGGAAGAGCAATTAGACCCTAAGATTTTTACCCGTATTCACCGTTCTTCCATCGTAAGACATACTAGTATTCAAGAGTTGAGACCCAATGATAAAGGTGATTATTGCGTACTACTTAAAACCGGTGATGCATTGATCTTATCTAGGCGTAATAAGAATAAGTTGACTAGGTTATTGAATTAAATCGGTGCCTCAAATGACCTTACAAACGCCGATTTTTAAAGTTGAGTAAGGCCTTGAGTCAATGTCTTATTCGCTTGATTTAATGAGGGTGATCACAACCCTCTTCGCTATGTGGATGGCCATGGGCAATCTCTTCTGCCGTGGCTGTCCTTACCTCTAACACTTTGACTTTAAAGTTGAGTGTGAGTCCTGACAGAGGATGATTACCATCAACAATGATTTCTTCGTCAGTCACATCCAATACCATGACAGATTGTTCACCATCGTCAGTAGAGGCTCTAAATGTCATTCCAGCAGTGACCTCCATGCCTTCAAACATAGAACTTTGCACAGCCTGCACTAATTCTTCATGACGTTCGCCATAGGCAAGATCTGGAGCAATATCTAATTCGAATTCATCTCCGGGTCCTTTTCCTTGCAATTCATCTTCTAATCCTTTGATCAAGAAATGACTACCTTGCAGATACACCATAGGTTCGCCATCTGTGGATGAGTCGATCTGTGTGCCATCTTCTGATGAAACAGTAAAGTGTATTGTTGCCACTGTATCTTTTGTTATATGCATAATATTCCAGTCTGTATTGTCTTCAATCTATTCAGTTAGCACTATTCACTGATGTTATAGGGTTGCTCTTGGACGGTAAAAACTATTTGGTTTTGAGACTTAAGCCTAAATACAGAGCCGTTAATAGTATCATTTGCTAACACAGCAAAGATCCAAGTTTGTTGATGATCTGCGCCGCTGCGTAACACTTTACCACCTGGCCGCCAATTTTCGCCAATTTGATATTCTAACTGTTGGCCGGTTAAATCGTCTAAAGGACGGTCAGTATACAAAATAAATCCAGCTCTTTTATTTCGACCTAAATATTTCGTGCGGGCCACCACCTCTTGCCCCATATAACAGCCTTTCTCAAAATCGATGGCATTGAGCACCTGTAAATTTAGCATCTGGGGCACATATTCGTTACTGGTTGCCTCGCGAACATCGGCTAACCCTGAGCGTATATCATCTATTTCCCAATATTGCTGTGCATCGGTGGTAACACTGTTTAGGCTGTGTTCGCTGTGTGCTGGTTGCATGACCAGATAACGCTGCTTAGGATGACTGAGACACATCACAATACCTGAGTCGTTGCTAAGGGTGGCGTTTTGTTGGCGGGGTAATGGCCCAAAAATGGCGGTAATAGCCTGTTCAAACTCTTCACCGGCGCCACCCGTTACTCGCCAATTGTGGCTGTCATCTGTTATGTCGACTTTGGCAAATACCCCGTACTTGTTGAGTTGTTCTAGAGATACCGGCAATACTGATTGGTGGTTTAGTAGGAAGATAGAGTCTTGCCAGGCGAAGGTGTAAAATACACTCCATATTTTACCCTTAAAATCACAATGACAAGCTAACAAAGCCTGATGTTCAGTCAGTTGGTTAATATCTGCGGTGACTTGACCTTGCAAATATTTAACCCGCTCTTCTCCGGATAATTTTATAACCCCCTTAGTCAGTAATTGGCTGGCGTAGCTCTGTGGGATTGTATTAACTAACAACTCTGTCATGGCTTGGATCTCAGTAGCGGACTGTACAATATTATTTGATATGGGGGACGACTATAATTTAGCAAGTAAAGATCTGAAAACAAGCCTAGATTACTGCTATTATCTTTAGTTAGGGTTATCCAGTATCAACTATCAAGTTGCTAAGTTTCAGATACTAGGCCTAATAACATGATAAGAGGAAAGTAAATGTTTGATCAAAAAAGGTACGGTCGATTAAAATGGGCATGTCGCCGTGGCATGCTTGAACTTGATGTGCTTTTTATGCCATTTGTAGAAACGGGCTTTCATGAACTGTCATTGCAACAACAAGAAGTGTTTGAGGCTTTACTGACCTTTGATGATCCAGATTTATATGCATGGTTTATGGGACATCAAGTCTGTGAGCAAAGACCGCAGATCGTTGAAATGATCGCGCATATACTCGATCGTGTCAAAGTATAGGATCGAGCTTAGATTCTCAAAAATCTTGCTGCTGTTGCGCTGCTGCGTCTATAGCATATTAGTGTTATCTGTTTTAGTCTGGCAACCCGAGAGTTTGCCCTGGCAATGGTTGTTCCAAAGCCTATTGATAATCGGCATTGTGCTGCATGTTTATAATCTGGTTATTCCTGCAGGTAATGCTAAAAAGAGTATTGTCGTTTTTTCTGAGCAGGGCTCGTGGATTGAAATAAGTCATGAGCAACAAGTGCAATGGCATATTAGCGCAAAGTCGAGGCTTATTAGTTTTTTACTCTTTATTCATCTGTCATCTGCTGTCAACCCCGCAACGTCCAAGTGGTATCTCATCTTTAAGGATCAATTAAGCACTGCCGATTTTCGTCGCTTGTGTAGAGTCATTTTATTTAAACAACAAACAACGAGTAGACCCTAGATGTCAGCGCAGCAAACGCAGGTTATTCATTTAAATACTATGCCAAGTGCTGCAGGACTGATGTTAAAAGTGGCCTTTAATAAAAAAACGGCCCCCTCACAGGTCCCACTGTTACCCAAAGATGTTTATTGTATAGCGCCAGTTAAAATTGAAAAAAGCATGAGTGACAAATTTCATGATACTGTGGCGTGGCAAAAGCACAACAAGCTTTGTCACCCCTGCTTTTTACACAGACTTGCCTTTCCTCTGCACTTGAAGTTGTTACTACTTCATGACTTTCCCTTTACCATTTTAGGCTTGGTCCATATTGAAAATCAGATCCGGCAGTTTCGTGTTATTCAAGTGGGTGAAATCGTCTCTATTTCCGCTCGTTTTGGGCAAGTAGTGGAACATGGCAAAGGTTGGCTATTTGATATAGAAGTCGATGTTTACGTGGATAGTGAGTTGGTTTGGCAAAGTATTAGCCGTAATTTGTATAGGATGGCTAGGCCATTGAGGGCAACATCCCAACCAGAACCTGAGGCAAAGATTACGCCGCCAGAGATCCGTCTAGACTGGAAGCTAGGCTCTGATTTGGGCAGGCAGTATGCTCGCTCATCAGGGGATTATAATCCCATACATTTGGCTAAGGGGTTGGCCAGATTATTTGGCTTTAAACAACATATAGTGCATGGGATGTGGACCAAATCTAAAGCTATCTCTGAGCTATATGCACACCATGACCTATTGTTTGAGTCAGCTTTTGAAATAAACACCCAATTTAAACAACCTTTGTACCTGCCCAGTGATGCCAATATGTTGATCTACAAAAATAGCCAAGTTGAACCAGATCTCACCTTTATTGTGCAAAGTCACAATGGATCCGATCATTTGCATTTAACGGGCAGCATTGGCCTACTTTAGTCTTGGTTTTTTATGATAGTAGGACCGGGGTTCGTTAATTGTGTTGGATAATCTAAATTAAAATGTAGTCCTCTGCTTTCTTTTCTGGCTCTAGCACAACGGACAATGAGTTCAGCTACGGTTAACAAATTCCTTAATTCCAGTAGGTTATTGCTGACCTTAAAATTAGAGTAATAATCATTAACTTCCTGTTTTAACAATTCTATCCTGTGATGGGCTCTTTCTAAGCGTTTGTTAGTACGCACAATTCCCACGTAATCCCACATGAACAATCGTAGTTCATGCCAGTTATGTTGAATAATAACCTCTTCATCTGAGTTGCTGACTTGGCTTTCATCCCAGGCTTTAATAGGTTCATTAACCAAAGTTTCACCTAGCCTCGATTGAATGACACTGGCAGCAGAATGGGCATAGACGATACATTCTAACAGGGAATTACTGGCCATTCGGTTGGCACCATGCAAACCGGTATAAGCCACTTCACCTATGGCATATAAGTTATCTATATCGGTGTTCGCATCTTGGTCTGTGACCACCCCTCCGCAGCTATAATGAGCGGCCGGTACTACGGGAATAGGTTGGCGAGTAATATCAATGCCCAGTGTTCGGCATTTACGATAAATATTAGGGAAGTGTTTAACAATAAAATCGCTGGATTTGTGGCTAATATCAAGGTACATACAATCAGCGCCTAATCTTTTCATCTCAAAATCTATGGCTCTAGCCACTATATCCCTAGGTGATAAATCGCCACGGGGATCAAATTTATGCATAAAAGGTGTGCCATCGGGGTGACAGAGTTTTGCCCCTTCACCTCGCAGCGCCTCAGAGATGAGAAAATTACTAGCTTGTGGGTGATACAAACAAGTGGGATGAAATTGGTTAAACTCCATATTAGCCACTCGGCAGCCGGCGCGCCACGCCATGGCTATGCCATCGCCGCTAGACACGTCAGGGTTGGACGTATACTGATAAACTTTGCTTGCGCCACCTGTGGCTAGAGTGACAAACTGACTTCTGATCACTTCAACTCTTTCGTGTTTCCTATTCCACACGTAAGCGCCCATTACCTTATTTGTCTGGGTTTGACTTTTTATTAAATCAATGGCGTTGTACCTTTGAAACAAATGGATGTTGGGATGTTGTTGTACGGCCTCTATCAGGGTAAGTTGCACCGCCGCTCCTGTGGCGTCTGCGGCATGTAAAATGCGCCTATGGCTATGTCCACCTTCTCTAGTTAAATGAAAGCGTGTTTCACCTTGCGGATCTGACTCTTGGTCGAAGGGCATGCCAAAATCGATTAGCCATTGCATGCATTGTTTTGCCTGGGACGCAGTAAAGCGCACTGCCTTTTCGTCGCATAATCCGGCACCGGCTAATATGGTATCTTGTACATGAGACTCTACTGAGTCATTTTCATCAAACACTGCCGCAATGCCACCTTGTGCATATTTAGTCGAACCTTCAGATAGGTCGCTCTTGCTCAAAACAATCACTTGGCAATGATCAGCCAGTTTGAGGGCGTGGCTCAGGCCAGCCGCTCCACTACCGATAATAAGTAGGTCACATCTGTGTTCAATAGTAGAGTGCATAGTGTAGACTATTCGACTTAATACATTATTTGATGGCAATACTAATTTACACACTATAAATTACCAAGCATTGATTGCAGACAAGGGCGCTAAATTTATTTGTTTGCTCTTCGATAAGCCCATTAATGGTATCTTTTAAAAAAAAAGTGCCAACCAACGAACTTTTTAAAAAGCGTGCAGTCAATAGTAGTGCTTGCATGAGCCATAGTATATTTTGTACAGGAGTAAGGGCTCGAATGAGCGAGCAGTTAACAGATCAACAGATTGTTGAAAAAGTGCAGAGGGGAGATAAAAACGCGTATGCATTGTTGGTAAATAAATATCAACATAAGGTTGCATACTTGGTGTCTCGATATGTAAAAAACTCGGGTGATGTTGCTGATGTATCCCAAGAAGCTTTTATAAAAGCTTACAGAGCCTTACCTAATTTTAGAGGCGACAGTGCCTTTTATACCTGGCTTTATAGAATTGCGGTAAACAGCGCTAAAAATTATTTGGTCTCACAAGGAAGAAAGCCACCTGCCAGTGATGTAGATGCAGAGCAAGCTGATTATTATGATGGAAGTGATGCCTTAAAAGAGAATAATTCACCTGAAAAGAATTTAATGTCACAGCAAATGGAAAAATTGTTATTTGACACTATGGATAAGCTGCCAGAGGATTTACGTATGGCTATAAGCCTGCGCGAATTAGAAGGTTTGAGTTACGAAGATATTGCCAATGTAATGGATTGTCCGGTAGGGACGGTCAGGTCAAGGATTTTCAGGGCTCGAGAAGCATTAGACAAAGTGATCCAACCATTGTTAATGAATAATTGATTAATGAGTCGTTTTTTAACAAGATGAAGCTATAAATTAGCGGGAATTTTATTGTATGTCGCAAAAATTTGAAAATGTATCAGCCTTAGTTGATGGGGAGGCCTCGGCTTCTGGAACATCTGACAGTCCTTTGCTTGAGGCGGTACTCAATGATAATGAATTGATGCAAAAGTGGAATAATTATCATCTGATCCGAGATACCTTGCGCAAAGAGTTGCCTAAGCAACTTGATTTAGACATTGCCAACCAGGTTGCCATTGCTTTGCAGTCTGAACCAGTAATTTTGGCACCTAAGAGAAAATGGCATGACTTACCCTTAGTGAGCAATGTGGTTCCTTTTGCCAAACAAGGTGGCCAAATGGCTATAGCGGCATCAGTAGCTGTGGCCATGATACTTGGTGTACAACAGTTCAATCACGCTAACGTTGAGCAGCCATTTAATGCTGCGCCCCCTATATTGGGGATCCAAGGTGGATTATCCCCCGTTAGTTTAGAGCAGACACGGGCATTACCTCGTACTGACGTGGCTGAGCAAAGACGTATTTTAGGTGCATACTTGTCTGATCATAAGCAACAAATGCGCTTAAAGAGTCATCAGTCTATGGATATGAACATATCTGTGGCCGATGAATTAAAAACCCATAAAGAGGCTCAGTCAGACGTTGTTGACAACCTACCTGAATAATAAGCGAGTGAGAATGACAAGCGTGCTAGTCGCTTGTCTCTTTTTTACGAGCGATACATTTGCCCAACAACCGGCACAGCTTGTTGTTGGGACCCAAGAAGCCGACAGTGCCGAACTTTGGCTAAGTAAAATGTCGAATGCGATGAGATCTCTTAACTATAAAATTTCATTTGTATTATTGAAGCCAGGCGTTGATTCCCAGCCTTTTATTTGGCGCCATGCAGTGGACGAAAATGGTTTACAGATGGAACAGCTTAACCAACTTAATGGGCCAGGTAGAGAGGCGTTGCGGTTAGGCAATAAAATCAGCTATTTTGAACCCAATGTAGCCCCTTATAGCTTGTTGTCTTCATCAATTAATGGTCCATTTCCTTACGAGTTTTTCCAGTACCCCGAAAAACTATCAGCAGGTTACGATTTAGTCTTAGTAGGAAAAAGTCGCATTTCTGGCCGAGCAGCTCAACAAATTCGAGTGGTTAGCAAAGACAATAGTCGTTTCGGTTTAAACCTGTGGTTAGATCAAAAAACTGGTTTGTTACTCAAACTTAATATGTTTAATCTAAAGGCCCAACTGTTAGAACAAATCCAAGTTACCAGCTTAGAAGTGACTCAGCTACCCGATGCATTTTTTACCAAAATCGATGCAAAGATGCTACCTGAGGTGATTAGCCTAGGCACCAGTAAGGTCAGAGATTCGCCATGGCAGATCAACTACTTACCTGTAGGTATGCAGATTAGGAAACGTGAACTCAGACGATTATCTGCTTCAGGTAAAGTGGTGGAATATGTGATGATTAGTGATGGCTTAGTGGATGTATCCATGTATCTCAATGAGGGGACGGCGAAACCCTTGGATACCTTAGTAGCTAAAAGCCAATCTGATACTGTACTCTCATTGCAACATGCAGGCCTCAATGTGGTAGTGATAGGTAAGTTACCTGCCAGTACTGCGAATAAAATTGTTACTTCTATTCAAAGGGTTGAGCAAGGCCAATGATAGAAGAGATTGGCATCATCAGTCATATAGAAAAAAATCAGCAGACTCAGGTTATTTGGGTAGAAACTGAAATAAAAACCACTTGTGGCAGTTGCCAAGCTCAATCTAATTGTGGCACTGGCTCTATTGCCAGGGCGCTGGCTAGAAAACGGGAAAAATTGTCTTTTGAATATTCGAGCCCAGTTGTAGTCGGGCAAAAAGTGCAGCTAGGTATTCCAGAAGGTAATTTGCTCAAGGCATCGGTGCTGGTCTATATGTTGCCTCTTTTCTCCTTAGTGTTATCGGCGTTGGCGGCACAGTATTTATTGCCAAGTCTGGGACTAACTGCCGAGGGGTGGGTGGTGATTAGTGCATTTTTATCGGCATTACTAACCTTTAGGGCCGTAAGTCGATATTTAAACCAAGGACAATCAGAAGATTTTCATCCGCGCATTTTGTCTGTGTTACCTATAACGGGCCAAGATATTAGCGTAAAACAAATAACCCCTTAGTTTTATCTATTAAAAGACTTAAACAATCAACTTGTTGTGTCGCAAAGTGGCCCATAACACGGTAAAATCCCCCTCTATTTAATCATTTGCTCCCTCATTTCATTTTATTGGCAAGCTTTTAGTCTTGTTAATAGTTGGCAGAGCAAAGACACTAGGTAATTTTCTAAAATTTTATGCAACACAAGCACATACGAAATTTCTCAATCATCGCGCATATTGATCACGGTAAATCCACTCTATCTGACCGCCTAATTCAGCATTGTGGGGGCTTAGCCGACCGAGAAATGGCGGCACAAGTGCTCGACTCAATGGATATTGAGCGGGAGCGCGGCATCACTATTAAAGCCCAGAGTGTAACCTTAACCTATCATGCCAAAAACGGTGAAGCCTATCAGTTGAACTTTATCGATACACCAGGGCATGTGGACTTTACCTATGAAGTGTCGCGCTCGCTGGCTGCTTGTGAAGGGGCATTATTAGTGGTCGATGCGGGTCAAGGAGTGGAAGCTCAGACGTTGGCTAACTGTTATACCGCTATTGAGATGGACATGGAAGTCGTGCCTATTTTGAACAAAATTGATTTACCTCAGGCCGAACCCGACCGTGTTGCCGAAGAGATTGAAGATATAGTGGGTATTGATGCCATAGATGCCGTGCGCTGCTCTGCCAAGACAGGCATTGGCATTGAAGATGTGCTAGAAGTGATAGTGCGACAAGTTCCTCCGCCCGAGGGTAATATTGATGCACCGTTACAGGCTTTGATTGTAGACTCCTGGTTCGATAATTATCAAGGTGTGGTGTCATTAGTGCGTATTATGCACGGCGAGCTACGCAAGGGTGACAAGATAAAAATCATGTCTACCAGTGGTGTTCATCAGGCCGATAAGGTGGGTATTTTCACCCCGAAAGAGACAGATACCGGCGTGCTCAGAGCGGGAGAGGTGGGTTTTATCGTAGCGGGGATAAAGGAGATCCACGGTGCACCAGTGGGTGACACTATTACCCTTGCAAAAAACCCCGCATCACAGGTATTACCTGGCTTTAAAAAAGTGAAACCGCAAGTCTATGCGGGACTATTTCCCATTAGTTCTGACGATTATGAAGATTTTAGGGATGCGTTAGCGAAACTCAGTTTGAATGATGCCTCTTTATTTTTTGAGCCAGAAAGCTCATCGGCCTTAGGGTTTGGTTTCCGTATTGGTTTTCTGGGTATGTTACATATGGATATCATTCAGGAGCGACTCGAGCGTGAGTATGACCTGGATCTGATCACTACTGCCCCCACAGTTGTGTATGAAGTGATCGATAAGGATGGCGAAACCGTGTACGTGGATAACCCGTCTAAATTACCGGCGGTTAATGATATCGAAGAGATACGTGAGCCTATAGTTGAAGCTCATATTTTGGTGCCCCAAGAGTTTTTGGGTAATGTGATCACCTTGTGTATTGAGAAGCGCGGTACCCAAACCAATATGACTTATCACGGTAAACAAGTGGCCATTACCTATGATTTGCCTATGGCAGAAGTGGTGATGGACTTTTTTGATAGACTTAAATCTACCAGTCGTGGTTTTGCGTCCTTAGATTATAATTTTAAACGCTTTCAGGCGGCAGAAATGTCTCGTTTAGATATTTTAATTAACGGTGAACGGGTGGATGCGTTAGCAATGATCACCCATAAAGATAATGCGGTGTCACGGGGACGTCTGCTGGTGGAAAAACTACAGGAATTGATCCCCAGACAAATGTTTGATATCGCTATTCAGGCCGCTATTGGTAATCAAATCATTGCTCGTAGCACCATCAAACAGCTACGGAAAAACGTGACTGCCAAGTGTTACGGTGGCGATATCAGTCGTAAAAAGAAACTATTGCAGAAACAAAAAGATGGTAAAAAACGTATGAAATCAGTAGGAAATGTAGAACTGCCACAAGAAGCCTTTTTAGCTTTACTGAAGGTAGGAAAATAAATGGCTAATTATTTCTCAATATTTTTAGTCATATTGACTGTTACTTCAGGCCTTATTTGGTTAATTGACAATATAATGTTTGCACCTAAGCGTCGTCAGCGTATGGCGATTTCTGACAACGTTCAAGGGCAAAATTCAAACCTACCTCAGGACCCACAATTACCTTGGTTGGTCGATACCGCCCAACAGACTTTCCCAGTTATTGCCTTTGTGTTAATACTTAGGTCTTTCTTATATGAACCCTTTCAAATTCCGTCCGGCTCTATGATGCCCACCTTATTGGTAGGCGATTTTATATTGGTGGAGAAGTTTACTTACGGCTTGAAAGATCCTGTCTGGCGGAAAAAGTTTGTAGAGCTTGGCGCGCCGGCAAGAGGTGATGTGATGGTGTTTAAGTTTCCGAAAAATCCCAACCAAGATTTTATTAAGCGAGTAGTGGGTTTGCCCGGTGATACTGTGATTTATCGCAATAAACAACTGCAAATAAAAGCCCCTTGTGACACGGCCAATAATTGCCCAAGATTTGAGACGGTAGAATTGAAATTTGAATCCCGCGGCGAAGCCTTTCAGCAATTCGCCCCCTTAGAAAAGTTTACCGAGCAGCTGGGTGAAGTGAGTCATCAAATATTTCGCACTGCCAGTACCGCTAATTATAGTAACCGTTATTATCAGCAACCCGGCACTCAAGTTGATGAATGGATAGTGCCAGAAGGACATTATTTTGTGTTGGGCGATAATCGCGGCAATAGTGAAGATGGACGTTTTTGGGGCTTTGTACCTGAGACAAACTTAGTGGGCAAAGCTGTGGCGATTTGGATCAGTTTTGAATTTGACCGAGCGCCCAGTAGTTGGATCCCAGCTTGGATCCCGACAAATGTTCGATTCGAGCGTGTGGGTAGTATCATATAAATGCCCCTCATCGACCCTTATTTATCACTATACAAACGCTTAGGGTACACCTTTGTAGACTCGGCTAATCTAAGCCAAGCCTTAACCCATAGAAGCGCCCATAAAAATCACAATGAACGTTTAGAATTTTTAGGGGACGCTATATTGGGTATGGTGATCGCTAAGGTGCTTTATCAGCGTTTTCCAAAACAGCCCGAGGGTAAACTGACGAGAATGCGCTCTAGCCTTGTAAAAGGGGATACATTGGCTGAAGTCGCTAGAGAGTTTGAGCTAGGCGAGCTGCTATTGCTCGGACCCGGTGAATTGAAAAGTGGTGGCTTTAGGCGGGATTCGATACTTGCTGACTCAGTTGAAGCTATCATTGGTGCGATTTATTTAGAATCTGGGTTAGATGTGTGTGAGCCCTTAGTGGTCAATTGGTTCTATAGTCGCATTGAAGCGCTCGATCCTGAAGCGGTATCTAAAGACGATAAAACCTGTTTACAAGAATATCTGCAGGGTCTAAAACTGCCATTGCCAAACTACCAAGTGACGGAAATACAAGGTAAGTCTCATGATCAAACCTTTTATGTAAGTTGCAGTGTAGAAGGCTTAGAAAACGCCTTTGTTGGGAGCGGAAATAGCCGTCGAAGGGCAGAACAGAAAGCTGCAAAGCAAGCATTTGAGAAATTAACTGATGGAAAATAATAGTTACTGTGGAATGATCGCCATTGTCGGTCGTCCTAATGTGGGCAAGTCAACATTACTCAATAAATTATTGGGTCAAAAGGTCAGCATTACATCTCGTAAGCCGCAGACCACTCGTCACAGAATAATGGGTATCGATAGCGAAGATAATCGCCAAGCGGTATATGTTGATACCCCAGGCCTGCACATTGAAGAAAAGCGTGCCATTAATCGATTTATGAATCGCGCCGCCTCTAGCTCTATTGGTGATGTAGGCCTAGTGTTGTTTTTAGTTGAAGGCACAAAGTGGACAGCTGACGACCAAATGGTGTTAACCAAGATCCAACAGTCTGGTTCGTCTTGCTGGCTTATCGTTAATAAGTCAGACAATGTAAAAGATAAAGAAACCATGTTACCTCATCTTAAATGGTTAGGTGAACAGCATAGCTTTCAACAGATTATGCCGGTGTCAGCTAAGACAGGTAAGAATGTCGAAGAGCTGCGCAGATTAGTGTTTTCCACTTTGCCTGAAAGTGAGTTTTATTTTCCAGAGGATTATATTACTGATCGTTCTAGTCGCTTTATGGCCGCAGAGATTGTACGCGAGAAGTTAATGCGTTTTACCGGTGACGAACTACCTTATTCTATTACCGTAGAAATTGAGCAATTTTTGTTAGCTGAAAACGGGATCTATCGAATTAATGGCTTAATATTGGTAGAACGAGATAGCCAAAAGAGCATGGTGATCGGCAAAGGGGGACAACGCTTAAAAACAATAGGAGCAGAAGCTCGCAAGGACATGGAAGTGTTGTTTGAGACCAAAGTGTATTTAGAGCTCTGGGTAAAAGTGAAATCGGGATGGGCAGACGACGAACGGGCCTTACGTAGTTTAGGTTATGGGTTAGACAACTGACCTGTGACCTGCCTCAGTTAACTGTGGCTGGATAATATGGCGGATGCAAATTGAGAAAAGCTCGAACGAATTTGGCTTAGTGTAGGTTATGATTTAGACAACTCAATTCAGGAGAAGGGGAATATGTCATCAATTAGTGATATTCGCAGAGATTATACTCAAGCGGGCTTAGATAAAGACGATTTGACTTCTGATCCTATTCATTTGTTCGAACGTTGGTTGGGCAATGCGGTCGATGCAAAGTTGGCAGATCCTACTGCCATGACAGTGGCCACAGTGGATGCTACAGGTCAACCATCGCAGCGCATAGTATTGTTAAAAGACGTCAGTACCAGAGGTTTCGTCTTTTATACCAATACGGGTAGTCGCAAGGCACAAGAGCTAAAACTCAACACTAAGATATCCCTGCACTTCCCTTGGCATATGTTAGACAGGCAAGTGAAAGTCTGTGGTGTGGCGCAGCCTCTTACGAATGTTGAGGTCGCCAAGTATTTTATGTCTCGTCCCAAGTCATCGCAGATTGCGGCATGGGTATCCGAGCAAAGTCAGCCCATATCCAGTAAACAATTGCTTATGAGCAAGTTTGCTGAAGCGCAAGCAAAATTTTTAGAGGGCAAAGTGCCCTTACCTTCGTTCTGGGGTGGATATTTAGTGGTTCCCCACGAGATAGAATTTTGGCAAGGTGGTGAGCATAGGTTGCACGATCGTTTTGTATATACTCAAAGTCAGGACAAAAAGTGGATCACTGAACGTTTAATGCCTTAGAGCTTGATCCCAAATGCCTGTTCCAATAAGGAAGTGTTGTGTTAATTGACAGTCATTGCCATTTGGATTTCCCCATCTTTGACCTGGACAGGCAGCTGATCCTAGATGGCTGCAAAGCATTAGGTATTAATAAGATCATTATCCCTGGCACTCAGGCTTCGGGTTGGGCAGGTCAAGTGACATTAGCCCAACAATACCCCCAACTTAGCAATGCTTTCGGATTACATCCGTATTTCTTGAATGCCTTCGATGTAAAACATATAGCGAAACTCGATGAGTATTTAACCCGCCACAAAGATCAGGTAGTGGCCTTAGGTGAAGTGGGTTTAGATCTTGTGGTCAATGTGGACTGGCAATTGCAATTATGGGTATTTAAGCAACAAGTAGAATTGGCTAAAGTGCATTCCTTGCCACTTATATTACATCACCGCAAGTCACATAATCAGTTAATTAAGACACTTAAAGAACAACAGTTTACTGGTGGCGGCATAGTGCATGCGTTTTCGGGTAGCTTACAACAGGCGCAAAGCTATATTGAATTAGGCTTTAAGATCGGCGTAGGGGGAGGGATTACCTATTCAAGAGCAAACAAAACTCGACTTGCCATCAGCCAATTACCCCTGAGCAGTTTAGTCTTAGAAACTGACGCACCTGATATGCCGTTAATGGGCAAGCAAGGCCAGCGTAATACGCCTGAAAACTTACCTGACATTCTATTTGCTTTGTGTCAGTTACGCACTGAGAGCAAAGCACAGGTGCGAGATGCGTGCCGGCACAATGTTGAACAGGCTCTTAAACATATTTAAAACATAGTGATCACTCACCAGCGCGTAATTTTTGCCGATAGCGTATCTTATAAAAAAAACGGGTGAAGAGAATGCCAGCGATAGCGGCCAGTAACATTAACACTTGTACTTGTTGATATAGTTGCCTTTGATACTCACTATGGTATTGCATGACCTTAGATTCTTTGAGCATTATCTGCAGATAGCCGATAACTAGCCCCTCATCCTTTATGTTATGCACAAAGACTAAGGGGTGCTGCGCGCCCAGTTTATAGATGTCGACTACCGATCCTACGTCACTTTGGTTCGACAATAACCGTCCTTTATTATCAAACAAGGAGGCGCTTAAAACATGGGGGTCGGCTAGAATAAATCCGAGTTGCTGCTGGAGTATTTGTGGATCTTTTTCTAACACAGAGCGGCTAAGAATATTGGCCGATAATGAGGCAAGACTTTTGCCTAATTGATTGCCTTGTTTATTATACCAATTCGAGGATTGGTCTGAACTTATCAGCCATAGATTGACACAAACCACCACGCAGATCACAACTAGCACCAGATTCACTATGCGTTTGATGATCGAATAGTGGCTAGGTGTCTGTATCGGCGGATTAAGTAATGAGGTATTAGGATCTTGCATAGACAGACAATATGTCAAATCAGTGCTCTTTCCAAGCTAAATACTGCTGAAATGAGATAAGTTGTGGGTACCACTTCCTTCTGTGAGCCTGTCGAGCCCCATTAAATGTTTTCTTAAATCTATGGCGATGGATAAGAGCCAAGCCAGAACGATGCCAAGGGTTAATGGTTATCCAGTAGTGCCTGCAAGTAGTGACTGCCTAATGATCTAGCTTTGGCTATGTTATTAACAGGGATACTTTCAGGTTCAGGGTAACGGCTGACTGCGTCTTGCACCGAACTTTCTCTAAGAAAATGTAAGATAGGGTAGGGGGATCGGTTGGTGTAATTGGCTGGATCTTGTGACTCCTCACCGGCAAAACAGTACTGAGGATGAAAACTAGCAATTTGATATAAACCTCTGTATCCACCTTGCTCTATAAGCCCAATAGCTGCATCCACTAAATCTAGGTAGGGATCAAAGTGCCCAAAGCCTTGGGCAAAGATCAGTAAACTGGTTTGCACCTTTTGTTGTTGATCTAGCAAGGTTAATTGTTCAAGGACATCTGACAGCGCATCTGGAAGTGACAAGCTGTGGCTGACGGTATAAGAGATAGTGTCTCGTTGAACCTCTTTTTTAGCGAAGGGGCAAAAATTGAGGGCTACAATGACCCTATTGATCCAATCTTTTACCGCCACGACTAGCACTTCATCTTCCCTTGCTGTGTTATCAGCCATGATTAAGAGTGGTACATCACATAGGCTTCTAGGGTGTTTTCAATCAAACTGGCCACAGTCATCGGACCGACACCTCCAGGCACAGGGGTTATCCATCCTGCCTTTTCAGAGGCACTGGCATATTCTACATCCCCTCCTAAACTGCCATTGTTATTTCTATTGATCCCTACATCAATGACAATAGCACCAGGTTTTATCCAATCCCCAGGGATAAATGCCGACTTACCTACTGCCACCACCAATAAGTCTGCCCTTTGGACGTGTGACTTCAAATCTTCGGTAAATTTATGGCAGCATGTGACGGTGCAACCTGCCAAAAGTAACTCCATAAACATAGGTCTTCCAACTATATTCGAAGCACCTACTATCACCGCATCTAAGCCTTTAATTGGGCGTTTAGTAGACTCAATTAAGCTCATTATGCCTTTGGGGGTACAAGGCCTAAGTGCTGGGATCCGCTGGGCGAGTCGACCGATATTGTAGGGATGAAAACCGTCTACATCTTTTTGTGGATCGATACGCTCAAGTATTTGTTCTTTATTTAAACCTGCAGGCAAGGGCAATTGCACCAAGATACCGTCTATTTCAGGATCGGTATTGAGTTGGTCTATCATCTCCAGCAAGGTCTGCTGTGAGGTGTTGCTGGGCAAGTCGAAGGATTTAGATACAAAGCCCACCTCTTCACAAGCCTTACGTTTATTGTTGACGTAAACATGGGATGCGGCGTCACTTCCTACCAAAACCACCGCTAAGCCCGGTGCTCGTTTCCCTGCTGAGGTAATGGCTTGTACTTGAATTGTGACATTTTTTCTAATGTGTTTAGCGATTAACGCGCCATCAATTTTCTGTGCGGGCATAATGATAGTAAACCGTAAAAGTAAGTACGGCTATTCTCCCATAAGGAAAGGGTTTCAAGCAATTGAGATACAACAAAAAGTGATAATTCTTAAGTTATCTGACTAACATAATGTTATAACGTGCGGCTTAAACCACAGAATATAGGGTTCACCATTGGAATTGTCTGGCGTGGAAATATTTGGCTATTGTGCCTCAGCTATCATTGCGTTTTCTTTGACCCGCAGTTCTATAGTAAAACTTCGGTGGTATAACTTATTTGGGGCCTG
The DNA here is from genome assembly GCA_034111785.1 of Paraglaciecola sp. Classification (GTDB taxonomy): domain Bacteria; phylum Pseudomonadota; class Gammaproteobacteria; order Enterobacterales; family Alteromonadaceae; genus Paraglaciecola. The sequence goes on from JAWUWP010000034.1 coordinate 21,050, forward strand.
TTCATTTTGCATCTATGGCATTATCATCCATGCGTATCCGGTTGCACTGCTTAATGGCTTTATTGCATTGACCAATATGTTCTTTCTCACTCGATTATTGTTAAATGTGCAAGTACAGTTTTCGGTACTTCAGGTTTCCCGGCCGTCCAATTATGTGGACTTTTTCCTCGCTTATCACCAAACCGAAATCAAAAGTTTGTTTCCAAGGTTTTTAAAAGTCGCCGCTACCGCCAATAGGCAATACTTCTTTTTAACAGAACGAACTGAAGTGGTGGGTATGTTGTCTGGTTATGAAGAAGACAGCGATACATTTGTGGTGGATTTTGATTTTGTGATCCCTGCATATCGCGATTGCAGACTCGGTCATTTTACCTTGGGTCGGGGACAACAACTTGCCAAAACCTTTAACTACAGCAATATTATTGCATTGGCAGACAGTTTCGAGCATGAAAATTATCTTAGTACCTTAGGCTTTAGCCCTAAGAAGAATGGTCGTTGGACCTATGATCAGCTTAATTAACTCAGTATTGAAAAGCAGGAGTCAAAAATGAAGAAGATCCCAAATGAAACACAGCTACTAAAAAAAGCCTTAGTAGTAGGCGAGGCTTATGCAAAAAACAGAGGATTTAGTACCTTCTCTACAACGGATTCAGCCAAGCATAAGGTTGAATGTATCTATCGTTTGTTAGTCAGTGACAAACTGATCACTGCCTTGCCTAGTGACTCGGAAGACTTATTAAGTATGAAACATAAGTTGGCGGTCTGGTTAAAAAATAAACTCCCTAAGGATCATGCCCTTTTGCAATAACCATCAAAATCTTGGGTTTTGAGCCAAAAACGTACTAAAAACAAGCGGATTGAACTAAAAACAGGCAATCAAAAACTTTGCATCAAAAAGTGTTTGACGAGGTTAGGGCAACTCTGTAATATGCGCGTCCCGTTGCTTGATGAGAATAAAGTTACGGATTAGTCGGTGAGTAGCGCAGCTTGGTAGCGCACTTGGTTTGGGTCCAAGGGGTCGCAGGTTCGAATCCTGTCTCACCGACCACTTTCTCATTGTTATTTATGGTGCGGCTAGCCGCATTTGCTAAATCCCATAGATAAATGGCCGCTAAGTCGCGGATTGCGGCTTCAAGCATTTGAAGTTGTAAAGTACAGATAAAACATATGTTGTAGAATTAATTTTCGGTTCCATAGCTCAGCTGGATAGAGCAA
>JAWUWP010000035.1:0-48509 GCA_034111785.1 Paraglaciecola sp.
GCGGATACATCTGCTAAAGCGGCCACAGACGGCAATTGTGGTGAAGGCAAATGTGGCGGCGACAAAGCTGAGAAATCTTCAAAAGCCAAAAAAGAAGGTAAATGTGGCGAAGGCAAATGTGGTGGCCAAGCCTAACCTTTAGGAAAATTAATAAGGCCGGCCAATGCCGGCCTTTATTTTAGGTGGGAAAACATGGCGAACAAACATCTTTCAGGCGTAGGTTTAGGCTTGCGTCGAGAAATGCTCGATGAATTATTACCTGATGTACCACAATCGGTAGATTTTTGGGAAGTGGCCCCAGAAAACTGGATCCCCTTTGGCGGTAAATTTCAGAAAGATTTACACAAGTTCACATCGGTAAGCAACTTTGTCACCCATGGTTTGTCCCTTTCTATTGGTGGTCCAGCTCCGGTAGATGTGAATTTTGTGAAAGAGGTTAAAGCATTTCTCGATACCCATAACATTCTCTATTACAGCGAACACCTAAGCTATTGTTCAGGTCAAGGGCACCTGTATGATCTAATGCCGATCCCTTTTACACAAGAGGCGGTTAAGCATGTGGTGGAGAGAGTCAAACAGGTGCAAGATATTCTTGAAAGACCTTTAGTCTTAGAGAATGTGTCGTATTATGCCGCGCCAGGGCAGGAAATGACTGAGCAAGACTTTACATTGTCGGTGCTGCAAGGATCAGGCTGTTTAATGTTATTAGACGTGAATAACATTTATGTAAATTCCATCAACCACAACTATGATGCTGAGAAGTTCTTGGCGGCCATGCCCAGTGGCAAAATTGTCTATGGACATATAGCTGGACACTACGATGAGGCCGATGACTTAAAGGTGGATACCCATGGTGCGGATGTGATCGAACCAGTATGGCAGCTATTGAAAAAAGCCTATGAAATTCATGGTGTTTTTCCGACCTTATTAGAACGAGATTTTAATATCCCGCCTATCAAAGAGTTGTTGTTAGAGGTGGAAAAAATCAGAACAATACAAGGCCAAGTGTCTGGCGCGCAACCTCAGCGGTGCAGTGCCTAATGGGCTCTTTCAAACAAACCCAACAAGCCTTTATGGCGCACTTAAAAGATCCTGATAATAATGCCTTTGAGCAGGGTATAGAAGACAGACGTTTACACATCTACCGAGAATTGTTTTTTAACAATATCTTGGGTTTTCTAAATTCAGGTTTTCCAGTTTTGAAAAGCTTGTATAGCGAGTCAGCTTGGCAGGCTTTAGCACGACAATTTTTTGCAAAACACCAGTGCCGCTCTCCTTACTTTATCGACATTAGCAAAGAGTTTGTGGAGTATTTAAGCAGTGAACATACAAATACTCAACAGGATCCGGTTTTTATTCAAGAGCTGGCCCACTATGAATGGTTGGAGTTGGATGTCAGTGTTAGAAAGTCTAAGCAAGCAGCCTCGGTATTAAGCACAGATATTATCAGTAGTATTGTGCAGATGTCTGATGTCGCCACCTTAGTCAGTTATCAATATCCGGTACACTTGATTGGCCCTGATTTCCAACCCAGCCAGCCCAGTGAGATAGTGTATTTGGTGGTGTATAGAGATGTTCAGGATGAGGTTAACTTCACCTTAGTGAACACTGTGACGGCCCACTTACTGAATAGTATTTTGCAGCAAGATGGCGCCAGCGTCGCGAGTTTGTTGGATATGATGATATTAGCTATGCCGCAACTTGCGCCTCAGCAAGTCAAAGATTCACTCACACAAGTGATAGATGAGTTACTCTCTCAGCAAATACTCATTGCTCAATAATAGGCTCGCCTACCTGCTCAGTATCAGCTGTTTTAAGACTATCAATTTAATGTACTTTGCATTACCATCTGCCCCTTCGTTTAGTTGTTTTATCAGGCCGTAAGCGCCGTTTCTAGGAGTGCATTTATGGAGAATGAACAAGGCTCTCACGACCCATTTAGTTGGGGTTATGTGTTTGTTGCATTGGCTGTAGCATTGGCTTTACCGCTAATGCACGTCATACTTGCTTGGTTTGTTTTTTACCTTTAATGGTACAACTTGTTTCTTTTTATCTCTAATTTACGGGGAAATACGTGCCCGCCGAATATATTAAATCTGTTATTAAAACTGTTGTTGATTACCCTAAACCTGGGATCATGTTTCGTGACGTCACCTCTGTGTTAGAGGATCATAAAGCTTATTCTGCTAGCATAGAGTTATTGCTCAATTATTATAAACCTATGGGATTCGACAAAGTTGCAGGCACCGAAGCTCGGGGCTTTTTGTTTGGCGCACCTTTGGCCATAGAGTTAGGCATCGGCTTTATTCCAGTGCGCAAACCTAATAAGTTGCCTAGAGAAGTGATCAGTGAAAGTTATGAATTGGAATATGGCACCGACTCATTAGAAATTCATAAGGACGCGGTTAAACCTGGCGAAAGAGTCTTGATGTTAGATGATTTGTTAGCCACAGGCGGCACTATGATAGCCACGGCAAATTTGATCAGACGTTTAGGGGGGATAGTGGAACATGCTGGATTTGTGATCTCTTTACCTGACCTAGGTGGCGAGCAAAAACTACAAGACTGTGGCGTATCTAGCTATTCTATTTGTAACTTTGCAGGCGAGTAAGTAGAGATTATGAGTTATCAGGTTCTAGCACGGAAATGGCGTCCCAATAAATTTGACGAATTGGTTGGGCAAGATCATGTTGTGACCGCCATTTCTAATGCGCTTGATAACAATAGACTGCATCACGCCTATCTGTTTAGTGGCACCCGAGGCGTAGGTAAAACGACTATCGCGCGGATTTTTTCCAAAAGTTTAAATTGTGAGCAAGGTCTCAGTGCCCAACCTTGCGGTCAATGTAGTACCTGTCAAGAAATCGAAAAAGGCCATTTTATTGATTTGCTTGAAATTGATGCGGCTTCTAGAACAAAGGTTGAAGATACCCGGGAGCTATTAGACAACGTACAATACAAGCCAAGTCGTGGCCGTTACAAAGTGTACTTGATTGATGAAGTGCATATGTTGTCTAAACATAGCTTCAATGCGTTGTTAAAAACCTTGGAAGAACCCCCTCCCCACGTAAAATTCTTGTTGGCCACCACCGATCCACAGAAACTACCAGTGACCATCTTATCTCGCTGTTTACAGTTTAATTTGAAAGCCTTGTCTCGCAAGCAAATTAGTCAACAACTGGACTTTGTGCTGACCCAAGAAAACATAGAGTTTGATCAAGAAGCCTTAAGTCAGCTGGCTAGATCTGCCCAAGGTAGTATGCGAGATGCTTTGAGCCTTACGGATCAAGCGATTGCCCAAGGTAATGGTCTGGTTAGTACCTCTATAGTCACAGACATGCTTGGTTTAATGGACAAAGATCAAGTGCTGAAATTAGTGCATGCTTTACTGCAAAAAGACAGTGATGCTGTGCTGCAGCAGGTGGATAAAATGGCCGAGCAAGCTGCTGATTTTGGACAAATACTCGCTGAAATAATGAGTTTGTTACATCAAATTGCCTTGACTCAATTTGTGCCTGACGCCTGTAAGTTAGAGACGATTTCAGCCAGAGCGATTTTTCAACTTGCCAAATCAGTGCCACCAGAACAAATACAGCTTTTGTACCAAATAGCCTTAACCGGTAAAAAAGATCTACCTTTCTCTGCGGATCCCCGAACGGGCTTAGAGATGACCTTATTACGTATGCTAGCGTTTTCTCCTAGTCTCGGTGGATTAGAACCACTAGACATTATTCAGCAAAGCTCACAGGTGCAGGCAGCTCCGGCAGAGGCATTGGCTCTGCAACAGCAACCCGCTGTTAGTGATTTACCCGCAACGCCTATGTCCGAGCAAGGCTATGCAAGTGATTTACCGCAGCCGAATATGTTTGACCCACAGCAAACTAGTGAGTCGGTGCAAGAGCAGAATTTGTTTGAGCAGCAACAAGATATTATGGCTCAAGCCCAAGATTTCGGTCATCAGCCTGAGGCTTATGAGCCACAACAAGCTTGGCAAGAGGCTGGGCAATTGCCAACACCAGTGATCCAGTCTGGGCAAGCCGATGCTCATCAATCCACTACCGCCGACTTGATCGCATTGCGCAATAAACTCAAACAGGGCCAAAATAAAGAGGAGGAAATTGCACAGCAGCTAAAAAAGTCTGAACCTAGTGCCTTGCCTAATCTGGCTTCGATCCGAGCACAAAGCCATACTAATAGTGACCAGACTAAGCATGACTTACCATCAGAGTCTGCAGTATCAGACATTCAGCAACCCCAGTCTAAGCCGCCTCAGAACCTGGATGATATTCCGCCTTGGTTGGATGAGATAGGCACCAATGATGAGCCTGTTGCTAGTCCATTCAACGCACCAACAGTCCCCCCTCAAGTAGAAAACTTTGATCCTAATGGGCATTTAGATGGATCCGATGTGATGGAGGTGACGACCCAAGTGCCGGTGTTTTTGGCGGATCAAGAAAAGGTCACAGATTCCACACAATTGGATGCCTGGAGTCGATTAATAGAGGACATGCAAGTCACCGCATTGACTAAGCAACTGGCATTACATTCGGCTTTTGAACAAACAGGCACTAGTGTGAACTTAACCTTAGTTGAGTCCAAAGCGCACCTCCAATCCGAGTCAGCCGAGCAGCAGTTACGCCAAGCATTAAGTCTTGCATTACAAGGCGATATACAGCTTGAAATAGTGCTAGGTGCACCCATTAATACTCCTTATGCCTTACAGATGAAAATTAATCAGGTGCGTGAAGAGTATGCCCATCAAGTATTAAAAGACGATCAAGGCATTCAATTATTACAAGAGCAGTTTGCCGCCAAGCTTATTCAACAAAGTGTGCAAGCTAGATAAAGCTAACGAGTGGGTCACAAACCCCAATTGATATCAGTAAATAGAGAGACAAGTTATGTTTAAAGGCGGAATGGGCGATATGATGAAGCAAGCCCAAAAAATGCAAGAGCGGATGCAAAAAAACCAAGAAGAATTATCCTCCACAGAAGTGACAGGCGAATCGGGCGCAGGCTTAGTGAAAATCACTATGACCTGTAACCATGCAGTGCGCCGAGTCGAAATTGATCCCAGTTTAATGCAAGACGACAAGGAAATGATTGAAGACTTGGTCGCTGCCGCCTTCAACGATGGTGTGAGACGAGTGCAAGAAACCACAAAAGATAAAATGGCCGACGTGACTGGCGGTATGCCACTTCCTCCGGGCTTTAAGATGCCTTTTTAAGCATGCAGTTTAGTCCTCTAATTAAAGAACTGATTGATGCCTTTAAGATATTGCCTGGGGTGGGTCCTAAGAGTGCTCAGCGTATGGCCTTTCATCTTTTAGAGCGTAATAGACCCGGCGCCATACAGCTCAGCCATGTGTTGCACAACGCCATGGAGCATGTGAAACATTGTGAGCAATGCCGTACTTTTTGTGAAAACAAACTATGTTCAATTTGTGCAGACTCCAGTCGCCAGGTTAATCAACAATTATGCGTGGTGGAATCGCCCCAAGATGTATTGGCTATCGAACAGACTCATGAATTTAAGGGCCGTTATTTTGTGTTGATGGGACATTTGTCACCTATCGATGGCATCGGCCCTGGGGATATCGGTTTGCAGGAATTGGCCAATATTTTGCAAAACGAGCCCATAAGCGAAGTGATCTTAGCCACCAATCCCACAGTGGAGGGTGAAGCGACCGCCCACTACATTGGTGACATGTGTAATTCTCAAAGCATTGCCGCCAGTCGTATTGCCCATGGTGTGCCTGTGGGGGGCGAATTAGAGTTTATCGATGGCAACACCCTAACCCACGCATTTGCCGGCAGGCGCAAATTCTAGCATCCAGCGCCTAACCGCGTCATCGGTCAAGTTGTGAGTTCAAGTGATCATACCCACACTTTTTTAACAGCCTAATCTAGCGAGATCCATCACTCTTTGATTAATACTCAGCCCCATTGGGGCGGTACTTTTTTATCCCCTTGTAGATACTGTGGCTAATCACATCAAGCCGCAGTGCAATATCACTCACAGCATGGCCTCTTTGTGTTACTTGTTTGCCTGCTTCAAGATAGTGTTTACCGCTTATATTGAGAGCCCTTTTGTTATCTAACTAGGGGGAATGTTGGAAATTAATGGCGAAACTACTATGACTCCAATTTATCACCTAAATGGCCAATGAGTAGCTAATTCGTGTGCCCATATGTTTGTCATTATATGACTGAGTAACCGGGGGCGTTACGACCAAAACGGGTCGAGTACTGGCTGAACCATATGGAGTGGTTGCGGCAATAACGGTGCGCCGTCAGTTGCTAACCTGATGAACAAGGCTTTGCCAAATAACGGTTTCTCCACCTCGACTGTGGGATCATGGATAGCTAAAGGTGTGCGTGACAGTAACACCTTTGCAGCGCTCAACTGAGTATCACCAAAATTAACAGCATCAGTTCCTCCTTCGGCAAGGGCTAACAGTCAGCAATGGTAGTGAGTTAACCCCGTTATTTCTTCGTTAAACCTTAGTCATTTGCGTGTGAGTCAGCCGTTGCTCGGCAATAGGCCTTAATGGCATTCCACACCGGCTCTGTTTTTCCTTAGAATGCCAAGAGATCGACCTTTTACAGAATAAAGTTGTGATTATTGCTTGAAAAGTCGCTAAGCGACCATATCTCCTTGTCAACGATTTAGTAACAATTAATTAGGAGATACTTAGTTATGACTGAAGCAGTCCAACAAGAAACTCATGGCTTTCAGACTGAAGTAAAACAATTACTGCAGCTGATGATCCATTCCCTTTATTCGAATAAAGAAATTTTTCTACGTGAATTAGTCTCCAATGCGGCTGATGCTGCGGATAAATTGCGTTTTAAAGCCTTGTCCAACGATAGCTTGTATGAAGGAGATGGCGATTTACACGTTAAACTGAGCATCAATAAAGAAGCCGGTACTATAACCGTTTCTGACAATGGTATCGGTATGAATAAGGTTGATGTCATCGAACATCTTGGTACCATTGCCAAGTCAGGGACTAAAGAATTTTTTGGCAAGTTGTCTGGCGATGATGCCAAAGACTCCCAGTTAATTGGTCAGTTTGGTGTGGGTTTCTATTCGGCCTTTATCGTGGCAGATAATGTCACAGTGCGCACACGAGCTGCCGGTGATGACAAGGCTATGGGTGTTGAATGGCAATCTGCAGGTGAAGGCGAGTTTACTATCAGCGAAATCGAAAAAGCCGATAGAGGAACGGAAATCACCTTGCATCTGAAAGAAGAAGAGCAAGAATTTTTAGATGACTGGCGCCTGCGTTCTATTGTCAGTAAGTATTCTGATCATATTAGTATCCCCGTTAAAATGTTTAAAGACGAAGTGCCAGAGCGCGATGGCCCTGATGAGACTAAAATACCGGCTGAACCTGGCGTCTGGGAAGCGGCAAATAAAGCCACTGCTTTATGGACTCGTGATAAATCAGATGTGAGCGAAGAAGAATACACTGAATTTTATAAACATATTTCCCACGACTATAGTGATCCATTGACCTGGTCGCACAATAAAGTTGAAGGTAAAACTGAATACACCAGTTTGTTATATATTCCTAGTAAAGCCCCTTTTGATATGTGGAATCGTGATCATAAACACGGATTGAAGCTCTATGTTCAACGTGTTTTCATCATGGACGACGCCGAACAGATGTTGCCTACTTATTTGCGCTTCGTTAAAGGTTTGCTTGATTCCAATGATTTGACGTTAAATGTCTCTCGTGAAATATTGCAAGACAACAAAGTCACTCAGGCCATGCGTCAAGGTTGTACCAAACGCGTATTACAGATGTTAGAAAAAATAGCTAAGAAGGAGCCTGAGAAATATCAGGGCTTTTGGGCAGAATTTGGCAATGCCTTAAAAGAAGGTCCTGCTGAAGATATGCCTAATAAAGAGAAAATTGCGGGTTTGATGCGTTTTGCCTCAACTCACACTGACTCTGAAGCACAGACCGTATCCTTAGCTGATTACATTGGCCGTATGCAAGAAAAACAAGAGAAAGTCTATTATATTACCGCCGATAGCTATCAGGCTGCTAAGTCTAGTCCGCATCTAGAGATCTTTCGCAAAAAAGGCATTGAAGTCTTGTTAATGGCCGATCGAGTGGATGAGTGGTTGATGTCACACTTGACTGAATTTGACGAAAAGTCTTTTCAATCTGTGACCCATGGTGCGTTGGATTTAGGTGATTTGGAAGACGACGAAAGTAAGAAAACCCAAGAAGAAGCGGAAAAGCAAGTGGAAGGCGTGATTGCGCGCATCAAAACTGTATTAGGTGACAAAGTTAAAGAGGTGAAATTCACTCATCGCTTAACCGAGTCACCTGCTTGTATAGTGGCAGATGAGCAAGGTATGACTACACAGATGATTAAATTGATGCAGTCAGCAGGACAACCTGTACCCGAAGCTCAATATCATTTTGAGTTGAATCCTGAACATGCGCTGGTAAAAGTATTAGCGGACGTGCAAGACGAAGAGCAATTTTCTCAATGGACAGAAGTGTTATTTGATCAGGCGGCATTGTCTGAACAAGGCAGTTTGAAAGATCCAGCAAGCTTTGTGCAGAATCTAAACCGCTTGTTATTGAATTTGGCTAAATAAGCCTTATTTATTTATAGTTAAGGTAGTAAAAGCGGGCTTTAAGGCCCGTTTTTGTTTTAGTAGCCTATAATTCACAAGTTTTATGCTGACAATGCCCCTCAAAGGGCTAATAATCTTGTAACATTTAAGTCGACTGTGTAGAGTTATGACTTTACTTTTATTAACTAAATTTATTATTCAGAGGACACAGTATGCGCATTATCCTTCTTGGTGCTCCTGGTGCAGGTAAAGGTACACAAGCCCAATTTTTAATGGGTAAGTTTGGCATCCCGCAGATTTCTACTGGGGATATGCTTCGTGCCGCCATTAAAGCCGGTACAGACTTAGGTTTAACTGCTAAGCGCGTGATGGATGAGGGCAAACTAGTATCCGATGAGTTAATAATTGGCTTGGTAAAAGAGCGGATTACTCAAGCCGATTGTGACACAGGTTTTTTACTTGACGGTTTTCCGCGCACTATCCCTCAAGCAGATGCCATGAAAGACGCTGCTATTAAAATCGATCATGTGATCGAGTTTGATGTGAGCGATGAAGTGATAGTGCAACGCATGAGTGGCCGTAGAGTGCATTCTGGTTCTGGCCGTGTCTACCATCTTCAATACAATCCGCCTCAGGTTGAAGGTAAAGACGATGAGACAGGTGATGAGCTGGCTATACGTCCAGACGATCAAGAAGAGACAGTGCGTAAGCGCTTAGGTATCTATCACCAACAAACTAAACCTTTGGTGGCCTATTATACCCAAGAAGCCTCACAAGGCAGCTGTGCATATCACAAACTAGACGGTACCCAACAAGTTGCAGCTGTGAGTGAGCAACTGGCGGCTTTATTGGCCTAATCTTGTCACAGAAATATTGATGAAGCCCACATGATGTGGGCTTTTTTGTAAGAGTAACCTAGGCTTTGGCTGATAACAAAAATGGCCAGATTGCGTTTTAATTAAAGGATAAAATATTATGAGTACATCTATTACGGCTTTCTATGGGGGTATGCTAGGCATATTATTCTGCTACTTATCTGTGTTGGTGATCAGAGTCAGATTGAATCAAAACATATCCATAGGTGATGGCGACAACAAGCAGCTTCAGCAACTGATCAGGGCCCAGGGTAATTTTAGCGAATATGCCCCTATTATCTTACTATTGTTGTTTATCGCTGAGGTGAATAGTAGTCAGCCATTAATATTACATTGTGTAGGGGCCGCTTTACTGGCAGGTCGATTCCTCCACGCATTTGGATTACGTCGTCATGAGGGTGCGAGCTGGCAGAGAGCGACTGGCATGTTGTTGACCTTTGCCGCTTTGATAGGCGCTGCAGTGTTAAACATACTGGTATTGTACCCTTAGCCATTTAGGTCAACGCAGCTTAAAGGGGGGGAGGCACAAAGTGCAAGGCTCTGAGTGTGTATAACCCGCACTAATTAAGGGCCATAAAAAACGGCGTTCACTAGACGCCGTTATATTGCAAGGAGCAGGGAGATTGAGCTTATTAACTGTTCTCTATCAGCTTGCTACCAATCTCAATTTTTCGTGGCTTCTTGGACTCAGGGACAACCCGCTCTAAATCAACATGCAATAAACCATGTTCTAAGTCGGCGGCTAACACTTTAACGTGATCGCCAAGTTGGAATTTACGCTCAAAGCTGCGTTCTGAAATGCCCTTGTGTAAGAATTTTCGCTCTTCGTCTTCTGTCACTTTCCCAGACTTAGTCCCTATCACTTGTAGAGTATTTTCTTGCACTTCTATGCTTACTTCGTCTTTCGCAAAGCCAGCAATGGCCATAGTAATTCGATACTTATCCTCAGCTAATAATTCTATATTGTAAGGAGGGTAGGTAGATTGTTTTTCATTTCTTGAAGCCGTGTCTATCATAGTGGCTAAATGATCAAAACCAATGAATGAACGGTAAAGTGGAGATAGATCGATGTTACGCATGTTGTATATCCTCATAAATAAAGCAATATAAATATTAAGTTGCCCCGCAAAGCGGCGGCGGTTTTAATGGGCTAATACCGATAAATAGCAGCAGGATTTTAGTCGCCAAGCTGTATTTGAGGTTTACCCATCGACCCTTTCGGCGTCGACTTAATAGATATGTAGCTGGCCAAGGATTTTTCAATGCGTTGCCTCAAATTATTTTTAAAAAACAACGCAACTAATTGAATATTATAGCTTTTATTACTGAAGGGCTGCTGCTACTGCCGCTTGGGCATGGATCGCGCTGGTATCATACAGCAAAGTTTTGGTGTGGCTGCTGTCGATCAATAAACCAATCTCGGTACAACCCAAGATGATCCCTTGGGCACCGCGAATTCTTAAGTTATCAACTATGGTCAGATATTGCTGGCGAGAGGGGGCTTTCATCAAGCCCAAATAGAGCTCTTGATAGATCACTCTGTGCACAATTTCTTGCTCTGGCTCGCTGGGCACTAAGACACTAATAGCAAACTTATCTTCCAGTCGATTTTTATAAAAGCCTTCTTGCATAGTAAATTTAGTGCCCAGTAATGCCACTTTATTGATCTGTCTGGTTTTTAATAGGTTAGCGGTGGCATCGGCAATATGCAGAAGGGGAATTGAAACGGCCTGACTCACCTGATCTGCAACCCTATGCATAGTGTTAGAGCATATAAGGAAAAAGTCTGCGCCAGCGGCTTGCAGAGACTTAGCCGCGCTGATCAGTATATCTGCGGCTTGTTGCCAGTCACCAACGCGTTGCAATAGCTCAATCTCGGCAAAATCTACACTTACCAGCACAATTTTTGCGGAATGTAAGCCCCCTAATTTTTGTTGAATACCACTGTTTATAATTTGATAGTAGCTAACAGTCGAGCTCCAACTCATGCCACCCATTAAGCCTATGGTTTGCATTACATCTCCTCTTAAATCTGGATCCAAAAGTGTAAACTTAATTGACAGGCAACAATATGCCCTGGGCCGAATAAAATTTTTAATTTAGCCAAATAGGTATGTATCGAGTCTACAGGACATGGGTATTGAGCTTGCAGCAAAGATGAGGTGCGCCTTGCAAGGTGCGCAGTTTGCAAGGCAAAAATAAGGTATCCCGAATGATATTTCGGGATACTCACTATTGGCATCTATTACTTAGCTGAGGGGAACTCATAGTCAACGAAGGTTTTTCGTAAACCCAGTTTGTTGAGTTTACCTGTGGCGGTGTGTGGCAATTCATCCACAAAAACCACATCATCAGGCATTGACCATTTATGTAAATTATCTTTTAAGAAGCTTAGTACTTCGGCGCTTGTTAATGATTTACCAGGTTGCATCACTACTATCAACAAAGGCCTTTCTGTCCACTTAGGGTGATAACGTCCAATGGCGGCAGCCTCGGCTATATCAGGGTGATTGACGGCGGCATTTTCTATATCTATGGAGCTTATCCATTCGCCTCCTGATTTGATCACATCTTTTGTGCGATCTGTGATCTGCATATAACCATCGCTATTAATAGTGGCCACATCGCCGGTATCAAACCAACCTTGGTGGTCCACAGGGCAGCCTTCGCTGCCAGGCTGTGAAGATAAACCATAATAACCACTGGCCACCCAAGGCCCTTTAACTTTGAGTGCGCCAAATGCCACACCATCCCAAGGTAATTCATTGTTATTTTCATCAACAATGCGCATTTGTATGCCAAACACGCCTCGGCCTTGCAAGCATTGAAGATCAGTCATCTGTTGGTCAGTTAAATCTTGCATGCCATTTTTTAAACCAAACATAGTACCCAGTGGACTCGTTTCAGTCATGCCCCAGCCTTGCACTACCATAGCGTTATGGTCACGTTTAAAGCGTTCAATAATGGCTCTTGGACATGCTGCACCGCCGACACTTACGCGATATAAGGTGGGGACTTGTTTATTATTTTTCTCTAAATAGTCTAACAAGCCTAACCAGATAGTGGGTACACCAGAGCTGTAGGTGACTTTTTCTGTTTCAATCAGATCATGTAAAGTTGCGCCATCACCCATTTTTGGCCCAGGCAATACTAGTTTTGAACCCACCATAAGTGAGGCATAAGGTATGCCCCAAGCATTCACATGAAACATGGGTACAACTGGCAGCACTGTCTCTTGGTTGGACGCAGCGGTCACGTCTGGTAGTGATCCGGCTAATGCATGTAACAGTGTTGACCTATGGCTATACACTACGCCCTTAGGATTGCCCGTTGTACCTGATGTATAACACATACCACTGGCGGTGTTTTCATCAAATTCAGGCCACTCAAATTGGTCTGATTGGGCAGCCAGTAGGGTTTCGTAGCACAGCAGATTGGGTAAGCTAGAGTCTGGCATATGGGCCGCATCTGTCAGTACTACTATTGATTGCACATCGCTTAAATGCTCTTTCAATGCTTCGAGTAAGGGCAACACTAACAAGTCCACAAATAACACTTTATCTTGAGCATGTTTAATAATGTAGGCCACTTGCTCAGGGAAGAGTTTAGGATTAATAGTATGACAGACCATGCCACTGCCTGATATCGCATAATATAGTTCCATATGACGATAATCGTTCCAGGCTAAGGTACCAATTCGGTCACCAAACTCGCCACCCAGTTCGGCCAATACATTGGCCAACTGCCGACTACGTTTAGCAAAGGTTTTATAGTCTTGGCGGTGACGGGGGTTATCTGCTGTGACTGAAACCATCTCAGTTTCAGGGTAATTTCGTTCCGCATGTTTGAGAATTGAAGAAATCATCAGCTGGGAATTCATCATCAAGGCTTGCATAGTTTTTCCTTTAATATTTTTTATATTAATTGTGTGTGTTTATAGTTGGGGCAAATGCGGCTACCAGGCCGACACGCCGCCATCAACCGCAATAGTTTGTCCTGTCATGTAGGAATTCCCTGGCGACAAGATCAACAGCATAGTATTGACGATCTCTTGTGGTCTAGCTAAGCGGCGCATCGGCGCTCCTCTGGCTAATAAAGCCTGACTTTCTGGTGTGTCATGATCCTTTAATATGGCCGTTGGGCTGTAGAATGGGCATATGGCATTACATCTAATGCCTTTTCTTGCGTATTCGATAGCGGCGGTGCGGGTCAGTCCTGCTACTGCATGTTTGGCTGCGGCGTATGCGCCACCTTTTGGGGCACCACCTATGCCGGCCATAGAGCTTACATTTAGAATGTGCCCATCACCATGGGCCAACATGGCTGCCACTTGATACTTCATACCAAACAGCACACCTTTAACATTCACGTTAAACTGACTGTCCATTGTTTCGCTAGTTAATAAATGCAGTGGCGTCATATCATGGGCAATGCCGGCATTGTTAACCGCAATATCCACTTGACCAAATTGTTGCATAGCGGCATCCACCATGTTTTTACAATCTGATTCGTTGGACACATCACAGGTGAGGCTGATCACATTTTCTTGGTGATCTAACAAGGCTAGGGTTTCTGCCAAATTATGTGGGTTGATATCGCTGATCACCAATTTACAGCCGCGTTTGGCTAAGCCTTGGGACAACAAGCGTCCAAAGCCACTGCCTGCTCCGGTGATCAATGCGACTTTGCCGCTGAAATTTAATAAATCATCCATCAATTTGTTCCTATAATATTAAGAAATTGGGTTGGCTAAAATAAAGCTTAACAGCACTTTTGCTAAGGCTTCGCCTTGATCTTCTTGTAAAAAATGGCCGCCCTGTTGCACAGTGGTATGGGCTTGTCCTTGGCAGCCAGGGATCAAGCTATGCATGATTTTATCGCCGCCCGCTGTGACAGGATCTGAATCGCTAAAAGCGGTTAAAAACGGTTTGTTGAATTGTTTTAAATTATCCCAAGCCTGCCTATTTGCTGCACTGGCCGGATCGTCAGGGGTTACAGGTACTAAGAGCGGGAATTGCCTGACCCCTGCTTTATAAGTCTCATCTGGATAAGGGGCATCGTAAGCGGCTAATACTTCCACACTTAAGGGGGTAACCGTTGCGCCTTTAATAATGCCCGCCACTGGAAATACAGCCACTGTTTGTGAAAAGCTTTTCCATTTCATAAAGGCTTCACTGGCTTTGTGATCACCAGTTGGCAGCATAGTATTGGCGGCTAATACCCGGGCGAACAGATCTGCATGTTCGGCCACTAAACGCAAGCCTAACAACCCCCCCCAGTCTTGGCAGACTAGTGTCACTTGGCTTAGATTTAATTGCAGTAATATTTGCCGTATCCAGTCCACATGACGTTGGTAGGTATAGTCTGTTCGTAAACTAGGTTTGTCGGATTTACCAAAGCCAATTAAATCTGGGGCAATGACCCGATAACCCTTTGCCACCATAGGACTGACCATCTTGCGATATAGGTAACTCCAACTGGGCTCACCGTGTAACATCAAAATCACTTCACCGTCTTTAGGTCCTTCATCAATATAATGTAAATTGAGAGATCCGCCTTGCGTATCATCAACCGCTATGTAATTGGCTGCATAAGGATAGTCGTTTATTGGGGCAAAGCATTCATCAGGTGTCGTTAAAAATTTCACTGTGTGCCTCAACAATGTAAACCGATTGTAAAAACTAGTCAGCTAGAACATCAAAAGCCCAGTCGAAAGTCAAGTCGTGCAAATTAATATTGGTATATCCATCAAATCAATAATGGCCACGGCAACGCACTAAAATAGTGCTCTTGGTTTATTTATAACAGGGAGTTATTTTATTGTATAAAACCAATAAATTAGAATGATTGATAACTCTGTCCTAGTATCGGCTCATAAAAATTAACTGGTAAGAGGTGTGTATGAGTGAAGTGAATACTCAAGCGGTAAGTTACGAAGTACTAAAAGCAGGGGCTTCGGCTACCGTAGCGGCCCTTTGGATGCAAAGTCCACCTGTGAACGCCTTATCTAAATCTGTGCGAGTGGGTTTGATTGAGCATTTACACAACGCCATCGCCGATGATTCGGTGCAGGTGATTGTTATCTCGTCTAAACAGACGTTATTTTCTGGTGGAGCGGATATCAGCGAATTTTCTGGTGGAGACTTAGAGCCTAATTTGCCTGCGGTACTAGAAGTGATTGAAAATTCGCCTAAACCCGTTGTTGCCGTCTTAAATGGCCCCGCTTTTGGTGGCGGCCTTGAAGTCGCTTTAGCCTGTCACTACCGAGTGAGCTTTGCGTCAAATAAAGTGGGTTTGCCTGAAGTGAACCTAGGTATTTTACCTGGCGCTGGTGGCACTCAGCGTTTACCTAGACTTGCTGGGGTTCAACAAGCTTTAGATATGATAGTGTCAGGTCGCCCAGTGGCGGCTAAAAAGTTACCTACTGTGTTTGATCTAATAGTAGAGGATCCACAGACATTATTGGCCGATGCTATGGCGTTTTGCCAACAAGTGGTGACAGATGGCTGTAAAGTCCGTAAAACCAGCGACTTGTTGATAGACGCGAGCAGTGCACCGGCAGAGTTATTTGCCCAGTATAGACAAGGTTTAACCCAAAAAGCCCGTGGATTCTTTGCGCCAGAACGCTGTATTCAGGCAGTTGAAGCGTCCGTAGCCTTGCCATTTTCACAAGGTTTAGTGCGCGAAGGTGAGTTGTTTATGGAATGTATGGGTTCTAAAGAAGCCCGTGCCCAACAGCACTTCTTTTTTGCCGAACGAGCGGCTGCTCATGTAAAAGATTTCGATAAAACGACCCCGGTTCGAGATATCAATCAGGTAGGTATTATTGGAGCTGGCACTATGGGTGGCGGTATCGCCATGAATTTTGCCAATGCCGGTATCCCGGTAACACTGTTAGAACTTAAGCAAGAAGCCTTAGATAAAGGTTTAGCGCTGATCCGTAAGAATTACGAAAACTCCGCTAAGAAAGGCAAGTTAAGCCAAGAACAAGTTGAAACACGCATGAGCTTGTTAACGGGATCCACTGAATATGCTGATTTAGGCGATGTGGATTTAGTGATCGAAGCGGTATTTGAAAAAATGTCAGTGAAACATCAAGTCTTTAAAGCCCTTGATGCGGTATGTAAACCTGGTGCTATTTTAGCCACTAATACCTCAACATTAGATGTGGATGAAATTGCCGCAGCCACTAATCGCCCAGAAGATGTGATTGGTTTACACTTTTTCAGCCCCGCTAACGTAATGAAGTTATTGGAAGTGGTAAAAGCAGAAAAAACCTCTGCTGAAGTGATTAAAACCACCATGAAAATGGCCAAGAAAATTAACAAAGTCGCAGTCTTGGTGGGGGTATGTTTTGGTTTTGTGGGCAATCGTATGATTGAACCTTATGGACGTGAATCCGGTCGTTTAGTGCTAGAAGGCGCGGTGCCAGAACAGGTAGATAAAGTGATTTACGACTTTGGCATGCCTATGGGTCCTTTCACTATGGGTGATATGGCGGGTTTGGATATAGGTGCCTTTATCCGTGAAGGACGCCAAGAATTTATCCAACACGATCCGAGTTACTGCATAGTGGCAGATAAATTAGTGGCACAAGGCAGAGTAGGGCTCAAGGCTGGTAAGGGTGTCTATCTGTACGAACCTGGCCAACGTAAACCCATACCCGATCCTAGTGTGTTAGCCCTGGCCAAAGACGTCGCGGCACAATTAGACATTAGCCAGCGTGAAATAAGTGATCAAGAAATTCTTGAGCGCTGTATTTTCCCGTTGATCAACGAAGGTGCATTGATTTTAGAAGAAGGGATCGCGGCCAAGTCCAGTGATATCGATGTCATTTATGTGTATGGCTACGGTTTCCCGGTTTATCGTGGCGGCCCTATGCAATATGCAGATGAAATAGGCTTAAAAACGGTTTATGACGCTATGTGCAAATATCGAGATGAGTTAGGTGAGCATGGTAAAAACTGGTTTGAACCTGCTCCACTACTGAAAAAATTAGCCGAACAAGGCAAAAGATTTTCAGACGTTTAATAATAATCGACACTTAAAAAGACAACGAATTAAAGAGAATTAAATTATGAAAGAAGCCGTTATTGTTTCCACCGCTAGAACGCCTATTGGTCGTGCCTACAAAGGTGCATTTAACAATTTAGAAGCCCCAAGCTTAGGTGGCCATGCGATCCGCGAAGCGGTAAGAAAATCGGGTATTGATCCTGCAAGCGTCGATGACGTAATAATGGGCAGTGCACTAACCCAAGGCAGCGGTGGCATGAATATTGGGCGTTTAGCTGGACTGGCCGGTGGTTTGCCTGTGTCGGTTTCAGGTATGACCTTAGATCGCCAATGTAGCTCAGGTATGTATGCCATTGCCACTGCCGCCAAACATATCATCACTGACAATGTGCCAGTGATGGTGGCGGGTGGCTTAGATTCTATTAGTTTAGTGCAAAATAAAGCCATGAATACCCACAGAATGGTTGATCCTGCTTTGGCTAAAATGCATAAAAATATTTATATGCCTATGCTACAGACCGCTGAAATAGTGGCCAGCCGTTATGGTATCAATCGTGATGTACAAGATGAATATGCATTCCAAAGTCAAATGCGCACTGCAGCTGCACAAGCGGCTGGCAAGTTTGACGACGAAATTGTACCTGTCACCGCCACTAAGGTGATAGTTGATCGAGAAACCAAAGAAGAAAGCTTTCAAGAAGTGACTTTGAGTAAAGATGAAGGCAACCGAGCTGAAACTACCCTTGAAGGATTACAAGGCTTAAGAGCTGTCATCGAAGGTGGCGTGATCAGTGCAGGCAATGCAAGTCAGCTATCTGACGGCGCCTCAGCCAGTGTCTTAATGGATTCTAGGCTAGCTGAGCAGCAAAACTTAAGCCCACTTGGTGCTTACCGTGGCATTGCAGTGGCCGGTTGTGCCCCCGATGAGATGGGTATAGGCCCAGTGTTTGCTATACCTAAGTTGCTTAAGCAACATGGCTTAACTATGGACGATATCGGTTTATGGGAGTTAAACGAAGCCTTTGCCGTACAAGTTCTGTATTGCCGCGACAAGTTAGGTATTGATGACAATATTCTAAACGTTAATGGTGGTGCTATTTCAGTGGGTCATCCTTACGGAATGAGTGGTGCGCGTATGGTCGGTCATGCCCTAATTGAAGGTAAAAGACGAGGCGCTAAGTATGTAGTTTGTACTATGTGTATCGGTGGTGGAATGGGCGCTGCGGGACTATTCGAAGTTTATTAAACAAATGCCGAAAGAGTGGCTAGTGGGTGTTTTACTCACAGCCCTAATTATTATTACCAAATAAAGATAAACGTTAGAGGTTAGTTATGTTGGGATATAAATCACCACAAAGAGATGCATTGTTCGTGATGAACGAACTATTAGGTTACGAGCAACATTATGCAGACTTGGGATTTGAAGATGCCACTCCAGATATGGTAGAAGCTATTTTTTCTGAAGCGGCTAAATTTGCTGAAAATGTACTTGCCCCAATTAATGCTAGTGGTGACGAAGAAGGCTGTAAATGGGAAGACGGGGTAGTGACCACACCTACCGGTTTTAAAGAAGCTTATCAACAATATGTAGATGGTGGCTGGACAGGCATGACCCATTCAGAAGAGTTGGGTGGGCAAAATTT
Source organism: Paraglaciecola sp. (assembly GCA_034111785.1). GTDB lineage: Bacteria > Pseudomonadota > Gammaproteobacteria > Enterobacterales > Alteromonadaceae > Paraglaciecola. Next base: position 19,134 of record JAWUWP010000035.1, read on the forward strand.
ACCCTATTCGTTGTCTAGTACTATTGCAGAGTGGTTCTCAGCAGCCAATCATTCATGGGCCATGTACCCAGGATTGAGTCAAGGTTGTATGGAAACACTGAAAGCCCATGGCACCGAACAACTACAAAAGATGTTTTTATATAATTTAGTGGGTGGTAAATGGACAGGCACTATGTGCTTGACCGAACCTCACTGTGGTTCTGATTTAGGCATGCTCAAATGTAAAGCCGAACCCAACGCCGACGGTTCTTATAACTTAACCGGTACCAAGATCTTTATTTCTGCTGGTGAGCATGATCTATCAGATAATATTGTACATATAGTGATCGCCAGGTTGCCTGATGCGCCAAGCGGCACTCGCGGTATTTCATTATTCGTGGTGCCAAAATTTAATGCGGGCCCCGATGGCGAAAAACTTGACCGTAATGCCGTATCTTGTGGTTCAATTGAACACAAGATGGGTATCAAAGCGTCGGCCACTTGTGTGATTAATTTTGATGGTGCAAAAGGGTATTTGATAGGTACCGAAAACCGTGGCCTTAACTGCATGTTTACCTTTATGAACACCGCTCGAATTGGTACGGGATTAGAAGGACTATCTGCATCAGAAGCCGCATTTCAAGGCGCTTTGGCCTATGCGAAAGACAGATTGCAATTCCGTTCAATGACGGGTGTTAAAAACCCAGATGGACCAGCAGACTCTATCATTAATCACCCAGATGTAAGACGTATGCTGTTAACCCAAAAGGCTCTTGCCGAGGGTAACCGAGCATTGGCTATATACGCTATGCAATTAGTCGATATCACCCACGCCAGTCAAGACGAAGAGGCGAAACAAATAGCCGACGCTAAGTTGGCTCTGTTGACGCCTATAGTTAAAGCCTTCTTGACTGAGACCGCCCAAGAAGCCACCAGTTATGGTATGCAAGTATTTGGTGGTCATGGTTATATTAAAGAGTGGGGCATGGAGCAACTGGCACGTGATACCCGTATCTGTACTATGTATGAAGGTACCACAGGTATTCAGGCCGTCGACCTATTAGCGAGGAAAGTCATAGGCTCAAATGGCAAGTTGCTTAGTATCTTTACCCAAGAAGTCAGAGATTATTGTTTGAGTATTCGTGATAAGAGTCAATTTAATGCTTGGTCAAACAGCATTGATAAACATACCCATGAATGGCAACAAATCACCGAGGACTTGACTAAGCGAGCCGCCACTAATCCAGACGAGATAGGAGCGGCTTCGGTAGATTACCTTATGTACTCTGGTTATGTGGTAGTGGGATATTTCTGGTTGAAAATGGCTGTAGTGGCACAACAAAAGCTTGATGATGGCACCACCGATCCTGAGTTCTATAAAGCCAAACTACATACGGCAAAATTCTACTTTGATCGTCTGTTAACTCGTACTCGCTCATTAGTTTCTGCCATGGAATCAGGTGCCGATAACTTGATGGACATGGAAGAAGAGCAGTTCAACCTAGGTTAACAAAGCCCATAATAATGGCCTATTAATCGATATTAGGCAGGGAATAAAAAAGGTGAGCTTAGGTTCACCTTTTTTTATGTTCGCCATTCAACCATAGCCGCCGGCCATAGTTAACCGCATATCCAATGCCATACAGTTTCCCCCTTTATGAGGTGTTAATGGTTTTATAGTCTAGTCTTTTTGTTGGGTAAGTTATCTAATCCAGATATTGCTTATACTCATACACCCCTAACGATCTAGTGGTCTTTTTACGGATAGATTAGCCCATGAATGGCCACGGTTTGTTGCTAGAAAATGAGGCTTAATTTGAACTGTTGATAGATAGAATGAGCTGTTACGGGTTAGTGCCTGCATTGTACATCAACATTTACTTACAATCTTTATCAGCAGTTTGGTCGCATTTGCCTATAGCTTGCCTGCCATGTTGCCTAATATATATGGGTCGGCGCGATCGACAAAAGTTTGGAAAGGTAATTTCAATCTATAATAATATTAAAGGATATACAATATGAGACACACCACACTCAAACTAACGGTATTGGCTGCGGCCATTGCCAGCAGCATGGGCGTATATGCTCAGTCACAAGGCTCAGGTGCAGTTGAACGCATCCAAGTAACAGGCTCTCACATCAAAAGAACGGATATGGAAGGCCCGTCACCTGTTACTTCACTTTCCGCTGATGACATTTTAAAAACGGGGGTCACTGACTTAATTGGTTTGTTCACTAAGTTACCCATGGCTGGTCAGGGTACGTTTTCTACCCAAGGCAATAGCAGCGATGGCACAGGCAATGGTGGCTCAAGCGTTTCATTAAGAGGATTGGGCGCAGACTCAACACTCATATTGGTGAACGGCCGGCGTATTTCCGTTTCACCTTTTGCTAATTCAATTGATACCGCATTTGTCGACATTAATAATATTCCCTTGTCTGCCATTAAGCGGGTAGATATTCTAAAAGATGGTGCCTCTGCTACTTATGGCTCTGATGCAATAGCCGGCGTTATCAACATCATTATGAAAGACGATTACGATGGTGCGGAAGTCACCGCCAGACATGGTGATACTGCCGATGGGGGTGGTAAAGAGTCGAATATCAGTATATTGGCAGGCAGTAGCTCAGAAAAAGCCAGCCATACTTTTGTATTGGATTATTTTGACCGTGAAGAAATTCTGTATGCACATAGAGATTATGCCCGATCCGCAAACCAATCTGCACTAAGACCCAACGACCCTTATGCCGATGATTTTAGAAGTTCATCAGGTTTTCCTGGCACTATTGCTCTAGCATCAGACTCAACTGTACGTATACCTGATACCTTTGGCAACGATGTGTGTCCAGCCGATCAAATAGTGGGCACTTTGTGCCGATATGATTATGCGCCTCATAGCTCATCTGTCCCTGCATCAGAGCGTGTCAGCTTTATGTATATGGGTAAATACCAGCTTAACGATACCACTAATGCCTTTGTGGATCTCAATGGTCAAAACTCTAAAACCACTATTAGAGGTGCGGCTAGCCCCAGCTTTAATGAGTTGTTTATGTCTGGTGACAGCGTTAACCATCCCTTTGCCAATGATGCAAGTCATCCCTTTTACCAAGAAGATTTAACCATGCGCCGTCGATTGGTTGAAATTGGTAATAGAGAAAAACGTGTGGATTCAGATTATTACCGCGCAGTCATGGGTCTTGAAGGCCAAGTAGGCGAATGGTATTGGGAAACGGCTTATAGCTATATAAAAAGTGACTCAATCGAGCGTGGCGTTAATGGCTTCCCTAATTCTCGTCGTGTGCAAGAAGCCATAGATAGTGGCTTATGGGATCCCTTTGAGCCATCGCGCAATTCACAAGAAGCCTTGGCGTTTATTGAAACTCAAACCACACGTTATGGTAAGTCTACCAGTAAGTCTTTTGATGCCAAAGTGTCAGGTGCAATATTAGATATGCCTGCTGGTGAGCTAATGTTAGCTGTGGGCACAGAGTATCGTGAAGAGACCATCAGCGATAACCCAGACGATCAATTTCTTCGTGGTGAAGTCTTTGGCACAGAAGCGACCCAAGCCAATGGCGAGCGTGACAATACCTCGGTATTTGCTGAGCTTGCTATACCTGTCACTGACACCTTTAACGTGCAAGTAGCCGTTCGCTATGAAGATTATAGTGATTTTGGGACTACTACGGATCCTAAAGTGGCCTTTATTTGGACCCCTATTGATAGCTTGTCAGTACGTGGCTCATACGGGACCGCTTTTCGTGCTCCCTCTTTGCACCAAATCGGTTTAGGTAACACCGACGAGTCACCTAACTTGGTTGATAACGTGCGCTGTGACGCGGTGGGTAACGTTAACAAAGCGTGTGAACCTCAAGAGTATACTGCCGTGCTATCTGGTAACACTGAGTTAGGCCCAGAAGAGTCCACCAGTTACAATCTAGGCGTGATCTATGAAGTGACGGAAAACATTGATTTTTCTTTGGATTATTATGATTACGATATCGAAAATGTGATCAACAAAGATACGCAATTTAAGTTTACTACCCAAGGTAACGATCCTAGTGTAGTGGAACGTCTACCTTCAAGCACACCTGGTGATCCCGGTGAAGTGGTACGTATTTTTGACCAATTTGAAAATCTTGGCGATATCCAAACCTCTGGTTTAGATCTAGATTTGGGTTATAAAATGTCCAATGAATTAGGTGATTTTCAATTCAACTATGTCTTAAATTATGTATTGAATTACGAAGATATTCGCACCGGTGGTCGTGTTGATACCCAAGAAGGTCAATTTGAACAGCCTGAAGTCCGTTGGACCACAGCCGGCTCTTGGGTGAAAGCAGATTGGAGTGCTAACGTTGCCATAAACTACATAGGTGAATTTGAACAAGATGATGCGATCCGTACGCAATCGGACGGCACGATTTTACCGGATATCGAATCTATGGTAACAGTGGATACTACAGTGAACTATGTGGGCATAGACAATGTAACACTCACCTTAGGTGCCACTAACTTGTTTAATGAAGAGCCACCTTTTAGTTATCATGACTATATGGGCCATGTGACGGGTACACATAACTCCCAAGGGCGTTTTGTGTATGCACAAGGTACCTACAAATTTTAATAAATTAAGGCAAGGGTTAAGTCTTTTACCCTAGCCGCATTTTATTAAAGTCACTGATGCCAGTTGTGTCCTACAACTGGCATTTTTATATCGATATCAAGTATCAAGTATCGAGTCAATATCCTAATGTTCAGACCATGAGGTGGGTCACACAGACTTAACTGGCCGTGTACCTAGGAACAGTCTATATACTGACTGGTACGGTCGGTGCAAACCTATGCTAGCGACTCAGAAAATCAGCTTGTGTTAGATGCGCTAGGCAAAGATGGATATGGGCCAAGCGTCAGCAATATGCATGCTCAAAGGGACAGGGCAATGACAGGTGTGGAAGGGTGAAACCCTATGGTTAAGGGTCAATAAGTTAGGGCACATCTACTAAGGATCATATTGCCTAGCCATCTTTAGCTGCTTTAATTAAAAGGCCCGCCTGTTAGGTGGGCCTTTTAGTCTCTAGTCTACTAAGGCTTGATAGACTAAGTTACGGAAATCATCGTGATATCGATGAAAGCCAATAGGGACAAATTGTGCCATTGAAATCAGTACAATATTCTCTTTAGGATCAATCCTAAAATAGGTGGATGCCATGCCAGCCCATCCAAAGTTTCCTTGTGAGCTCATAAAACCTGACATCTGGGGATCAACAGTCACAGACATGGCCAAACCATAACCTTCACCTGGAATGTTTGCTTCAAAGGGTATTAAATGTTTGGGTAAATGATTGGCCGACATATATTCAACGGTTTTACGGCCTAATATTCGCGTGCCATTGATTTCACCGCCATTTAATAACATTTGCGCAAAGGTAAAATAGTCTTGCATAGTCGATACTAAGCCAGCTCCAGCATCGTGGATTTTAGGATCTTCGGTGATCTCGCCGATCAGAGGGTTTTGTGACATCACCACAGTCTGACCTTTGGGTCCCACAGTATAGAGTTGGCTGAGTCTTTTAGTTTTGCCTGCAGGCACAAAAAATCCGGTATCTTGCATGCCTAAAGGCGAAAAGATCACCTCCTGCATATAGTCACCCAATTTCTTGCCACTGAGTTTTTCTATTAAAAAACCAATAATATCTGTGGATATGCCATAGTTCCAAGCACTGCCTGGTTGGTGTGTTAGGGGCAGCTCAGCGATTTTTGCTAGTATATTGCTGCGCTTCACCTCGTCTGGTTTGCTGAATAGTTGTTGATACAACTTATCCACTTCGCTGTGACTAAAGCCATAGCTCAAGCCAGAGGTATGCATAAATAAATCAATGATACGTATCTGAGATGTGGCGTCTTCTAATAGCATATCCTCACCGGAGCCACTCACATAGACTTTCATATTAGCCAATTCGGGTAAATATTTAGCAATAGGATCATGCATATGAAACTTGCCTTGTTCCCAAAGTGTCATGGCCGCCACTGCGGTAATAGGTTTTGTCATAGAGTAGATGCGAAATATGGTGTCTTCGCTCATAGGCTTAGCCGCTTCTATGTCTTGCATGCCTTGGGCTTTTAGATAGGCAATCTTACCATCTCGGGCTACTAAGGTAAGAGTGCCGGCCAGCTTACCTTGCTCAATATACTGCTGCATGACCGGTGCGATCCTATCTAAACGTTCTGGGGAGAATCCCACTGATTGTGCGACCGAATCGTCGTTTTTACTCTCAACACCAGTTAGTTGGCAAGCGGTAAGCGAACAGATGAAAAACAGGCTTAATAAAACCTTCATAAAACTTCCTTTACAATGAGCTTGGCCCTCTAGTGTATAGAGTGCGCCACGACTAACAAGTAGTGGCTAATGATAAATATTGATAGCCGATAATTACTTGCATTAATGACCTCTAGATATAGGCCTAGGCTGCTGCAGCCCTTTTTTATGGGTGCTGCTATTTGAGTTAAAGGCATAATGCCCTAGCCACAGCCGATATTGATTGTGGCTTACCTACTGATGTTTTGTAATATTCAGATAGCGAGCAGAATGAGGTATGGCCTAAGTGCCGGGGTGTTGATGGAATAGGCCCTACTGTGAGCACTAAATTGTAATTTTTCGCTTTTATTCCTCACTATAACTGTTTTTACGCACGACCAACCGCTATACTACGCGCCGCATTTGAAGCGATATATAAAGAAAGCAAAATGAATTACTCAGAACGGGTGGTTCGATAATCATTTAAAGGAAAAAGATGACTCCTATTACTAAAACTTTTCAGTATGGTCAGCATACTGTTACTCTAGAAACCGGCGTAATTGCTCGCCAAGCCACTGCTGCCGTAATGGCTAGCATGGATGACACCTGTGTATTGGTGTCTGTTGTTGGTAAAAAAGACCGTAAACCGGGTCAAGATTTCTTCCCATTGACGGTTAACTATCAAGAAAAAACTTACGCAGCGGGTAAAATACCCGGTGGTTTTTTCAAGCGTGAAGGTCGTCCTTCTGAATATGAAACATTAACGTCACGTTTAATCGATCGTCCTATTCGCCCATTGTTTCCTGATGGCTTTATGAACGAAGTACAAATCATCATCACTGTGGTTTCTGCTAACCCTGAAATCCCTACTGATATTATATCTCTTATCGGCGCCTCTGCGGCGTTAGCCATATCAGGCATGCCTTTTAATGGTCCCATTGGCGCAGCGCGTGTAGGTTATACCGATGAGCAATATGTACTCAATACTCGTACCTCAGAACTAGAAAATAGCCAATTAGATTTAGTGGTTGCTGGTACTAAGAACGCCGTATTGATGGTTGAATCTGAAGCAGATATTTTATCTGAAGAAGTGATGCTAGGTGCTGTTATGTATGGCCATGAGCAATTACAAACTGTTATTAATGCTGTGGGTGAGTTTGCTGCTGAAGTGAATACTCCATCGTGGAATTGGCAAGCAGAAGCAGAAAATACCGCCCTTAAAGCCAAGGTAAAAGAATTGGCCGAAGCCGGTATGACAGCTGCGTATCAAGTATCTGATAAGATGGAACGTAAAGACGCCATCAATGCATTAACCAGTCAAACAGTAGCCGATATTGTTGCCGCTGATGAAGGCCAAGATGCAAAAGAAGTGTCTGAAATGATGCATGAACTTGAAAGCGATGTGGTACGTTCACGTATCCTTGCAGGTCAGCCACGTATTGATGGTCGTGATCCAGCTATGATCCGTGCCCTTAACGTTGCCACGGGTTTGTTGCCTCGTACTCATGGTTCAGCCTTGTTTACTCGTGGTGAGACCCAAGCTATTGTTGCTGCTACTTTGGGCACAGAACGTGATGCGCAGATGATTGACGGCCTTAATGGTAAAACCGATAGCCGCTTTATGTTGCATTATAACTTCCCTCCTTACTGTGTAGGTGAAACGGGTTTTGTAGGCTCGCCTAAGCGTCGTGAAATCGGCCACGGTCGTCTTGCTAAACGTGGGATCCAAGCGGTTATGCCTTCTGAAAAAGATTTTCCATACGTAGTACGTGTGGTATCAGAAATAACTGAATCAAATGGTTCTTCTTCAATGGCCTCCGTTTGTGGTACTTCTTTGGCATTGATGGATGCGGGTGTACCCATCAAAGCGTCTGTTGCCGGTATTGCAATGGGCCTAGTTAAGAATGACGAAAGCTTTGTAGTACTTTCAGACATATTAGGTGATGAAGATCACTTAGGCGATATGGACTTTAAAGTAGCAGGTACTACTGGTGGTATCACAGCACTACAGATGGATATCAAGATAGAAGGTATCACTAAAGAGATCATGCAGGTTGCTTTGAAACAAGCTAAAGAAGCCCGTTTGCATATTCTAGGTGTGATGGACCAAGCTATCTCTGGTCACAGAGAAGAGATGTCTGAGTTTGCTCCTCGTATCTATACCATGAAAGTTGACCAAGACAAGATCCGTGATGTCATTGGTAAAGGCGGCGCAATGATCCGTTCTATTACCGAAGCATCTGATTGTAATATCGAAATCGAAGATGACGGTACTATTAAGATTTTTGCCACTGAATTGGCCAAAGCCGAAATAGCCATAGAAAAAATCAAACAAGTGACAGCTGAAGTAGAAGCAGGTAAAACCTACTCTGGTAAAGTCATACGTATAGTTGATTTTGGTGCTTTTGTTGAAATCTTGCCAGGTAAAGAAGGCCTAGTACATATTTCACAGATTGCTCACGAACGGGTTAATAAAGTATCTGACTTCCTAACTGAAGGTCAAATACTGGACGTGAAAGTGGTTGAGATAGACCGTCAGAACCGTGTACGTTTAAGCATTAAAGACTTGATCGAAAAACCTGCGGCTCCGGTTGTAGAAGGTAACGAATAAGCTGTTTATCTAATATCAGCTAGATAACAAAAAGGGAGCCTAGGCTCCCTTTTTTAATGGATCAATTTATCAGCAATCCATTGCCACTAGACAGCTTAAGCTGTGCTACACCGCTAATTCTTGAATGCTAGCACCACCTTGCCTATGTAATCCATGCTTTAACACCTTGCTAGCTTGGTGCAGCGCTTTCGCCAAAGCTTGGTGAATGTTTGCTCTGTGTGTTATCACCAATACCGAAGGTAAACCAAATAGTAGGACTTGCACTTTGCATTGCTTATCTTTGCCGCCTTTTGGGCCTTTTATCTCAGTAAAGCTGATTTTGATCTTGCGGATATTCTTACCAGTACGAGTCGCTATTAGCTGGGCCTTTCGAATAATCTTACTTTTTAACTGACCACAGATAACGAGGTCTTTACCCTCTATAGTTAATTGCATAACCACTCCTAAACATTAATATTAGCCCCATAAAGCAAGGCAATGGGTGATGAGAGTAAGTGTCGCCTTTCAGTGTAGACTAGTGTCACCCATAAAGTTACTGATCTGTTGGTTGCCCAGGCAATCTTTTACGGCACAAGGTGATAATCCATACAGCTAGCGCTGCTGAGCATAAGGAGCTCTGTAGCTTGGCCTTCAAAAGCCAAAGTACCCACAAACAGACTCATAGTAAAACCTATACCACAGAGCAGCGATACGGTATAAATTTGCAGCTAAGTGACGCCCTCTGTAAGTTTAGCTAAGCCCATCTTCACCGCTAACCAACCGGCACCCAAGATATCCAACAGGATGTAGGCGGCTGCCTTATCGACTTTTAGACGATTTAACACAAATAATACCACCAAGCTACAGGTTGCCACTAACAAAGAGCGCAACGACAATTCTGCCGAATAAAACAAGGCTGAAAAACTATACCTGCCAGGGCTGCTATGCCCGGCAGTGCGACTTTTTCCGGAGAGCTTAAATGGCCGTCCTATACTTCTCGTTTGACTTCCAGTCCAATCAGGAAAAAGAAGACCGCCATAAGGCCGTCATTTATCTACAGCAGTAAGGCTTTTGCTTATGATCTCAACGCATATGTACCAATTCGTCTTACATTTTTTCATGCATAACCCCTAAATAAAAGGCGAATATACTGTGCTTTATCTTCGTGAAATACTGACGGTATGCATCACCCTTGATGGTTGCTTTTTACCCTGTGGCTTGGGCCAATACAGTCAAAAAAGTCTGAGGTGTTAACCTTTATGTGCGGGCCAAGTCTAGCTAATCACTTGCTGCAAGACATGGGTTTGCCCAGCGGCTACTTGATGTCCTTGGGTGATGGCGCTCTCTACGCAGAGCATACTTTGGTAACTATTATCTGCCATATCTACCATGCTTATGGACTTTTGTTGCCAAGGGTTCCACACCACAATACTGTCGTGACCCACAAAGCCGATTTTTGTGTGGTATCTATCATCTGGCCCATTATAGGTATCGACAATATTAACGGTAGGGGCTTGAATTAGATGCACACTGTCGGTTTCTTCAAAAAACACATAAGGAGCAGGAGTGTTGGATCTTTGCTGATCACGAGTCTTATCCACATATTGACCCCATAGGCCTACAAGTTCACAGCGGCGAATATCCGAAACTGCAAGGTAGCTGTGTAAAGCTCCATTATAGGTAAAAGGCTGATGACCAAGGTTTGCTGTATGCAGGGCTATGCTTAACTGCTGGCCGATATTGATCACTAGGGTTAATTGAGCCTGAGCAGCAAAGCCCGCTCCTGCGCTGGTCTGTGGCTGTAACTCTAGTCTAGTGCCGGTACTTGAGTCTTGTGTTGTGACTATCTGCCATAATTGCGTGCGCACATAGCCATGGGCACTGACCTCTTGGTTTGTGCCATGCTCACCAAACCAAGGCCAACATATAGGGATCCCTCCGCGTATGGCTTTTTTACCATCAAAGATGGCGTTTTCACTTACCCATAAACGCTCACGGCCGTCATGTTTAGGAATATAGCTGAGCACCTGCCCGCCAAATAAAGAAATTTCGGCGTGGGCTAAATGATTACTAATTTTTAGCACTTGAGTCTTCGAGACAGCGCTAATGATGCTTGAGTCGTTGGTCAACATATTGTGATATGCCCTAAAATCAAAAAAGGCGGCCATGTAAATTACATCGCCGCCTTTTTAGCATATTTTGCTGGTTAAATTAAAGCGACTGGCGCTATTTACTGATATGCGTCACTAAATCTAGGACTTTATTCGAGTAACCAATTTCATTGTCATACCAAGACACCAATTTCACGAAGGTATCGGTTAGTGCAATACCGGCTGTGGCATCAAAGACAGAAGTGCGTATATCACCGATAAAGTCTTGAGATACCACCGCATCTTCGGTGTAACCCATAATGCCTTTCATCGGGCCCTCGGAGGCTGCCTTCATGACGGCACATATTTCAGCGTAGGACGCGGGTTTAGCAAGGTTGACGGTTAAATCGACCACTGACACGTCAGCTGTTGGCACACGAAACGCCATGCCGGTTAATTTGCCATTAAGGGCTGGGATCACTTTACCGACTGCTTTGGCTGCGCCAGTTGATGAAGGGATAATATTTTGTGAGGCGCCACGGCCGCCGCGCCAATCTTTGGCTGAGGGGCTGTCCACTGTTTTCTGAGTGGCAGTAGTCGCATGTACTGTGGTCATCAAGCCGTCGACTATACCAAAGTTGTCATGCAATACTTTGGCTAAAGGTGCTAAACAGTTAGTGGTACAAGAAGCATTAGAGACAATTTCTTGTCCTGCGTATTCAGTATGATTCACCCCCATAACAAACATAGGCGTGTCGTCTTTGGATGGTGCAGACAATACCACTTTCTTCGCCCCTGCTTTAATATGAGCTCGGGCCGTCTCGTCAGTCAAAAATAAGCCTGTGGCTTCGACTATGACTTCAGCGCCTATTTCATGCCAAGCAAGATCCGCAGGATCACGTTGTGCACTTACACGCACAGTTTGACCATTGACCACTAGATTTCCATTAACCACTTCCACTGTGCCGTTAAATTTTCCATGGGTAGAATCATATTTTAACATGTATGCCATATACTCAGCATCTAACAGGTCGTTTATGCCAACCACTTGAATATCGCTGCGTTCACAGGCCGCACGGAATACAAAACGTCCTATACGGCCAAAACCATTTATAGCTACTTTTATTGTCATTTCTTAATCCTCTACACTTGCACTAAATCAACTTTTCAACAGAGCAATGAGGCTCTTCTGAAATATAATTACAAAATTATGAACTAAATCCCTATGTAAGGCAAAATTTTAGCACTAAAATGTTATTTTATTACGATTCATTCTGTCTATTGGGCGATTCATTGTGATTAAGCGCTGGTTTTGGCTAATAATGACTTGCTAGAATAGCCGTTAATTAGCCTCAGTTTATTATCATAGGAAAAACGCTTTAATGACTGCATCATTAATTGAGTACTTAGTCGAATATCGTGGAATAGAATCTAATTACACAGATGCATGGGGCAACGCTGCGACGATCGCCCCAGAGACTAAAACTCGGCTGTTAGAGGTCATGGGTTACCAGGTAAAGGATCCGGATGTTTTGCTCAGCCAAGCCCAGGACTTTAGTCACAAAGCTTGGCTTACGCCTTTAAATCCTGTGCAAGTGTTACGCATTGGGCAAGGCTTACAAATAGTATTACGTTTGCCTATAGAATTAGTGACAGATGACTATATTGCCTTGCTCACCACAGAGCAAGGAGAGCAAATAAAGCATGGGTTTTGTCCAGCCGACGGCCAGTTGACCAATGTGACTTATATAGAAGATATTGAGTTACAGGAATATATTATTGATATACCCCACAAATTACCTTTGGGTTATCATCATTTAGCCTTAGTAGTAGAAGAGGATGAATTAGCTAGCATGACGCTGATCATCGCCCCCGTTTCCTGCTTCAAGCCCGAATCCCTAGTGGCGGGCAATAAGATGTGGGGTTTAAGCGTGCAGTTATATTGCTTGCGCAGCGATAATAACTGGGGAGTGGGAGATTTTTCTGACTTATCATATCTGCTGGCGTCTGTGGCTAAACAAGGGGCGAACTTTGTTGGATTAAATCCTATTCATGCTCTGTACCCGGCTAACCCAGAAGCTTGCAGTCCCTATGGGCCTTCATCTCGTCGCTGGTTGAACTTTATATATATCGATGTGACCGCTGTGCAAGGCTATGAGCAACAGGCTATTCAGGAAATGGTCAAGACTGTGGATTTCCAACAACAATTAGACACAGTAAGAAACACCGATCTAGTGGATTATGCTGGGGTGACGGCCATTAAGCTGGCAGTGTTAACGGCTATTTTTGAGCAGCAAAATAACCAGTACCTAACAAAAAGCACCCAATTAAATAAGGCCTTTAAGGCCTTTGTTAAAGAGGGGGGACAGAGTCTGCAGACATTGGCTGTGTATGATAGTTTGCAGGAGCATTTGGCAGCCCAAGGTAAACCTTGCTGGGGGTGGCCGGTATTTCCCCAAGAATATTCCGATTTTAACAACCCCGGGGTGAGTCAATTTGCAAAGAAAAATGCGACTCGGGTTAAATTTTTCTTGTGGTTACAATTCCAAGCAGCATTGCAGTTAGAGCAGGCCAATCAAGTGGCTGCTTCGCATAATATGGATATTGGTCTATACAGTGATTTAGCGGTAGGTGTCAGTGCCGGCAGTGCCGAGGTGTGGGGCAATAAAGCCTTATATTGCACGCAAGCCAGTATTGGTGCACCGCCAGATATATTAGGCCCTTTAGGACAAAAATGGGGTTTGCCTCCTATGGATCCTGAACAATTATACGAACAAAAATACCAACCCATAATTGATTTATTTAGGGCGAACATGCAAGAAACGGGCGCCTTACGCATTGATCATGTTATGGCACTACTAAGGTTGTGGTGGGTGGCGAATGACGATGATGCTAGGCAAGGGGGGTATGTGTATTACCCTGTGGATGATCTGCTGGGGATTTTAGCCTTAGAAAGTCATCGTAACTCTAGTGTTGTGATAGGTGAGGATTTGGGCACAGTGCCAGCAGAAATCAGACTGAAGTTGGCTGGTAATGGCGTGTATTCTTACCGTGTGTTTTTCTTTGAACAAGCTCCAGATGGTGGGTTCTTTTCACCGGCGGATTATCCACAGCAGTCTATGAGCACCTTGACCACTCACGATATGCCGACATTAGCCGGCTATTGGCATTGCCATGATTTAACCTTAGGTAAAGAGCTGGGATTATATCCTAATGAGGAACAATTGCAGGGCCTTTACGATAGCCGTCACAGCAACAAACAAAGGATTTTAGATAGTTTACACGGTCATCATAGTGTCAATGATGAAATAGGGTATGATGTGACTCAAGTAGGCATGAGTCAGAATTTGAATGCTGCCATGCAAGTGCATATGGCGGGTGGCTCTAGTGATTTGCTCTGTCTGCAGTTAGAAGATTGGTTGCAGATGGATAAACCCGTTAATGTTCCTGGCACCCATAAAGAATACCCTAATTGGCAACGTAAATTGACCCAAAGTTTGCAGTTCATATTTCAGGACCTGCAAGTAAATAATTTAGCGATGAGTCTTACTCAAGCTCGGAAAAAAGCCAGCCGTTGAGCACAGAGACTTCTGTGGTTTAACATCAGGTTAAACCACTTTTATTAAGGTGAAACAATGCAGCTAGAACAGTCACTAACCCAAGCTAAATGTACTTTTCCTTTTACTGAATTGGGCGCCAATTTTGTTTCAGATCCCGGGCTGTTTTCAGTCACAGCATGGTTACCTGATGCACATAAGGTTAGCCTAATTGATCTGGGTAGTGGTCAGACGTTGGGCGAACTGACGAATGACACAAATAGTGGTTTATTTAAAGGGCAGTTTAGCCTCAAAATCGCTCCTAAGGCTTATGCTTTTAGTGTGACAAATAGTGCCGGTGAATATCGGGTTATTGATCCCTATCAGTTTCAAGAACAAGCCTATCAAGGCGTGCATTTTATTGAGCACCAAGCACAGAATGTGTATCAACAGTTAGGTGCGCAGTTGATGACTCTTGAGCTGGGGTTAGAGCAACCCATGCAGGTCACAAGATTTGCTGTTTACGCGCCCAATGCCAGTGCTGTTTCCTTGATCGGAGATTTCAACTTTTGGGATCCTTGCTGTTTACCCATGCAAAAAACGGATAACGGTTATTGGGTGCTAGTGGTGCCAGGTGTCGAAGCGGGTGCCACATACAAATATCACATTAAAGATGCCTCAGGGGTCAGTTTACCCCACAAGGCCGATCCTGTCGGCTTTTATGCACAGCAGTATCCCTCTCATACATCTGTGGTATATGATCAGGACCAATATCAATGGCAAGATAAGGCGTGGTTAAAGCAAGCTAAAAAGAATAAATACCAACAGCCAATGAGTATTTACGAAGTGCATTTGGCGTCTTGGATGAGGCCAGGCAATAGTCCACAAGACGGTTACTTAAGCTATCGGGATCTGGTTAAACAGCTGATACCTTATATCAAGGATATGAGTTATACCCATATCGAACTGCTACCCATCTCTGAGTTTCCATTTGATGGTTCTTGGGGTTATCAGCCCGTTGGCTTGTTTGCCCCCACCAGTCGTTTTGGTTCGCCTGATGACTTTAAGTTTTTTGTAGATCAATGCCATCAAAACGGCATTGGCGTCATCATTGACTGGGTACCGGCACATTTTCCTGAAGATGGCCATGGTTTGGCTCGGTTTGATGGCACCCACCTGTATGAATATGCTGATCCTCGCAAGGGCTGGCATCCCGATTGGAATTCTTGTATCTATGATTTTGGTAAAGACAGTGTGCGCCAGTTCTTGGTGGCCAATGCCTTATTCTGGATGGACAAGTACCATATCGATGGTTTAAGGGTAGATGCGGTCGCCTCTATGTTGTATCTGGATTACTCCAGAAAAGAGGGGGAATGGATCCCTAATGTAGATGGTGGCAATCATAATTATGAGGCCATTAGTTTGTTGCAGTGGATGAACACCGAGCTATACGAAAAATTCCCCAATGCTATGACTATAGCCGAGGAGTCCACCTCTTTTGCTAAGGTATCTCGCCCCGTATTTGAAGGTGGCCTAGGCTTTGGTTTTAAATGGAATATGGGTTGGATGCACGACTCCTTGCATTATATTGCCAAAGATCCTTCCTATCGACCTTATCATCACAACGAAATCACCTTCAGCATGGTGTATGCATTCGATGAGAGTTTTGTGTTGCCTATCTCCCACGATGAAGTGGTCCATGGCAAAGGTTCTTTATTACGTAAAATGCCCGGTGATGAATGGCAACAAGCTGCTAATTTGCGAGTATATGCTGCATTTATGTATGCACACCCAGGCAAAAAGCTGAACTTTATGGG
Source organism: Paraglaciecola sp. (assembly GCA_034111785.1). Classification (GTDB taxonomy): domain Bacteria; phylum Pseudomonadota; class Gammaproteobacteria; order Enterobacterales; family Alteromonadaceae; genus Paraglaciecola. The sequence continues at coordinate 35,445 of JAWUWP010000035.1, forward strand.
TAATGAGATTGGCCAAGCAGCAGAATGGAATCATGATAGTTCGGTTAATTGGCACTTATTGGACTATGCCAAACATCAGGGGATCCAAGCGTTATATAAAGACCTTAATAAGGCTTATATTCAGTATCCGGCATTATATGAATTAGACCATAGTGCTGAAGGCTTTGAATGGATAGATCAGGGTAACTCCCAGCAAAGTGTGTTGTCGGTCCTCAGAAAATCTATTGGTCAAAAACAAAAGGTCTATGTGTTAATGAATTTCACCTCAAGGACCTATGACAACTTTAAACTGGGTGTACAAGATCCCGGCGAATATGCCTTGATACTCAACACCGATGATAAAAAATACTGGGGCAGTGACTATCCAGCTCATCAAGATCCCACCGCTATTACCGAACCATGGCAAGGTCAACCTGGGTTTATTGAAGTCAACCTGCCGCCATTAGGCGCACTATTTATTTTACATAAAGGGTAGATATAACCATGCAGTATATGTCGGTAAGCTCAGGCTTACCCTATCCTTTGGGTGCCACTGTTGATGCCAATGGCTGTAATTTTTCCATAGAGTGCAAGGCGGCCCAAAAGGTTGAATTGTGCCTGTTTGATGGGCAAACAGAGCAAGCCCTTGAGTCCCACTCTTTGCCGGCAAAAACCGGTGATGTTTGGCACTGTTATCTGCCCCATATTGCACCAGGTCAGTTATATGGCTATCGTGTTTCTGGTGTTAATGATCTTGCAAAGGGTTTGATTTTTGACCCGCAAAAATTACTGATCGACCCTTATGCTAAAGCCTTAAACAAGCCCCTTATATGGCAAGAGCAGTCCTACCAAGATGATAGTCAACAGATGATCCCTAAGGCCATAGTGTGCCCAAAGAGTCGGGCATTTCAATGGCAGGATAAACCTAATATTGCCCTAAACAACACTGTGATCTATGAAGCCCATGTCAAAGGCTTAACTCAGTTGTATCCAGATATGCCCGATGCTTATCGCGGTAAATTTCTGGGGGTCTGTCAGCCTCAAGTGTTAGCGCACCTTAAGTCTTTGGGTATTACCGCGGTGCAGTTAATGCCAGTGGCGGCTTTTATGCCAGAGGCCTTTATTACTAAAAAAGGCTTAACCAATTATTGGGGATATAACCCCGTTAATTATTTTAGCCCCGACCCAAGGTATGTGCTGCAAGACGGTATTGCTGAATTTAGAACTATGGTCGAAACACTGCACAGTCAGGGCATAGAAGTGATCTTAGATGTGGTGTTTAACCATACGGCAGAAAGCGGTGTAGACGGCCCATTGTTATCTTTTAAAGGCTTTAATAATGCTGCAGCCTATCTATTTGCCCCAGATCAACAAGGCAGTGTCGACTATACCCAATACATCAATAATTCGGGCTGTGGAAACAGTGTTAATACCGCCCACCCTTATATATTAAAGATGGTGATGGATAGCCTCAGGTATTGGCTGACGGATATGGGCGTGGACGGATTCCGTTTTGATTTGGCGGCCAGCCTTGGCCGCGACCCTTATGACTTTTCAAATCAGTCTGGCATTTTTCGCGCCATGGCTCAGGATCCTGTATTGGCTAAGTGTAAATTGATTGCTGAGCCTTGGGATATTGGGCAAGACGGCTACAGACTAGGGCAGTTCCCCAGTCAGTGGGTAGAGTGTAACGATAAGTATCGAGATACGGCCCGGGCTTTTTGGCGAGGCGATAAAGGCCATCTTAGTGATTTTGCCACTCGTTTAATGGGCTCCAGAGACCTGTTTTGTAAACAAGAGCGTTCTATCTTAAGCTCGGTAAACCACATCAGTTACCACGATGGTTTTACCCTAGATGATTTAGTCAGTTATCAAGACCGACATAATCTAGCCAATCTGGAAGACAACCGAGACGGCCATGGTCACAACTTATCTGCCAATTATGGTGAAGAAGGTCCTAGCACCGACCTTGCTATATTAGCTCTGAGGCAAAGACAGAAACGTAATTTGTTTGCTACTTTAATGCTCTCACAAGGACTGCCTCATGTGCTGGGAGGTGACGAGCTAAGTCGTAGCCAACAAGGCAACAACAATGCCTATTGCCAAGATAATGAAATGAGTTGGTTGAATTGGCAGCTTGATAGTCGTCAATTGGACTTTTTAGCTTTTTGTAAAACCGTCATAGCCTTGCGTAAAAGCAGTGAGCTTTTAAACAACCTGCACCTAGAAGATGATCATTATCAGCTTGGACATAATGTAGAAAAAGTCAATTGGTATCGAGCCGATGGCCAGTCTATGCAAGCAGATGACTGGCAAGATGAAAATCGACAAGCCTTCTGTGTTGAATTGCAAGGCGCTGTGGGCACAGCTATGTATTGCCATCAACACTGGTTATTGATTTTTAATGCCAGCGAACAAGATCTAGACTTCAAATTGCCGTTATTGGCTCAAGATAAGCGGTGGTGCAGTGAGTTGGACACCCGCTATGACAATATTTCAGACTTGCCCGCTAGTATATGCCAAGCTGACTATCAACAAGCGTACAGAAGTCTCAGCCTGCTAAAATGTACCGATGCCAGAAGCTAACAAACCAATGAGATACCCTTGCTGCATTATTACATCTGGGCTGTATCTATTTTGGCCCGTCTTGGTCGCGTTTCTTTGGTGCGGGTGAGCAAATGGCATGCTGGCTGAGCAGGGCAGGGCGTATTCGACCGACCCTGATCACCAGTGGTATTGTGCTAGTGTTAAGTCTCTGATCCCGTTATGCATTTTCGGCTGCCTTTGCTCCGTTTAGCGCTGATCGCTATTAGCAGTATTTATCTGATCCGTAGCATTGCCAGCCTGTTTTTTGTCAGTTCACCTATGGGCCGCTCCCCTGAGTTTTAGATATACAGCTGTGTTATCTGTTTATGTTTTGCTGTCATCCACATTTTCGGTACAAGACAGCAATGGCCGGCTCTATAGTCTATGCTTGACCTTAGGCAGCGTGCCTAATAACACAGTACGATTGGACCCAAAGTGAACGGCCAGTCTCGTGGCAAGTTGGCCATGAATAAACTTCAGATTGGGGCTATGCCCCACACCTTTTGTCTGGCTTAAATGAGCAAGGACGACAATATGAAAGTGATGACCTGTAAACAGTTAGACGGGGCCTGTGAGCAAAGATTTCAAGGCAACTCTTTTGATGAAATAGCCGAATTGAGCAAACAACATGCCCTGCAAATGTTGCAAACCAATGATCAGGCACATCTTCAGGCCATGCGTGATATGACGCAACTGATGCAAAACCCCACCGCCATGCACTTATGGTTTGACAGTAAAAAAGCGCTGTTTGAGGCCTTACCAGAAATCTAGAATGTACCGACTCAAGTGGATACACAGCTGGCCAGACGCCCCAAGCTGGCTTTGCTTGGCCGCGCCTTAACTTTTTTTATGAAAGTTTATTTCAGTCTTAACCTTTACATAAGCGCTTATAGGCATGATGTTAGGGCGTTTTAGCCAGACTTAGCCGATCCCTCATTGTTTTATGGCAATTTGGTAAAAAACAACCTAAAAAAACCTCGACTTTTGAGTTTTAGTGAAAAAATCGTAAGTTTTCTACAATTTGGCTCTCGCCTCTTCCTTGATTACAATGCCCGTCAACTTAACTATTACTGGCGCAGCGTTACTGTGTTAATCAAGGCTTTATAGGAAAGTAGACTTAACATTATGAATCAACAGTTAGAGCAAGAATTATTAAGTAGCTGGCAGGAAAGGCAAGAATACGCAGAGCAGATGCAGCCAGTGTTAGGCAAGTTGTTCCGTAACAGAGCCATAGAAATTTCGGTCTATGGTCGATCGCTTTTAGGTGCCACCGCTATCGATATTATCAAAGCGCATCGAACGGTTAGGTTAAAAGAACAGCAAAAACTACGTTTAAGAGAAAGTTGGCCCTTGCTTGAAGCTTTGAACAAAATGCCACTCGCCCCCGCGCATATCGATCTGGGCAAGTTAGCTTATGCTTATCACTATGATCCGGCTTTTAGTGAGCTATCCATTGACACTTATCTATCACAGCAGTTAAGCAGTATCATTAATCAAGAAGATCAACAAGGCTGTCAAGATGTGGTGCTATACGGATTTGGTCGTATTGGTCGTTTATTGGCCAGACTGTTGATCGAGCGTCAAGGCACCAACAATAAATTACGTCTTAAGGCGATAGTGGTGCGCGGCGGCAGAGAAGGTGATCTAGAAAAACGTGCTAGCTTATTACGCCGTGATTCGGTGCACGGGCCTTTTAATGGCAGTATCACCATAGACAGACACAGAAATGCTATCAAGGCTAATGGCTCCTACATACAGGTTATTTATGCCAATAGCCCTGCAGAAGTGGATTATACCCAATACGGTATCAAGGATGCGATAGTGGTAGATAACACGGGTATCTGGCGTGATGAGGCAGGACTGGGTCAACATATACAATCTAAAGGTGTAAAAAAAGTATTGCTCACTGCACCGGGTAAAGGGCAAATAAAAAATATTGTGTATGGCGTCAACAGTCAAGATATTCTACCTGCTGATACTATTTTATCTGCGGCTAGTTGCACCACTAATGCCATTACGCCTGTGTTAAAAGTATTAGACAAAAAGTTTGGCATCGAAAGTGGGCATGTGGAAACGGTGCATTCATTTACTAACGATCAGAACTTAATCGATAATTTTCACAAAGGTGACAGACGGGGCCGCAGCGCACCTCTGAATATGGTGATAACAGAAACCGGTGCAGCAACAGCGGTAGCTAAGGCCTATCCTAACCTAGAAGGAAAATTGACCGGAAGCTCCATACGTGTGCCTACCCCTAATGTGTCTTTAGCTATTCTAAATCTACATATGCGAGAGGCTAGTGATAAAGACGCCTTAAACAATTATTTACGTGACATTGCGCTGTTTTCGCCTTTACAGGATCAAATAGACTTTACTGCCTCAAAGGAGATTGTCTCAAGTGATCTGGTGGGTACTCGTGCCCCTTCTGTGGTAGATTCTCAGGCAACAATAGTGGCCGGTAACCGCGCAACCTTGTATATTTGGTACGATAATGAGTTTGGTTACAGTTGTCAGGTGCTCAAAGTGGTACAACATATGGCGGGTCTGGTTTACCCTAGCATCCCCAGCTCGGTGAGTACTCAGAGCGACTTTTGAGGCGCCAACATACTAGCTCGACTCATTAATTGAAATGCAATCCCGCTTAGGCGGGTTTTGTTGTTTGAGGTTCTAAACTGAGTAGTGATGTGACAACACTAATACACAAAATTAAACAATCAAGATGGGGTAGCTGGCTTACGCACTTGACTATAGTGCTGCTGGTGATATTGGCTATTGGTCACTGGCAATCCCGAAATATGCTTGCAGTGCATACAGATCTGAGTGTCAAGCAAGGCACTTTGCTTGATCTCCAAGGGCAAACGCAATCATTGTTGGCTCAGGATAAACCCACACTGTTGTACTTTTTTGCCCCTTGGTGTCAGGTCTGCTCTATGAGCATTGGCAATCTGCAGTACCTAAACCCAGAAAAAATCCACATTGTGACTGTTGCACTGGATTACAGCAGCGTTGAGCAGGTACAAGAGTTTGTCCTTGAAAACCAAGTCACCAGTTCAGTATTACTAGGATATCCCGCACTTAAGCAGGATTTTAATATCCAAGGCTACCCAAGTTATTATCTCGTGAGTCAAGACCAAAAAGTGATCCGTCGCGCCTTTGGATATTCCACCGCACTTGGACTTAAACTAACAGAAGTTTTTGGCGGATAGGCCTGCTTTCTCTGCCCTTTTTAATAACGACTGTGATAAGTTACTGTGGTGATATAAACAAGGACCGAATACGTGAGAATTAGTAGTAATTTCGACAGCGGAAATATTCAAGTTATCCATGGGCACGACCCACAAGATATTAAGCTGCGCATTAACAACGACCATCAGTCAGCCTTTTATCAATGGTTTCATTTTAAGCTGGAAACCACTAGCTTAGTGGCACATAAAATCTGTATTACTGATCTCAAAAACTCCGCTTATCCCGATGGTTGGCAAAACTATCAAGCGGTGGCCTCCTATGATCGTCAAGAGTGGTTTAGGGTGGACACTGAATTTGATGGAGATAATTTACTGATCCAACACACCCCAGAGCATGAACAGATTTATTATGCGTATTTTGCCCCTTACAGTTATGAACGGCATCTAGATTTATTAGCTTGGGCTCAAACCTCAGATAATTGTCAACAGCAACATCTGGGACACACCTTAGACGCCAGAGATATGTCTTTGTTGATCATAGGGCAACCACAAGCAGGTAAAAAAGTCATTTGGGTCACGGCCAGGCAACACCCAGGTGAAACTATGGCCCAATGGTTAGTAGAGGGATTGTTAGAACGCTTGTTAGACGCCGATGACGGTCTGTCTCGGGTACTCTTGGACAAGGCGGTTTTTTATGTGGTGCCTAATATGAACCCTGATGGCTCGGTACGAGGCCACCTGCGCACTAACGCCAAAGGCGTGAATCTAAATCGCGAATGGGCCAACCCTAGCCAGCTAAGTAGTCCTGAGGTGTATTGGGTTAAACAAAAGATGCAAGAAACAGGGGTTGATCTGTTTTTGGATGTTCACGGTGATGAGGCCTTGCCCCACAATTTTGTGGCAGGCTGTGAAGGTAATCCAAATTATAACCAACGCTTACAAGGCTTAGAAGAGTCTTTTAAAGGGGCTTTATTAACGGCAACCCCCGAATTTCAAGATACCTTTGGTTATGACAAGGATGAACCCGGGCAAGGAAATTTAACAGTGGCGGCTAATGCCATAGGACAGGAATTTGATTGTCTGTCTTATACCCTAGAAATGCCCTTTAAAGATAATATTGACCTACCTGATCTTGCGTACGGATGGTCTCCCATTCGTTGTAAGCAATTAGGCGAAGATGTGTTAGTTGCGATGCGTGCGGTAGTTGATACGTTGCGCTAAAACCATGATAAAAATATAAAAATAAAATAAGGGGCAACCATTGGAATCTTTTCATAATTTACTCAAATCTTTAGACGGTGTATTAGGGGGCGCATGGTGGTTCCCATATGTGTTATTAGGTACAGGTTGCTTCTTTACAATCTATCTTAAGTTTCCACAAGTCAGGTACTTTAAACATGCTTGGAAAGTGGTAACAGGTAAATATGACAAAGCCGATTCTCCTGGCGATACCAGTCATTTTAGAGCTTTGACTACGGCACTTTCTGGCACAGTTGGCACAGGGAATATAGGTGGTGTGGCCTTCGCCTTGTTCTTAGGCGGGCCTGCGGCATTATTCTGGATGTGGGCTACGGCCTTCTTTGGTATGACCACCAAATTTGTGGAAGTCACACTGTCCCATAAATACCGAGATAAAACCCCAGATGGCACCATGGCGGGTGGCCCTATGTATTATATGGACAAACGTTTGAATATGAAGTGGTTGGCCGTGGCCTTTGCTATTGCCACAGTGATCAGTTCTTTTGGCACAGGTAATTTGCCACAAAGCAATAGTATTGCCACCAGTATTGAGGCCACTTTTGGCTTTGATCCCTTGCTAGTGGGCAGTGTATTAGGCATATGTTTAGCCTTAGTGATTTTAGGCGGTATTACACGTATTGCCGCTGTAACATCGAAAATCGTACCAATTATGGCCTTGATTTACATAGTGGGCGCTTTTGCGGTGATCTTTGCCAATATTGAAAATGTTGGCCCTGCTTTTGTGTCAATCTTTTCAGATGTGTTTACCGGCTCTGCAGCTACTGGCGGCTTTCTTGGGGCGACTATTGCTTATGCGTTTAACCGAGGTGTCAACCGAGGTCTATTCTCAAATGAAGCGGGGCAGGGTTCAGCGCCTATCGCTCACGCCGCGGCTAAAACCGACGAGCCGGTAGCAGAAGGCATGGTGTCAATTTTAGAACCCTTTATCGATACTATTATTATTTGTACTATCACCGGGCTGGTGATCTTGTCTTCTGGTGTCTGGAAAGAGAAACACCTTAATACCTTTGATCGCTCTGATATGTATATATTGGCAGGTAACTATCTGGAGACCAATCAAGGAGATAAACAAAGCCTCTATGCTTATATTAATCACTTAGAGGGGCACGGTGTTAGCCAGTTTACCGGCGAGATCCAAGTGGTTAATGGCAAGGCGGTGAGCAGCGGCTTTACCATCTTTAATGCCCGCTCTTTCGCAGACAATGTGGTGTTTTCAGTGGGCTCGCCAGAGCATGATTTTACCGGCACCTTGAAAGTAGTAGAGGGTAATTTGCAGAAAGACAGCATTATTGTCAGGGGAGAGTCATTGATCCATTCTGCAAGCTTAACCGCTTTGGCTTTTACTAAAGGCTATTTTGGCGATTTTGGTAAATATATCGTCTCCATCGGTTTATTACTATTTGCGTTTTCTACCGCTATTGCCTGGTCTTATTACGGCGATAGAGCGATGACTTATCTATTGGGGCCACGCTCTGTTATGCCTTATCGGGTGGTTTATGTAGCAGGGTTTGTATGGGCAGCTGTGTCTGATACGACTTTAGTGTGGACCCTATCGGCGGTGGCGATTGTGGTGATGACCTTACCCAACTTGTTTGGTATCTTCTTGTTGCGTAAAGAGATGAAAGAGTCTGTCGCTCAGTATTGGGAAAAGTTTAACCAAGAGCATAAGTAGTTTGAAGCGGTAAAAGAGTGCGCCTTGAGGTGCACTTTTTACTGAATAATTTAGGAGAAAAAGATATGGCATTAATTGATTGCCCGTCTTGTAGAAAAAAGATGTCTGATAAGGCCCAACAGTGCTCTCATTGTGAGTTCACATTAGGCGCTGCCAGTGCCGAAGATATCCATCGTAAACAATCCCTCAATAGATACTTAAAAACCCAAAAAGTACAAACCCAATCTATGCTGGCGATGTTGATGTTTGTTGCAGGTTTTGGTTTTATGTATTGGGGTGGCACAGTATCCGGAGATCTGCAACACAGTGTCGCTATTGGCGTGGCAATAGTTGGGTTTGTCTGGTATGTGGTGAATCGCGTTCGTCTGGTATTTTTAAAGAAGTCTGATTAACTATGGATAATACAATGTTACTGCAAAACATGTCTTTGCAGGTCTACGAAAGATTGTTACAAGCGGTAGAAACGGGCAAATGGTTAGATGGCTTGCCTTTGAGCGACCAGCAACGTGAGACGAGCTTGCAGGCAGTGATCATGTACCAAGCAAAAGTGTTGAAATCTGAGCAGCATATGACTGTGGGGGCAAATGGCCAGATAGTACAAAAAAGTCGCGCCTCATTGCAACAGGAATTGAAACAAAACTCCAACAACAATCAAACAATAGCGCGGTTTAAACAGGATGATATTTAAACATCTTTTTCGTTCCAAATATTTAGATCCCAATCCCAACGTCCGTCTGCAAGCTGTTGCGGCATTGAATAAAGGGGATCCTAAACATAAGTCTATACTCCATGAGTTGGCCTTCAATGATCCCGAAGTGAAGGTTAGTTTGGCGGCGCTGCAAAAGTTGGATAACTTTAGTCTGTGGTACAAGATGTTCGAGATCGCCAAGAACGAAAGGGTTACCAAGCGAGCGCAGCAGGTGGTTGAAGCGGTTCTACTGGGTGACTGCAATAGTCAATTAAGTGCAGCGCAAAAACGTAATGTGATAGTGGAGTGTCGAGACTTAAGACTGCTTGAAAAACTATTAGAGCAAGCTTGGGTGCAAGCTGATACAGAGCTGGCAATACAACTCTTAGCTAAGATTGACAAGCCCTACTTACAGGAAAAATTGTTACTTGAAGGCACCACACAAGCGCTGAGTTTAGCTATTTTAGCTGAAATGATTGATGGTCCTAATCAGCGTAAATTATTGCAAAGGCTATCAAAGAAAAGTCCCTGTTTGGCGGTTAAAGAGCAAGGACAACTTTTACTCGAAAAGTGGCAGCAAGCTCAACAATTGCCTAAACAGATAGAACAACAAGTAACTATGTTGTTGTCTCGTTTATTGGCACTCAAAGACCATCAAGATGTGTCACATATGGAGCAACAACAAACCGCCTTGCTTGCACAATATCATCAGCTGCACAGTCAATTCAGTTGTTTAGCGGTCTTAAGGCAAAAGGAAATTGAACAAAGGTTTGTTGAGATCCAAAAACGTGTAGCGCATCGCATCGGTCAGTTGAAGCCAGAGTGGCAAACACAACAAGATCAGCTCGCGGCCCTACAAGCAGTCACTGATATTGGCGACCAAGTCGATCTCTGGTTACATCGCATATCTAATCAGCTGTTGCAACATATTGAACAGATGACTCAGGCCGAAGGTGAAAACTTAAATCAACAGCTGGTTATTTATTTAGCACAAATCAACCAACTCAAGACGCCAGAGGCTTTAACCAACAAGGCTCAACGAAGCACCTTAAGCACATTAACCAATAGACTGTTAGCGGTGCAGCATACTTTGCTTGACCTTGAGGCCTGCCAGCAGGCAATCAAAGGCGCACGTGTTTTATTACAACAATTCGAAGGTCTGGCTTTACCTAATGATCCTAGTCAAATTGATGCCGCCCATCAGTATGGCCAAGAATTAAATAAACAGTGGAAAAACACCACCGCAAATTATGTTAACTCTGTGCCCAGGGACTTATCATTTCAGTGGCAATCCCAGTTAAGTCTATGGCAAAAAGCGATTAAAACAGTGGGCGCTGAGCTTGATCAGGCACTAAAGCGCTGCAAAAATAAGCTGCAGGTGATCGAGAGCCTAATTGAACAAGGTAAGTTTAAAGCGGCTATGGGCCTCTATCAAAAAGTCGTACATTGGTACAGCGCTTTGCCAGAGAAACAGCAAAGCCAATTAAAAAAGAACTTTGATAATGTGCAAGATAAAATTGCTGAACTCAAAGATTGGCAGGACTATATTGCCGCACCACGTAAACCCGCTTTGTTGGACCAAGCGCAAGCGCTAGTGAGCACGCCTCTGGTCATCAGTGAGCAGGCAAAAACCATTAGAGCTTTGCGTACACAATGGAATAGCCTAGGCAAGATTGAATCTGAGTCTGATGAATTACTCAATCGCGCCTTTGAGCAGGCGATTGAGTTGGCATACGCCCCTTGTCAGCAGTTTTATGATCTGCAACAGCAAGAAAGGGCAAACAACCTAGTCCACAAACAACAGTTGTTAGACCAGCTCAAGGGATTAGATGATCCAACATTGCTCGATACGTCATTAGCCAAGGCCTTTAGAGATATTCAGCAGCAATGGCAGAAGATTGCCGAAGTGGACTTTAAACACCGACCAGCCCTGTACAATGAATATCAACGACTCTGTGCCCCTATTCATGACAAAGTCCAGGCCTACTACCAAGAGAATGCCCAACACAAGCAGTTACTGGTCGACAAAGCACAGCTACTGCTGAGTTTAGAGCCTATTGCCGAGGCTATTGAGCAAGGGAAAAAGCTGCAAGGGGCTTGGAAAACTATAGAGCATGCAGGTAAACAGGCTGAGGCACCATTATGGTCTGCTTTTCGACAGGCCATTGACGCACTGTTTGCCAAGAGAGCGGCCGTCAGTAAAGAGCAAAAACAACAGCAAGATCAGCAGTTGCAGCATATAAAAGGCAAGGTCGTTGAGCTTGAAAATTTAGTTGAACAAGCTTCTGATCACAGTGCATTGCAACAAGCCTTTTTGAACCAACAATCTGTACTGCACAGTCTGTTCGATTTGCCACCTTCAGACAAGCAGGCCTTAACTGCGCGTATGCAAAAACTATTGGATGTGTTTCAAGATAAACAACACATGTTTAAGCAGGCTGAACGTGATCACCACTATCAGCAATTGTTTACCGTATTAAGTCTCTGGCAAGATCCACAAGCATTACCAGAATTGGCCACGGCCTTGCCCAAAAAATGGTTGCAGTGTTTGCTGAATGTCACTGATGACCAAGACAGAGAGCAGCTGACCATAAAGATGGAGATTGTGGCACAACATGAGTCACCTCTATCTGAGACCGCGCTTCGGCAAAAACTGCAAATGCAGCTAATGGCGCAGAAGTTACAATCAGGTGAGAGTTGGGAGTTGCAGGAGCTACTCACAGAATGGCTCAGGGCTGGGCCTTTAAGCAAGACTGACTTGAGTTTATTGGCACGTATTAAACCCTTATTTATCAGTCAATGATCCTTTGTGCACCCAGTCACTATAATCTTAAGGCCGGCTTATTCTTTGCAAGTAAAGCATATGCATGCCTTAACCATTTTTCATTTATTAAGTATTAAATTCTATGTTATTGATCCGTTTAAATAAATTTATTAGTGATTCTGGTTTCAGCTCCCGTCGAGAGGCGGATAAGTTGATTGAACAAGAACGTGTCACCATCAATGATCAGGTGCCGGTCTTAGGCACTAAAGTGACCCCCGGTGACGTGGTGAAGGTTGATGGCCAGCTGATAAACCCCAGCGCCGAGAATAAATCTGACCGAGTGTACATTGCTTACCATAAGCCTGTGGGTATCACCTGCACTACTGAAAGGCATGTTGAGGGCAATATTATCGATGCCATAGGGCATATTGAGCGGATCTTCCCCATTGGACGATTAGATAAACCTTCCCAAGGGCTGATTTTCTTAACCAGTGATGGGGACCTTGTGAATAAGATATTGCGCGCTGAAAATGCCCATGACAAAGAATATATTGTCACAGTTGATCGCCCCTTAACTGAAAATTTCATTCTAAAAATGGCTAAAGGTGTGCCGATATTGAATACGGTTACTAAGCCATGTGTGGTCACTATGCAAAGTAAAATGGTATTTCGTATTGTGTTAACTCAAGGCTTAAATAGGCAGATCCGCAGGATGTGTGAATACTTGGGTTATGAGGTAACGAAACTTAAACGCAGCAGGATCATGTCGGTTAGATTAGCCGGATTAAAGGTCGGAGAATGGCGAGATCTAAGTGCCGATGAGATGCTTGAGATCAATACAGCGGTGGCCGCTTCTAGTAAGACGGCCAAGGCAGATTAATGCTCGCCAAGGCAGATTAATGCTCGCCAAGGCAGGTTAATGCTCGCCAAG
>JAWUWP010000036.1:0-52696 GCA_034111785.1 Paraglaciecola sp.
AACGGCAACTTTACCTACACGCCATCGTCCGAAAGCTGTGTCGTATTGTATGATACCGGAACCACCGCCACCGGAGACGTTTGTTCACCTTTAACAAGTAATTCAGTAACAGGCGTTGGTATGTCTGAGGGCAAAACAATCGAGGGTAACGCAGCTGCTGATGATTACGATTCTGAAATTTTGGGGAAAGTGCGTATGATATTGGCCGGAACAATCACCATAACCCAAGCAATAGCCCAGGGCGTCGCTGAGACAGTCCCGGTCGTTGTTACTGTTGTATACGAATAAAGGATAAATTATGACTAATCTAAAATTGTTTAAAAAAGCAGTGCCTTTACTAATCTTACCAATGGCAAATTTCGCCAACGCGGTAGATGTAACTGCTAACCTAACGTTTACGACCCTACCCGTTATTGTGGTGACGGAAGATACGCCTATGTCTTTTGGGCCAGTACTAAGTTTAGCTCAGGCCGCTGATTGCACAATGTCCGCGATAGCTGGCTCTGTCATTACGGCATCTGACGACGGAAACGATTCTACTACCCCCGCAGGTGGCACCCTTACCGGAGATTGTACCGGCTCAGGCCAGCCTGGTGTGTATACTATTACTTCTGTTGCTACCGCAGAACTTTCAGTGTCAGTATCAGCAGTTACTCCTGGTGTTAACATAGGTTTTGAGCCAATTGGCATAGTGATAGACCGTGGTGCAAATACTAGGGATCCAGTAACCACTGCTGCCGCAGCAGTGGTTACTGCATCAACCATTATCAATTCTTATACAGGTCCCGGAACAAACAGAGTTATAATGGGTGGCACTATTACCAATCAGCAGAATTTGACATCTGGTGGCACGTATACATCGCAATTCGTTATTGATGTTGTTTATCAATAAAACCTTAAATTGTAATAAGTTGGTTTACTTTTTGCATCTCATTACTGTAACCATTACAGTAATGAGATTTTTAAGGAGTAAACATGTACAAAGGTTTAATACTTGGGCTTTTATCAACACTGATTTGTGCAAAGGTGCATGCTGCATCTTTTGGCACTTATCGAATTTATTTAGATCCTCAAACTTCTCAGGATAAGTTTGTTGTTAAAAATCGTTCAGTTTTCCCTGAACAATGTGATATATCCTTTACCTATATCCAGTATGAGGCCAACGGTGAACTTGTTAAGTTAACTGCCATCGAACAAGCGCAGCGCTCCGAATATGTCCTTAGTAGGTTGCGATTTTCTCCTCGTCAATTCACCATTGAACCTAAATCCTTTCAACACGTGACTTTTAAATTGCGCCGTCAAATTAATGACGAGCCAGCAGAATATCGGACATATGTCAATTTTGCATGCACAGAAATCAAAGAGCGGCAGGTACAAGAAGGGATAAACTTGACCCCGGCTATGGTCATGGCCGTTCCTTTAGTTCTGCGCACCGCTCCTGCGAGCAAAATGTCGGTAAACCTTTCCTTTGTAAACGTTAAGCAGCAAGGCCAGAGTGTCTCTTTTCGGCTGGAACATACAGGCAATCAATCTTTTTTTGGTGATATAGATGTAATGGCAGAAGATGGGCAAAAACTGCTGACATTACAACGTAACTTCGTTATGTATCCAGAGATGATTTATAAAGACTTACGTTTTTCACTTGGGGAGCATTCCGCTAAAAAAGTGAAATTGGTATTCCAAGACAAGTCTCAGGGTGGCGACAGCAATGTATTCGAATTATCTTTACAAGGAGCCAAATAATGGCAAATTTTATCGGAAAGACGACCTTAATTTTATTATTTAATTGTTTTATTTTTACTACCTTCAACACAGATGCCGTGTCCATCAGCACAAAACGGCTATATTTGACACCCAAAAATGATACGGCGTCTATCTATGTGGTTAACAGCGAAAACAATACTCAGCGTTGTCAGCTCAGTATAAGAGATACTCGGATTACGGATGACAGCTTCATAGAATTATTGCCCGCAGGAGAAGTGGCGGCAACCAGTGCGGCAAATTTTATCCGTTTTGCCCCGAGGCGTTTTGAGCTAGGGCCCAAGCAGAACCAAAACGTTAAACTCGTTTACAGGCGCCGACCTGGTAATGTGAATGGCGAACACAAAGGTCTATTTGCCATAAAATGCGAAACGCTAACAAAAAACGCTAAGAGCAAGGAATTAGTTACCCTTGAAGCCATAATAGTGCATAACGTGCCGGTGATAGTGCAGACTGGTGATTTAAAGGTTAACGCTGCTTTTGGGCGGGTTAAATTGACTGATAACCGGCTTGAGGTAAATATAGATATAGAAGGTAATCGTGCCATTACCGGTGATTTGGAGTTGGTTGATGAGAGTTCAGGGGAAATATTAGCATTCAAAAAAGACATGACTATCTATTGGGAGAGTCCAACCAGGCAAGTCTTTTTGTCCCTTGAAAACAGTGTAACTGGCCCGGCCATCATTCGCTTTACTGAAGATCCTAACTTTGGTGGCGATCTGTTAATTGAATACCCAATTAAGTAACGAGTAGAGTATGAGAACCAATATGCTTTTACGTGCCAGTTTACTGTTGTTTTTATGTCACTGCTGTGTTGCCTTAAGCCAACCATTAAAGCAGTTGGATGGCATAAACATAAATGAGGCTGAGTTCTTCATATTCGATGTTACTGACAACAGAAAAAAGACAGCTGCCTCTGTTGATGCCTATCGCCACCAAGGCATGCTATATGTTGCATTAACCCCATTATTTGAAGGTTTACGGGTCAAATATGCTTTGATTGGCAACACACTGACAATTGATTTTGAAGGTAAAACTACAGAGTTTATTTTACAACAAGAGTCTGATAGTCAGGGGCAATGGTTTTACGATGGCAGTTTCTATTTCATTCAAACTGAGCTGATAGAGCAATTATTTGCTACGACAATTAGCATCAACACAACTGCACTCAATTTTGATTTATCTGGGCACGTAACACCCTTTGCATATAAAACCCTCATTAACCAACGAAGACAACGGCAAAACAATAACTATTTGTCAATAGCTCAACCCGAACAAAGCAATACCGCTGAGCGGGTGATCACTGTGCCTGACCAATATCGTCTCGCCACTGTGCCCATGGGATATTTTAATTTAGAATATGAAGCAGACAATACACAAGACAATTTTTCCGGGGTTTTGCAGACAGTGTCTGATTTGGCTTACCATTCTGCCGAAATTACACTGAACCGGGATAATGAACAAACAGGCTCGAGAATACGACTATCACGATTTCCTCAATACACAGGTGACAAAATATTAGGTATTTGGGACGAATATAATTTTGGTGATTTGTTTCTTAGGAAAGTAAACTTAGAGTCAGGGAGTTCTCGCGGCTTGGGCATTAATTTTGTGGCAAACAGGTCAAGTAACCAACACGAGAACATGACCACAAGTTTTGCAAAGGTTGGTATCCCTGGATGGGAGTTTGATGTTTATTTTAACGGCAGTTATTTAGAGAGCCGAGTGGTGCCTAATGATGGCTTAATGGAATTTAATGATGTTGAGCTGCAATATGGGGCCAATGAATTCAAAATTGTGTTGTACGGCCCTTTTGGCGAAAAAGAAACACAATATGAAAGGGTAAGTGTTCGTCAAAATTTTTTATCTAAAGGCGCTTCTTCCTTTGGCTTGTCCTTTGTTGAGCAAGACAGCTCATTATTGGATATCAATCTATCTGAGTTTAATATAGATGATATGTCAGCCAATTTTAACCTCGGCCTTTATGATAATTGGCAAATCGGCGCGACTGTTAGTATAGATAACAGCAAGGATGGTAGCGAATCCTTGTTGCTGAGCAATCAGGTCACCTTGCCAGGTTGGTTATTCGGGAATACTATGGCCATAAGGGAAGATGGTTTCGAGCAAAATTCTACCCTCGCCACCTCTTTTACTGGCCTTGATACTTTCACTTTACAATACGAGTCAGGTCGTCAGCAGACTCGTGACTCAAAAGACATGACTAACTCCAGTATTTTGGCTCAGTATAATATACGAACGGGCTTCATGATAAATAATCTGCGGTATGCGGTAAATGAGCAAAGTGACAGTCGCGCAGAAAACCTCACCCATAGAATAAGTATGAACCTGAATTATATTAATATTACTAATTCCATCACCTATCTCAACGTTGATAACAAACAGGAAAGCTTGACCGGTGACTTAAGTTTCACGGGTAGGTTCAAAAATTTCCGCTTGACTAGCTCGATCCCCTACGATTTGAAAAATGATAAAGAGATCAACCCCGATCTTATCAAAGCCACGTTTGCCTATAACTATCAAGATAACTGGAATAATAGGCATGCGTTGACAGTCACCCATTCACCTTTCTTTGAGGAGGACAGTTGGGCGGTGGGCTATAATGTATCGGTGTATGCCCCAAATTATCAATTTACCCTTAGAACATCTTATAATTCAGATGACCGTTGGCAGTTAAAGGCTGGGATTGTTGTGAACTTTGCATATGATTACTTTAATAATTCTATGGCCTTTTCTAACAAAACTAATAGGCATACGGGTACGTTAAACGTCCACAGCTACCTAGATCGTCGATTAAATGGTATTCCAGATGTTTTAGACTATGACTTAGCTGATGTGACATTTCGCGGTAAAAAAGAATGGGAGGATGTTAAATCCAATGCCGATGGTCGCGCTCGATTATTTGGCGCAAATCAGGGCGTTTCTGCCTTAAGCGCGAAATGGCAGACCGGAGGTACCACTATTAATAATGACTATTTAATTTATAGTCATCCTGGTTCCGTACAAAAAATTAATCTGCCCTTTTATCTCACTACAGAGGTGGAATTTTTTGTGTTACTCAAGAATCAAGATCAGATTTTAACCTTAACAAACGTACCTATAGTGGTAAGTAATCAATCGACTGGTGATGAATATCGAAGTGAAAGTGATTTTGACGGCTACGCCAGCTTTGTCGATTTGTTACCAGGGAAATATCATGTTTATATTGATAAACAATATTTAGCTGATAAAGGCTTTCAAGCTGACATAGGTGGATTTGAATTTGATTCTCCCTTAAACGGCGGTTTTGTGGTGCTGCCAAACATAGAGTTATCTCGCAGTGAATCTGGTGGGGTAGGAGCGAATAAGCTGCTGAATGTTTTATTAGATGAAAGCAATTATGCCCCTTTATTGGATAGTGATAACGATAAGCTGGTTCATTTGCCCCCAAAAGGCGCAATGAAAGCCGCTTATTCATCGGATGCATTAAATCTGGCTAAGTTCACACGAGTGCGAATGCAAGGAACAGAGCAAGAACGCAGAGCTTTACGAGAAAAACTGGCCAATGCATCGGACTCTGATAAGCCTCTTCACTTTGGACTGATGCCGATTAAAAAAACCGCCCAGCAAGACCAGGCTGAAGTCAGCGAGCAAGATGCTCGTCAGGGGGGGGATTCGGCAGGCAATATAAGTAATGAATTGGATAATCCGGTCCCTGTGACACTTGCTGTTAATGTCGATCAATTTACAAAGGCGCAAGAGACTGGATCTACCTTGGCGGAAGACTTATCGCCCCAAGCCGCAAATGTGCAAGCACAAAACCTAGTGCTGGATCTAACATCTGGCTACCTTGTGCAATACTCGGCTCTTAAGAGTTTAGATATAGCACGAACCTTAGCACAAGGTTTTCCAGCCAACATGCCACTACATATTGTTCGTAAACTTGTCAACGGCGAGTCTTATTATTGTTTGGTAAGCCAAGTATTCCAGGATCAAACATCCGTCAGAGAATATCTAAAAACGGCTAAAAAAGACGGGTTTATTGTGAATGCATCGATGTATATTGAAACTATTTGGAGTAGGTGATGATGGTACCGAAGTTGAACACTTGTTTAGCCATTCTATTGACGAGTTTTTTTTCGAAAATGGCTATCGCCGGGACTATTGGGATTGTTATCAGTGAGCTGGATTACACTGATTTATTACCCATAACCGGCAGTTGTGAGATGGATATCGATGGGGATATCACCCCTTTGTTTGGCTCTCAAATGTGCATTAGCAGTGGTGACGGTTCAATCAACCATTACCGTATTGTTGCTATACGAAATACTAATTTTAATATTATGGTTAACCAGCGGCTCCCAGAAAATGGTGATGGCTTTACCTTTACCCCAATTGGCAAAATAACTTCAGATATCAATGACTTTACCATAGTGCCTGGCCAGAACTTCGTCGCCAGCACGGGTGAACTAGGAATAATAGATATTAAGTTTGGTGGTCAAATCATTATATCGAATGCATTTAGCCCAAATAGCCCACATGAGGTTGTAATCCCGGAGATGATCGTATGGCAAGAGTTACCATAGTTAACCAATTCTTTAAATTCACTTGTTTACTCACAAGTTTATTCTTGCTCGGGTGCCAGTCTAAAGTGGAAAAAATTGGGCAAGCACATGCTAAAGAAGTCTTAAAGTGGCAAGAGTTGGCCCGCTACGCAGGCGATGAATTAAAACACCTAGGGTTAACCGTTACTGCTGGGGTACAAATTAACCAAAGCGGCGAAGAAATGTCGTATTCTATTGTGAAAGTGCAATTAAATCGGCAATCCACTAACACAGAAATTGATTTGTTATCTCCTCAGTTTGCTGAAAAGTTCGTCTGCGGCAAGGATTGTCAGCGCTTAGGCTTATATAATTCAAAATTCACCACACAAGAAACCCAATTAACTCACTTTTTCTTTACAGAGGAAGGCAGATTCTTTGAATTTTATGGAGGATTAACAAAGCTAAATGAAACGTTAGCCTATTATAGGGCTAGCTCTCCTGTGATCCTAAATACATACCTAACTTGGATGTGGCGCCAAAAGCTTGTTTTTAATTCATTGGCAGAGTTTATAGATCATTTGAAGATACATATTACCGAAGAGAAGTTGGTCGCTTTCTCGAAAAACGATTTTATAACGACGGTTTCCGATCGTTCAAGTCCCGCATTCTTGGCTGATCTAGCTGCTACGCTGTCTAATAACTGGCAAGATGATATTTTGTCGGCGATGGAGTCCAGAAACCCCAAAGATGATTGGGACGCCAAAGTGATCACACCGGATAAATTATTACAAAATGAGTGGTTAGCCATCATTGCGCAAGATTTACCTACCTCAGACGCCAAACGTGAGGGCTGGGAACAAGCAAGGCAAAACACCCTTCAGCTTGGCTCTATTGCTTGTACGTTTTCTGATAATAGTTTGGGGTTGGTGACAGAGTTAGAGGCTAATAGAGCCACTTTAGAGATGATAGGTCAAGCCAGAAAAATAGTCGATGGCATGAAATTATATGCACAGCCGGGTTATCTCTTTAACAAACCCAGGTCATTTTATTTTGTTAAAGAGTCTATTCGTGAAACCTATCTCTTATCCGATCTAGCAACTTGTAATATGGAAGAACTGCTGCACGGTCAAGGATAAAAAAACACCCTTATTGCATTTTGTATCAATGAATTTGAGTGATGAGCGCTAATGCTCATCACTTATCCCATTGGTCATATTTTACATTATATGGGTTTTAGTTACTCAAACCTGATGTAACCAAGTGGGGAATGAATTTGCTATTTGAGGCGATCACCGCGTTTGTCAACAAGGATACCACTCTTGCGTTAACCATGGTGCCTCGCTGATCTTGAATGAGCGAGCCTGTTAACACATAGTTGATATCGTTATTTTGTTTTTCACTGCCGGACAAAACAAAATGGCCATCTGTCGTGACCCTGATCACGCCACTGCTTTTGTAATCGCTGGCAGGCAACCCAATATTTATTAGTTCATTGGTGAAATACTCGCTGATGTGATGACCTAATATTCTTGGCCTATTGGGGGGTAAGTTGAGGGTGACAAAAGAGGTGACTGCGATTGAAGAAGAGACTGTGGCGCCATTCAAGCTGTGTTGCATGTCGATCACCATTTGTTTAATGTACTCACTTAAAAGCTGAGAATTTATCTTAGATGGAAATGAATTTGACTGTGGTGCTGTGTCATTGTCAAGGACTAAGGGGGCTGAGATATTACCAATTGATAGTTCAGAACAGTCTATGGCTTTTCCAACATCAGTAAAGCAGACGTTATTGTCAGAGACAAAAAGTGAGCTACAAGCAGATACTTGTATCGCAGCTAAGATCGCTAAATGTGAAGATTTAAATTTCATAATATTGTCCAAGTACGCCAAACGTAATTTTGTTTACTTTTATCAACAGATATTAAGCAAAATTTAAGCCAATCTAATCTATCTGTTATTTCTGTGACTAATGTAAAGACAAGACCGGGTTTACAGCTAACGCCCATCAAATAAAGCCTTGAGCACGTCAACTAATTGACTTGTGAAGGTTATTTGAATCAAAGACACCGACTGTGATAGTTGCCAAGCATAAAAGTACGCCAAAATTGAAAAGAGTTTAGGCTCTTAAAGGGATTGTCTTTAAACAGAACAACGGAGGTTTTTCTTTTAGGTTAAATACTTTGTCATTCTAGCTTTAGTTATTGTTACTGTGGTTAATGAAGATTATGACTCGACTACTATGGTCTTTAGCTTAGCCAAGGCATTGCCCCTATTTAGGCAATGGCGCAGTGAACAAGTGTTAGTGTTATATGGCGATATCGCCTATAAAGATTCGCACCTATTAGCCTTAATCGAGGCTAAGCCACAAGCTAAAATGTGGGTACAGGGCAATACTCAGTGGTTTGAACTCTGGTCGCAACGATTGGATGATCCATTAACGGACACGGAAACCTTTACCTTTGATGAACCGCTAAGATGATTAGATATAGGAAAAGTGCCCAGTAGCATTGAACAAGTTCAAGCGCTATATTTGGGTATGATAAAGGTTGATATTGGATTTTTGATTGAGTTATTAGAGAGCTACCTCATTACAATGGCTAATGATAAGAATAGCAATATGTATTTGACCGACCTTATTCAGCTAGGGGCAGCTCTTCGGCAAGTGTCAGTGGAGCTTGTGGCCTGCAGTTGCATAGAAATTGCTACAATCGAGTATGATGCCGTTTACGCCAATAAACAGCCTGCTTTAGCATAGACTGATTTGATATTGTTAAAGGCCTGACTAAATGAATAACACTAAATACAGAATAACCCCTCCAAAACTACAACTGGGTCACAAGCGATACTCAACAAAGTTTTAAAAATACGAAAGTTTTTGGTTAAATAGCCTATCTAGCATAGTAGACATATCACAAGGAACATCCATGAATTTAGTTAACCTATATAACCCAATACATAAAACTCTCGATAAGAGCTTGGCATTTGAGGGCATTGCCCCTTTGTTATTACGCTTGTACCTGGCACCTATCATGATCCAAGCGGGCTGGAATAAGTATTTGGGATTTGATGGGGTGGTAGTTTGGTTCGGTAATGCGGATTATGGATTAGGTTTGCCCTTTCCTCTGGTCTTAGCCTTTTTGGCGACTGCCACAGAATTAGTGGGCGGGGTATTGATTTTAATTGGCTTAGCTACGCGCTGGATGTCTATTCCTCTGATGGCCACTATGTTGGTAGCGGCCTTAACTGTGCATTTACCCAACGGTTGGGCGGCCATAGCCGATGCCAGTAGTTGGCTGTCTGATGGCACTATCATGCTAAACGAAGCCGTCATGAGCGCACCAGATAAAGCGGTTGCGGCCAAAGCCTTATTGCAAGAGCACGGTAATTATGAGTGGTTAACCTCTAGTGGTAAATTTGTGGTATTGAACAATGGCATAGAGTTCGCCATGACCTACTTTATTATGTTTTTGTCTTTGTTTTTCACAGGTGGCGGTAAATATACTAGTGTTGATTATTTCTTAGGGGAAAAATTCCTCAAAGATTAACATCTAAAACTGATAAACTTACAGGGCGCAATACGCGCCTTTTTTATTGGCTGGCATTAACCCTACATTAGGAATAGTCAGCCAACTTTGTATGAAGGACAGAGTATGCAAGCCTTAGATTTATTGCTCAGCAGAGGCTCTCAGCCTCGTTTGCAACAGCCAGCACCTGCAGGTCAGGCGCTAGAAAATATCAAACAA
Organism: Paraglaciecola sp.; assembly: GCA_034111785.1. GTDB lineage: Bacteria > Pseudomonadota > Gammaproteobacteria > Enterobacterales > Alteromonadaceae > Paraglaciecola. The sequence goes on from JAWUWP010000036.1 coordinate 10,046, forward strand.
GCGGCGCTGCGGGCTCCAGATCATGCCGGTTTGTCGCCCTGGCAGTTTGTGGTTTGCCAAGATCAAGGTTTAGTGCGTTTAGGTGAGGTGTTTGCTCAGGCGGATATCGCCGCGCAAAAGCCTGAAAAAAGCATCCTACGTGCGGCCCAATTGCCCTTTAGAGCCCCTATGGTGATGGTGGCTATTGCTAAATATCAAGCGCACGAAAACGTGCCATGGGTAGAACAGGTGGCCTCCGCATCTTGTGCGGTGCATGCTATGCAAATGGCGGCTTTGGCCCAAGGTTTTGCAGGGATCTGGCGCACCGGTCGGTATGCCCAAGATAAGGGGGTTAAGCAGGCCTTTGATTTGCAAGAGCGGGATGAAATAGTGGGTTTTTTATATTTAGGCTCAACGAGCCTGACTCCTATGCCTAGAGCTGCAGTAGACAGTAATGATTTTTTCCAACACTGGGACTAAGTCATGGTTATGTATCTTCTGAGTTAGAAGATACATTCTCCCTGGGTTAAGACTATTCTTCTATATCAGTCTCTGGCGGGGCGTTAACCACTCTTGGTTTACGTTTAGGCCGTACATCACCCACTTCGGTACCTTGCATGCTTTTCACCCTATTAGGGGTGCGCTGTACTTGAGATTTTGCATTGATTTTGGTGTTTTTCTTGGCACCACTGTTGGCCCCTTTAAGTTTGGCTTTAGGGGGCACTATGCCCTTAAATTTGGCTGCAAAGCCTTCTAGTACACTAAAGTCGATGCTTTGTTGTAAGAAGCCTTTAATGGCCAAAAAACTGTACCAATCTTTAGGACCTACAAAGGATACCGCTTCACCTTTATTGCCAGCACGGCCAGTTCGGCCGACTCGATGCACATATTCATCTGCCAGCTTAGGTAAATCAAAATTCACCACCAATGACACGTTTAATAGATCTAAACCTCGTGAGGCAATATCGGTGGTGACCAATATATGTTGCTGGCCACGACCAAACTCGTTCATGATATTGCTACGCTGACTTTGGGTTAAATCACCGCTTAGAGCAATACTATGTTGACCTTGGCTATTAAGCAGGGTGGATAAGCGTTCTGTGTCTACACGGGTGGCAGTAAAGACGATAATTTGTCGGTATTCTTGCCTATTGATGACGTGACTGAGCATGGCTTCTTTGTGGGTGACATGATCTGCCAGGTAAAAGGCCTGATTAATATCTTTATGCTCTTCACCTGCCGAGCCAACACTTATACGCTGGGGACTCTTCAGCAGTTTTTGGGTCAATTCATGCATGGCAGCACTGTCGAGCGTGGCCGAGAACATCATGGATTGCCTTTTTCGATGATCTGCCGCTTGGTTAATGAGTCGCAGTTGTGCGGCAAAACCTAGATCTAACATACGGTCGGCTTCGTCTAAGATCAGTAATTCAAGGCCATTCAAAAATAATGAACGCCCCGCCAAATGATCGGCTACCCGCCCAGCTGTGCCCACTATAAATTGTGGATGGTGCTTTAAAGCCTTAACTTGATCATTAAAATTCTCGCCCCCTAATACCAATGCGGCTTTTAGAGGCTGCTTGGCGATCAACCATTTGAGTTGCAAGAATACTTGTTTGGCCAGCTCCCGAGTGGGCGCTAGGATCAATACCCGAGGATCTCTTCTGCTTAATGGCTGCTTAGTTAGTACTCTATTAACCGCGGGTAATAAAAATGCCAGGGTTTTACCTGAGCCCGTCTTTGATGAGGCAATTAAGTCTTTGCCTAATAAACCATAAGGTATGGCTTGGCGTTGGATCTCAGTAGGGTCATTAAGCCCTTTAACTTCAAGGGCTTTTAATAAATTATGGTGTAATGGCAGGTCGTTGAATTGCAAAAATTGTGACTCACAAAATAGATAGTGGGGCAATTATACAAGGCTAGTGTTTTTTATGTGCATTTATTTCAAAATTGCATTTCTGGGGTGTGTTGACTGACTATTAATTTACCTGCGGTTTTGGCCTGAATTTCGGATACTGTCACATTGGGCGCTCTTTCAATGAGATGAAATGCGCCATCTTTCACTTCGAGTACCGCTAAGTCGGTAATAATACGATCGATACAATTCACTCCTGTAAGAGGTAAGGTGCACTGCTGCAGGAGTTTTGAATTGCCGTGTTTATCGGCGTGGGTCATAGTGACAATAATGTTTTGGGCTCCCGCGACTAAGTCCATGGCGCCGCCCATGCCTTTAATTAATTTTCCGGGGATCATCCAAGAGGCAATATTGCCACTAACATCTACCTCAAAGGCCCCCAATACTGTGAGATCAACATGGCCACCGCGGATCATGGCAAAGCTTTGTGCAGAGCTAAAAATAGAGGCGCCGGTGGCCGCAGTGACGGTTTCTTTGCCCGCATTGATCATGTCGGCATCTACTTGTTCGTCAGTGGGGTAGGGGCCCATGCCTAACAAACCGTTTTCTGATTGCAGCATCACTTCGATGTCATCGGCTACGTAGTTGGCAGCTAAAGTGGGTATGCCTATGCCTAAATTAATATAGGTTCCGTCACTGAATTCTTGCGCCACACGTTTCGCTATTTGTTCTCTATTTAATGCCATAATGATTACCTTATATTGATTGAGACAGTACACGTCTTTCGATACGCTTTTCAAAGCTGGCGACTATCACTCTATCTACATAGATGCCGGGGGTGTGGATCTCACTGGGAGCCAATACGCCTGGCTCTACCAACTCTTCTACTTCTAACACAGTGATCTTGCCTGCTGTTGCCGCCATAGGATTAAAGTTTTGTGCGGTATGGCGATAAATACAATTGCCATAGCGGTCGGCCTTGTAGGCTTTGACAATAGCAAAGTCGCCGGTGATGGCTTCTTCTAAAATGTATTTTCTGTGGTTAAATTCACGGACTTCTTTACCTTCACCTACTGGTGTTCCGTAGCCTGTGGCGGTATAAAATGCAGGGATACCGGCACCACCTGCGCGCATTTTTTCGGCTAAGGTACCTTGAGGTGTTAGTTCCACCTCCAGTTCACCACTGAGCATTTGTTGCTCAAATAAGGCATTTTCACCCACATAGGATGAAATCATTTTCTTTATCTGTTTGCCTTCTAACAATAAGCCTAAGCCAAAATCATCGACCCCACAGTTATTTGACACTAAGGTTAAGCCTTGGGTTTGCATGTTCTTTATCTGTGCTATTAGGCCTTCTGGTATGCCACACAGGCCAAATCCGCCGGCAATAATGGTCATGTTATCTTGCAAGCCTTGCATCGCACTTTCGTAACTGTCTACTACTTTGTTAAAACCTGTCATATTAATATCCCATGTGGTTATCCCTTTAGTGTAAAAGATATTATTAAGTAGTAAAGTTGAATTAATATGTGTATTAATTAATTAAATTTATTAATACACAGGGCTTAACATGAATATATCCTTTAGGCAGTTGCAGATTTTTGTGGCCATTGCTAAGTCCACAACCTTTGCTGAGGCCGCAGAAAAAATGTATCTATCACAACCGGCCTTGTCTACGTCTATCAAAAAGATGGAAGCTAATTTGGGGGGGAGTTTGTTTGTTAGAACCACCAGAAAAGTCGCATTGAGCCCTGAAGGGGAGCAATTTTTGCCTATTGCCCAGCGCCTTATCAGGGATTGTGAAACGGCATTCTTGGATTTGAAAACGGTGTTTACCCTGGGCCAAGGCCAGTTGTCGATAGCGGCAATGCCGTCTTTTGCCGCAGGATGGCTACCGGGGATCTTGCAACAATATCGGGAAAAGTACCCCAATATTAGATTATCAGTAGCAGATGTGGTGATGGAGTCGGTGATCAAGGATGTGCAGCAGGGCAGGGCTGAGATTGGCTTTACCTTTGAGCATGCAAAGATGGAGGGGCTGGATTTTCATGGGATATTTACCGATCACTTTATTGCGGTGTTACCACAGGGCCATGTACTGTGTGAACATGCTGTGCTGTCTTGGCAACAGATATGCCACTATCCCTTTGTGTCCATGAACCAGGGCTCGGCCATACGCCAGTGGATCGACTCTTATATGTTAGAAGCGCAGTTGCAGTTGAATATAGTCGTAGAGGCTAGTCAACTGGCGACACTCGGACAATTTGTTAAACATGACTTGGGTGTATCAGTGGTACCTGAACTTTGTCGGGAGCAAATGCTCAACAAGGGGTTGTCCTGTTTGCCCATAGAGCAAAGTGGTTTGAGTAAAAAAGTCGGGATGATCCGCCAAACCAATGGGCGTTTATCTTCTGTAGCTGAGTCATTTTGGCAATGGGCCATAGCCAATATATCTTACCCTTAAGATGGGTTGGTGTGCCTAGATGCTACCATTTCTTCTTATGGGCAAAGAGTTCGTCTAGCTCATCACGCTCTGACTCTTTTCTCTCGGCTACATCTTTAATATTGGCGGTTTTTAATGTGCTTTCGATGTTATTCAATTGCTCTTCTAGTTTGATTTTCTTATTTCTAATGAATTCGTCCGGATTGGGTTGTGCACCCAGTGCCCCTATGGCTTTTTCTAAGCATTGGCGAGCAGAGCCCAATTGATTGTTTTTAATGGCCTGATCACCACGGCGCATTAAGGTGTCCACATTGGCCCTAAGCTGCAAACGCTCAAGCAGTCTGTCTTCTGCCACAAAGACACGACTTTCTAGTCGACCTTTCTTAAATTCTGCCCGCAATAAAGCGCGCATGGTCTTCACTCCACGAATAAACTGAATAACCTGCTTGTCACCTTGGGGTAATTTAAATTCGTCGTCTGAGGGGGGCGGTTTATTGATATCAATGGTTTTGATTGTGTCATCAACCGATTTAATTCTAGAGTTGAGATCTGGCGAACTGTCATCTAGCTGTTTTAAGGTTTTAAGGGCGTGTGAGATCCGACGCTGAAAGATAAATATCAGTTTCTGTGAAATAGGAATATATTCAGATGCCAACATGGCCGCGTCAGTGCTGTCGATTATGGTCTTCTGTTTAGATATCTCTGTCCTGCGATCTGCCTCCGCTTTATTTTGGTGTTGCTGAATCGCATTGACAATCACCCCCACCAGCACCAGACTAACAATCAATACAATAATAATAGTGAATATCATGGCTGTGTTTTACCACCTCTGGTTCTGGCCAGTAGTAAGGACGCTACTAACACCATGCTAACAGTGAAATTCATCGGTGTAATTTTTACCTCTAAAGCCAATTGCATTAATATTTTTACTCAATCAAATCACTAAGTTTATTGGGGTTCTATGGCAGTTTCAAGGTAAAAACACTGCCGCCTAAAGCGCCGCCATTTTCAAGTGAGATCATGCCTTGACACTCTTCGTTACTGTGTGCTTGGGCAATCAGGCGGGCAAAAAACAAACCTAATCCTGTTCTGCCCTGGCTAATGTCGAAGTTTTGCATGTTAATGCTGGTGGCCTCTAACATGCTTTGTGGATAACCCGGTCCGTCATCTTCCACTTTAAATACCACATACTCATCTTGGGTATACACACTCAGTAAAATCTTTTTCTTGGAGTAACGCATAGCATTGATTAATACATCATTTAATAGAATAACGATTAGATCTGCATCTAGATACCATACTAAATCGGCTGATTGCTGAACTTCTAAAATCATATTTTTATGATTTAGGTAACTTAGGTTAGTTGCCAGCAGTTCATCTACCACTTCTTCGAGATAATGTTCGTCAATATTTAAGGGTAAATTGTCCAAACCGGCACGATACAAAGACAATAACTGTACTAAGCCGGTGTTCAAACGTGACGCTTCGTAATGAGCTGAGGCTAAATGTTCGTTTGTCGATCCTTCTGGCGTTTCCATGGAACGACTCAGATCCTCGATAGACTGTATTAGCAAACACAATGAATTCTTCATGTCATGCACAGCCGAACCCAATACCGTGGCAAAATCTATGGCGTTAGTGTTTTGTTCCATTGTTGCTCCTCACTTATGACTACAAAGGCTCAATTATTTTCAGTCATCCGCGCACCGAAACATTTTGTCTATATTAGCAGACCCTAACCGACAATCTACCCTTGATTAGTCTTTGCTTAAGGCTAGTCCCTAAACAATAATTAGAACTATTTAATAGAAATTAATAGAAATTATGTTCGCAACGTTATATAACCATTTAATCAAATATAGATCTTATCGTAAACCCCCAAGGCCAAGGCATGAAATTACAGCAACTAAGATATATTGTTGAAGTACTAAATAACAATTTAAACGTCTCAGCGACTGCTGAAAGTTTATATACTTCACAACCTGGGATCAGCAAACAAGTGCGGATGTTGGAAGATGAGCTAGGCGTACAAATTTTTGGTCGAAGCGGCAAACATTTGACCCATGTTACCGACGCTGGGCAAGATGTGATCAATATTTCCCGAGAAATATTGGCGAAAGTAGAAAGTATTAAAGCGGTATCTAGGGAGCATACCTTGCCCGATCAGGGTAAGTTAAATATTGCCACTACTCATACTCAGGCGCGTTATGCCTTGCCTGATGTGATTAAAGGCTTTATGCACAAATATTCTAAAGTATCTTTACATATGCATCAGGGTACCCCTTCGCAGATCAGTGATCTGGCGGCAAAAGGCGAGGCCGACTTTGCCATAGCCACCGAATCCCTGCATCTGTACAACGATTTAGTTATGTTGCCCTGTTATCACTGGAATCGCAGTATTATTGTTAATCGCGAGCACCCTTTAGCCAAGAAAACCTCCATTACTATTGAGGACATTGCTAGCTATTCATTGGTAACTTATGTATTTGGCTTTACTGGTCGCTCTTCTTTAGATCAAGCCTTTAGTAATGCAGGCATAGAGCCAAAAATCGTCTTTACCGCTACAGATGCCGATGTGATTAAGACATACGTGCGTTTAGGCGTTGGCATAGGCGTGATTGCGTCCATGGCCATTGACGATAAGCTGGATGCGGATCTCGTGAAAATCGACGCCAGTCACTTGTTTGAATACAGTACAACTAAGATTGGCTTTCGCAAAGGCTCATTTCTACGTAGTTACATGTATGAATTTATTGAAAGATTTGCTCCGCACTTAACCAAGTCAGTGGTAGAAAAAGCCATGATGCTGAAGAATAACGATGAAGTAGAAAAAATGTTCAAAGGACTGACACTACCGGTTCGTTAGCGAGTCTGTGCTATAAAAAAAAGAGGCCTATTGGCCTCTTTTTTTGTCTAATATTATTAGCACTTAGCACTCAATGATATTCACCGCTAACCCGCCCCTAGCGGTTTCTTTATATTTAGATTTCATATCGTTACCAGTATCCCACATGGTTTTAATGACCTTGTCTAAAGATACTTTGTGCTGGCCTGTGCCACGCAGGGCTAACCTAGAGGCATTGATGGCCTTGATGGCGCCCATAGCATTGCGTTCGATGCAAGGTACCTGAACCAAGCCACCAACAGGATCGCAGGTCAAACCCAAATTATGTTCCATGCCAATTTCTGCGGCATTTTCTACCTCATCTACCGAACCGCCTATAATTTCTGTTAGGGCCCCTGCGGCCATAGAGCAAGCCACACCGACTTCGCCTTGACAGCCCACTTCTGCCCCAGAAATTGAGGCGTTTTTCTTATATAAAATACCAATAGCGGCTGCGGTCAATAAATAGCGACTAACGATATCTTGGTTAACCGGTCGCACAAATTTATCGAAATAACATAATACCGCAGGAATAATGCCCGCCGCACCATTAGTTGGGGCGGTGACCACGCGCCCGCCAGCGGCATTTTCTTCGTTAACCGCCAAGGCAAACAAATTCACCCAATCCATGGCGATCATAGGGTCGGCGGTCTGCTCGCTTTGCAAGCGCCTATATAGACCAGACGCCCGGCGGATCACTTTTAATCCACCGGGTAATATGCCTTCTGAATTGATCCCTGTTTGCACACTTTCATACATAACTTGCCAAATGTGCCATAGCTTATTCACCACCTCTTCTTTAGGCTGGAAGACTTGTTCGTTGACTAACATTAAGGAGCTGATACTCAGTCCATTGGCTTTACACATCTCGAGCAACTGTTTGGCACTGGAAAAATTGTAAGGCACAGCCTGTTCTTGTTGATTTAATGCGGCCGTTTTTTGTTGCGCAAACTCTTGCTCCCGAAGAATAAATCCGCCACCAATAGAGAAATACGTTTGTGAGCTGATGATTTCACCCTCCACTTTGGCATGTAAGGTCATGCCATTAGCATGTTGACTTAGGGTTTTACGCCTATGAAAGACGATGGCATTGTGTTTGGGAAAGCTAACAGATTTTTGACCATTTAATAGTAATGATTGGCTAGCCTCGATCTCTGCCAGTAAGGCTGGCACAATTTTACTGTCGATGGTTTCTGGGCTATGACCTAACAAACCTAAAATGACGGCCTTGCCAGTACCATGGCCTTTGCCGGTTTGGCCTAAGGAGCCAAAGAGTTCAACTTTTATTTCCTGTACTTGAGCAAATATTGATTGCTCGATAAGTTGTTCACAAAATGCTTTTGCTGCCCGCATTGGGCCAACAGTATGGGAGCTAGAAGGGCCTATGCCTATGCTGAACATATCAAAAACGCTTATCATATGGGTATATCCGGTAAAAAGGTAAGGGCTCAGTGTGCGGGTTAATTTAGTATTCAACAACTTTATTTAGCAGTTGTTCTAGGCTAAAGGGGCAACGCTAAGTTTACACTCAGCGCACTGGACTTAGGTGAGATAAGTGTTGCCACTACCCTCCCTTAAAATGATTAGATAGATTCCTAACAAAAGCGGCGGTAGCGCCCCAAATGGTGTGCTCTTGCCACGTCATAAAGTAAATGGGAACCTGACCCTTCTTTCGTTTCACCCAATGAATGAGGTGATTGCTTTGATCGAGTAAAAAGTCCAAAGGCACTTCAAAGGTACTTTGTACTTCGTTGGGGTCTAACTGCAGATTTAAGGGGGAGTTGACAAAGCCAATAACGGGTAGCACCTCATAACGACTGACAGTGCGATACATTGACAAGCTACCTATTATTTGTACTTGCTTGGCAGCGATACCTACCTCTTCGTAGGTTTCTCGTAATGCGGTTTCGATTAAGTCCTTGTCTTGTGGTTCTTGTTTGCCGCCAGGGAAACTAATTTGACCTGCGTGATGTTTTAGGTGGGCAGCTCTAACGGTAAACAATACACCCAACCGCCCCGCATTTTCAATTACCGGGATCAATACGGCTGCCGGTTTACCAGGTTCGGTTAACGGAAAATCTGCCTCACCTTTAACTTGCCTAGCATGCTGAAATTGCGTAATAAATTGGCTTCTATTCACAGCCATTCACCGATCTGGCGGAAAGGGGTGGTGTGGATTGAGTATAGGTAAGATTTTAGCCACTTTATCTAAACTTTCTTGATATTCATCCACTGGGACTGAATCAAACACTATGCCGCCACCCGCCCAACAATATATTTTTTTAGTCTCTAGTTGGGTTTCACATAACAAGGTACGAATACAAATATTGGTATCCATATCCCCCCGCACGCCTATATAACCAATGCTGCCACAGTAGATATTGCGGTTGTTGGGCTCTAATTCGTCAATGATCTCCATGGCGCGGACTTTTGGCGCTCCTGTTATCGATCCTCCAGGAAAAGCGCCTTGTAGCAGATCTAAAGGACGACTGTTGGTTTTAAGTGTTGCCGTCACTGTGCTGACCAAATGATGCACAGCGGTAAAACTCTCCAGTTGAAATAAGGCGGGTACTTGGACACTGCCGGCCTCACAGTGTTTACTGAGATCATTACGTAACAAGTCTACTATCATTAAATTTTCGGCTTGGTCTTTTTCTGCGCTCAACAAGGCCTTTTGCTGCATCAGATCTTGGGCAACCGTCTTGCCTCTTGGCCTAGTGCCTTTTATCGGCTTAGTCTGTACTTGTTTGTCTTTAACGGATAAAAATCGTTCCGGTGAGATACTTAAAATCACGCATTGGGGTAGGCGTATAAAAGCAGAAAATGGGGCTTTGTTTTCGGTTCTGAGTTGCTCATAGGCCTGCCATTCATGGCCGGTATAAGTGGCACAAAACCTTTGGGCTAGGTTGATTTGATAACAATCCCCAGCCGTTAAATACTGCTTAATTTTGCCTAGCTTTTGCTCATATTCAACCTTAGACATATTAGCCTGCCAAGGGCTAGTTAGGCATAAGGCTTGGCTATGAGTTGGTTTAGGTATAAGCATAGCGGCAATATCCTCTGCCGTGGGGGCGTCATAGCCGGCTAAGTGACACAGATAAAACTGCTGGTTACTATTGTCTTTAATGATGCTCCAGCTATAAATACCCACGGCCATATCACAGGCTTGATATTCCTCTTCTCGGTTATTGGGTAAATGTTCAAAACGCCGACCTAGATCATAACCAAAGTAGCCCAAAGCGCCCGCTAGGAAAGGCAAATCGCTGGGGGGCACATGGCCTTGTGGACAATATTGATCCATGAGCTGTTGTAACAAGATTAATGGATTGTCCTGGCTATTAATACTCGGTGCTTGCTGCCCATGGCTAACCACACTTTGTTTACCAGTAGTAGTAATAGTCGCAATAGGATCTGCGACTAATATATCAAACTGGGCATCTTGATGGGGGCTGTCTGCTGAGTCTAATAATATTGACCAGTTGTTATCACAGAAAGACTCAAACAGCTTAGACATGGACAGGTTTTTAGGTAAATCAAGAGCTGATATGGTGATCTGAGAAGGCGCTGTTTTTTTCATTTAAAGGTTTTCTACACTCGCAAAATTTGTTAGCGGTTACTGGTTATTTAACATGGAGCAAACTGCCTTAGCAGGGTATCATAATAAGACTATTAGTTAAAAATAACCCTGAATATTCAAGAGGCCACTATGACAGTTATTCGTCAGCAAGATTTTATTGATAGCATCGAAGAGTCGTTACAGTTTATTTCTTATTATCACCCCCTTGATTACATCAAAGCGGTAGAAAAAGCCTATAACAAAGAGCAAAGCCAAGCGGCAAAAGATGCCATGGCGCAGATACTGATTAATTCTAGAATGTCGGCCGAGGGCAAGCGTCCATTATGCCAAGACACGGGCATAGTGACCTGTTTTGTGAAAATTGGCATGGCTGTGCAATGGGATAAAACCGATTTAACAGTGCAACAAATGGTCGATGAAGGTACGCGCCGGGCTTATTTAAACCCAGACAATCCTTTGCGAGCCTCTATAGTGGCTGATCCTGCCGGTAAAAGGATCAATACCAAAGACAATACTCCGGCTGTGGTGCATATAGACACAGTGACAGGGGATCACGTTGAGGTCATGATTGCGGCAAAAGGTGGCGGTTCAGAAAATAAATCTAAAATGGTTATGCTCAATCCCAGTGATAATATTGCCGACTGGGTGGTGAAAACCTTACCCACAATGGGAGCAGGCTGGTGTCCACCAGGTATGCTAGGCATAGGGATAGGGGGCACGGCCGAAAAAGCGGCGGTATTAGCCAAAGAGAGTCTAATGGATCCTGTGGATATTCAGGAGTTGATGGACAGAGGCGCTAAAACCACTGAAGAAGAGTTACGTTTAGAGATATTTAAAAGAGTGAATGATTTAGGTATAGGCGCCCAAGGATTAGGAGGACTGACCACAGTAGTGGATGTGAAAATCATGTCATTACCTACCCATGCGGCATCCAAACCTGTGGCCATGATCCCTAATTGTGCGGCAACCCGTCATGCGCATTTTCATCTTGATGGTTCTGGTCCTGCTCAGTTTACCCCCCCTAAGTTAGAAGATTGGCCTGAAGTCACCTGGGAAGTGGGTGCAGATACGCGCCGTGTTGATCTAAATACTGTGACGAAAGAAGATATCCAAGACTGGAAAGTGGGTGAAACCGTCTTGTTGTCAGGGAAAATGTTGACGGGACGAGACGCGGCCCATAAACGTATTCAAACTATGCTAGCGGCGGGGGAAGGTTTGCCGGCAGGGGTCGATTTTGCCAATAAATTTATTTATTACGTTGGCCCTGTCGATGCGGTAGGTGATGAGGCTGTGGGGCCAGCGGGTCCAACCACCGCCACCCGTATGGATAAGTTTACCGATATGATGTTAGAGCAAACAGGTATCAGTGGCATGATCGGTAAAGCAGAACGCGGCCCTGCGACTGTGAAAAGTATCGCTAAACATAAATCAGTGTATTTGATGGCTGTGGGCGGGGCGGCATATTTGGTATCTAAAGCCATTAAAAAAGCCACAGTGGTGGCCTTTGCCGATTTAGGTATGGAAGCGATTTATGAATTTGACGTAGTGGATATGCCAGTGACAGTGGCGGTGGACAGTACCGGCGCCAACGCCCATGAAACCGGTCCTGCCATTTGGAAGATCAAAATAGCTGAAATGAAAGAGTAAGTCAGTCACGGCTATCAATCATGATCGCGGCAAAGCAACCGTTTTGCCGCAGCGCTTTTCTACTGTGAGTTTGTATGCCTTTATTCGATATAACACTATTTTTAGATCCTAAGGTACAGATACTGCTAACCGGTGCATTTTCGCTGGGAGCCTTGCTTAGTCTGTTGATTGCCAGCCTAAGGGCCAAGAGCCAGCTTAAGCAAACCCTTAAACAGGTGAGTGAGCTTAATGTACAGCAGCAACAACAACAGCAAACTCAACTAGCAGAGCAAGATAAGACGATTAAGGCTTTATTGTCCGAGCAGCACAGTAGTTATGAGCAGCAAATGTTGACACAAAATCATTTGGGTCAATTAACTCAACAAGTGGCAGGCATTGCCCAGTTAGAAAAACAAAATAAACAGTGGCAACAAGCAAACCAAGAGTGGCAAAATCGAGCCAGTGATCTGCGGGTCGCCTTAGAGACACAGACCGCCAGATCTGAACAAGAAAGACTGACCAATGATGAAAAATTGTTACTCTTGCAAAATACCGAGCAAAGAGTAGAGCAACAATTTGAAAATCTAGCGAATAAAATATTTGATCAGAAACAACAGAGTTTTAGTCAATCTAGCCAAGCCAGCTTGCATCATTTGCTGTCACCTCTAAAAGAGCAGATTGAAGGCTTTAAGAAGCAAGTCACAGATCAATATGTAAAAGAAGGGCAGGAGAGAAGCGCCTTAAAAACCGAGATATTAGGTTTAAAGCAGCTAAATCAACAGATAACCCAGGATGCCGCGGCACTGACCAAAGCCTTAAAAGGTGATAATAAAGCCCAAGGTAATTGGGGTGAAGTGGTATTAGAAAGAGTATTAAAAGAGTCAGGATTACGCGAAGGCCATGAATTTGAGACCCAAGTGTCATTAAAAAATGAGGCTGGAAAAACCTTTCAACCGGATGTAATAGTGCATTTACCCAATGATAAAGATGTGGTGATAGACGCTAAAGTATCATTAGCCGCTTACGAGCGATATTTTAATGAACAAGAGGATGAGGTGCGCCGAGGCGAATATTTAAAAGAGCATGTGAATTCACTGCGCCAACATATTAAGACTTTAGGGAAAAAGGACTATCAGGATCTTAAAGGGATCCGCACCTTAGACTATGTACTGATATTTATTCCTATCGAATCCGCCTTCTTATTGGCAGCAGACCAAGCGCCAGAATTACTTAAATTAGCTTTTGAGTATAATATTATGTTGGTGAGTCCCACCAATTTGCTGGTGGCATTACGGACCATTAATAATATTTGGCAATATGAATATCAAAATCAAAATGCTCAGAAAATTGCCGACAATGCCGGTAAATTGTATGACAAGGTGCATGGCTTTGTGGCCGATATGGATAAAATTGGCAAAGGCATAGAAGCCAGTCAAAAAAGTTTTGATGCAGCCATGAATAAGTTAGCTAGCGGCAAGGGAAATATCATTCGTCAGGTTGAACAATTTCGTACTTTGGGTGTACAGACCAATAAAAGCTTGGATCCCGAGTTATTGAGCCATGCTCAGGGCGACGTCGAGCCAAACGCTATCCCCAAGATTGATGACTAACCCACTGGCTTCTAACCTCAAGCCACTACTGTTGACTGTGAACAGCGCGGCTGTAATGCCTAGGCTGGGTGAGTTGTAGGTTAAATTCGTGCTTTTAACACTGCCACTATGGCAGAGGCATCCAAGCCGCTTTCTGACGCTCAGGCTATGATAGTTTTACCGTCTTGTTCTGGCGCGCCTCGTTCACGTTTAGGCCTCTTTTTGATCAGTCGTGTCGTTGTCTCCAAGGCATGATTTAACATGGCGGTGGGGAGCACACTATTGCCCACCCAAGATATCCCCGAATAATCATCTTTCAATTTCAAGGGAACATCAGACTGTATAGCTTCGATCTTTTTTCGTGCTTGGTGAATATCTGCCTGAGCCGATCCTGACATTAACAACAATGATGGGGCGGGTGTTGCCAACAAACCGCACTTCTTTATAGGTTTCAAGATAGTGAATTCTTTCTAGGAGTCACCATCTATAACACGACCCTATTATTACCCCCTTATTGGGAGTGTCTAAATGCCCCAATAGGCTCTGCCAATCACTACTTGGTTATGGATGAAATTTTGCTGATGGAAACCCTGCGTATCAATCCTATTTGATAGCTAGTCGCAGCTGATAGTTGATGATATGTCACTGGCTGGTATCCAGCCCCCATGTACCCAGCAGTATTTTTACCCTGCTGGGGATCTTCATGTGACCATCATGTCTGTGGTGTCATGTCGGCCCGGTTATCATATTACTGGTAGCTAGGCTGAGGAATATTGACAGCTACTATGAGATAGTGACGGCACATGGCACCATAATGCGCTTTAAGACCCCTGTAGCTGAGCCGCAAAAAGGATGACTCTATTTGCGCGAAAATCGCGACAGAGTCTTTACTAGGCTAACAGTGTCATCATTAGAGTGGCTGGTGAACGACTGGTATCAAACACAAGCACAGACCCGGCACATTGGGCTAATTGATTTACAGCAGTCGCCTTGGTTTTTTGCGGCAGCGCTGAACATCCTCAGCCGTGACATAGAAAAGAGATGCCCTTGTGGCACCTCTTTTTTATAGACTAAGGACAGTTTATCGTGACAACACAATCCGGTACTTGGCTTTGCCCGCACGAAGATGCTCTATTGCTGCATTTACCTGATCAAATTTGAAACTTTCAATCTGCGGTTCTATGCCGTGTAGTTTTGCAAAGGCTAACATTTTCTTGATGGCCGCTGGGCTACCCACAGGGGAACTGGAAATGCTCCGTTGCCCACCCATCAAAGCGAATACGCTGACGTCTAAGGGCTCAGTTGTGGCACCGACAAAATGCAGACGACCTCGTGGTTTTAGGGTATTCACAAATAGATTCCAGTCTAGTTTCACATTGACTGTGGATATAATTAAGTCAAATTTTCTAACGGCGCCAGCGATCGCTTGCTTGTCGGTGGAGTCCAGTGTGGTGTGAGCGCCTAATTCTAATGCTTCGGTTCTCTTTGCTTCACTGGAGGTAAAAGCTGTGACTTTACATCCCCAGGCATTAAGGAATTTTAGGGCCATATGACCCAGTCCACCTATGCCTATAACGGCTACCTCATCTGTGGGTTTGATGTTGTATTCAAGCAAAGGAGTAAAGACAGTAATGCCGCCACAAAATAATGGTCCGGCTTTTTGTAAGTCGATGCCATCAGGTATTTGCACCACACTAGTGGCGTCTGCGCGCACTTTGTCGGCAAAGCCACCGTGATGGCGAATGATAGTGCCTCGGGCTTTAGCACAGAGGTTATGATCCCCTTGTTCACAATAGGTGCAATGGTTGCAATAGCCGGCATGCCAGCCAAGTCCTACATGTTGCCCAGTGCTAAGGTGTTCAACCTGACTACCCACTTGCAATACTGTGCCTACCACTTCGTGGCCTGGCACTAGAGGATAACGAGATTGCCCCCATTCGTTATCGATCATGCTTAAATCACTGTGACATATGCCGCAATGTAATACCTCAATCTCGACTTCTTTGGGACCTAATTCGCCCGGGTCAAATTCGATTTCCTCTAGGGGGCTATTAGGCGACTGTGCAGCATAGGCTTTTATCATTAGATTCTGATTTTTTTGCTTGATATAAACATGATAATAACAAAGTCATAGGCAAAGAGTAAAAGTTTTTGTCACTGCGCGCCAGGTGCCCATATTGTACTCTGGGGTGCTGGGGCAAATAAAGGTTGAATAAAATCATAGTCACAACTTGAAGTCTTGATTGGCTGCACGGTAGAAGCGTATTATGCTAAACTCTACACATCAATTGATGTTTGGAGATCTTGTGTGGCAACCCTAGGAATTAAAGATATCGCGGCATTAGCGAATGTCTCAGCCGCCACCATCTCTAGAGTCTTTAGTTCTCCTCATTTGGTTTCTCCCAAGACATTAGACAAAGTTCAAAAAATTATTGATGAAGCCGGCTATCGGCCCAATCGTATGGGCGCCAGTTTACGCACGCGAAAAAGCGGCATTATCGTGGCGATTATTCCTGACATCACCAATCCGGTCAATGCGGGTATCATTCGAGCCATAGAACAAGGTGCCAAGCGGGCAGGGTATTCAATACTTTTAGGTGATACCCAAGAGCTGCAAGAACGAGAACAACATTATGCAGACTTGGTCAACCATGGCCAAGCCGATGGCATTTTGTTATTTGGGTCTAGATTGCCTTTTAAGATTAATCCTGATCTACCATTGGCCGGTCAATTGCCGCCTATGGTTAATGGCAATGAAAGAATTGATTCAGATGAATTGGTGCAGGTGGCAGTAGATAATTGTGAGGCCGCTAAAACCGCTGTTGAGTATCTTATATCCTTAGGGCATACCCGCATTGCTGCTATCACTGGACCTGATATGGTGCCTAGCTCAAATGAGCGACTCGATGGCTATAAACAAGCCTTGGAGCAGGCAGGAATAGTCTTGGATCCACAATTACAAATGGTCGGCACTTACGTGGTCGATTCTGGTATGGAGGGCGCTAGACGATTATTAATGCTGGAGCAACGGCCCACAGCCATATTCTGTTTTAACGACGATATGGCCATAGGGGTGATGCAATTTTTGCAAAAGCAAGGGTTGCGGGTGCCCGACGATCTGTCGGTAATGGGCTTTGATGATATCAAGTATGCACAGTTTGTGAGCCCATCACTGACCAGCATACGCCAACCATTGCATGAAATCGGTAGCCTGTGTATTGAGTTGTTACTTAAACAACTCAAAGGTGAGGTCGTGCCAAATGGTCGGTATTTCTTGCCTTTTGAATTAATGGTCAGAGACAGCACCGGTTTGGTTGCCAAGTCATCCAAAGCTAAGCCGCTTGAGCAATAAAAGCGGCCCAATATAGGTTTTATAACTAGGCTATTGGGTACATTGTGCTACTCATTGCACTTTATCATCTGTGACTTAAAGAGGCCAGGCCTGCCCCCAGCACTTGCTCTTAACTGCTTAAATAGCGGGTTGTGCAACCGCTCAAGGTTATACTTGCCACCTGGAAAATATCGGCTGATCTTAACCTTATCCCAGCTCGGTAATCTATAAAGGGGCAATACACCGCCCCCATACTTAAGATGTATTGTGTTGCCCCATCGGATAGCCTGATCACCCAAATAATAGTGCCGCAAAGGAGGCGGCTAGACCCAAGGTATCACGATAAAATACCCCTAGATAAGCTAACGCGCCTCGCCATACTCAGTTGGCCGCAGCGTGACCCATGGCATAGTCAACTTTTTCATATAATGGCAGTTTGAGCCTATTATTATCCAATGGATTAATCTTGGGTATTGTTGTGCCACTGGGCCGTTGATAATAGCTGAGCGACACTGTAGGTACAAAAGTATCAAAGAAACCAATAACAATATAATCGTTTTCGGGGGTATTTATTAGCTCGAAAAGGGGCTAAGAAGGAGTGGATAATATGAGCAGTGCTGCCAACCTAGATCACTAACAATAACCTAGGCTGGGCGTTCTTTTGAAATAATGGCGAGTTTAATTGGAGGCCTGACAAAAGTGCTGAATAAATTGCTGGTGGGTAGGTAGGCCCGCCACCTTTTGATTTTCAGTGGTTTTGATGGTCTCTAAAAATCTAGCAAGTTCAGCATTGCTCATATTGTCGACTATTGGATGGTAGGTTTTAGGGATCAGGCCCTGACCAATCATCACTTGCATCCAAGAGTCATCAAATAACTCATTGTCTTTACGGAAGACTCTACCAGACTCTTCAAACAAGGTTAAACGATGTGCTAGAGAGTCTGGGATGGGCATATTACGGCAATGTTGCCAATAAGGGCTGTCTCTCCTTTGGGTCACACTGTAATGCAATATAATAAAATCTCTAATACTGGCCACATCGGTAGCGGTTTGTTGATTGAATTCATCCACATCACATTGCTGAATACCATTCACCGGAAACATGCGCATCAAACGGATCACTGCTTGCTGGATAAGATGGATACTAGTGGACTCTAAGGGTTCTAAGAAGCCACTGGAGAGCCCTATAGCGATACAGTTTTTGTTCCAATGTTGTCTGCGTGTCCCTGTCTTGAATTTTATCTTACGGGGCTCGGTGATAGTCTCGCCCTCAAGGTTAGACAGTAAATGGTTTTGGGCTTCATCATCACTCATATATTGACTGCAATAGACCAGCCCATTGCCTGTTCTGTGTTGCAAGGGGATGCGCCACTGCCAACCCGCATGGTGAGCAATTGAGCGGGTGTAGGGCACAGGCTCTTGGATCATAGCGGTTTGCACGGCTATAGCACTATTATTAGGTAGCCAATGTGACCAATCAATAAAACCCGTGTGCAAGCTTTCTTCAATCAACACACCTTTTTGTCCGGTACAGTCTAAAAATAAGTCACCTTGGATGATCTGCCCAGACTGTAATCTGAGGGATTCAATGTGCCCAGATTCTGAGTTAAGACTGACCTTTTCTATTAGGCCTTCTATCCGTGTTGCCCCATGTTCCTCACTTATTTTACGCAAAAACTTAGCGTACAATGTGGCATCAATATGATAGGCGTAATTCAACCCATTATTGGGTAACTGAGCAAATTTATTGGCTTTTGCGGCTATGCCTTCTAAACAATAGTCACCAAAATCAGAGACCATGTTCAACTCTTTGCCTTTTGTCCAAAAGTGCTGGAATCCTGCGGCCCAACAATCTTTACCCGTGACCCCAAAAGCGTGGAAATAATCTTGTTCTTTATCTCGCCAGTTTTCAAAGTTGATACCTAGCTTAAAGGTACCTTGGGTGGCCTTTAGAAACTCAGCTTCATTGATATTCAATAACTTGTGATAGTAGAGCAGAGTAGGGATGGTCGCTTCGCCTACACCCACAGTGCCGATTTCATCGGATTCAATCAGGGTAATATCAATATTTTTGATTAGTTTCGCTAAGGCTGCTGCTGCCATCCAGCCTGCAGTGCCACCTCCAGCGATGACGACTCTTTTTATTTTATCCTGCATGCTTGATACCCTACTGTTGTTTTTGTGGACCCAGTCGCCTCAACTTAACGGTTGAGTCTATTCAAAAGGAAGCTTCGAACTTGCCTTGCCCAGGTTTTATAATCATTACCGAACAAGCCTCTACGCTCTGGTGGTATATGGCTAAAATCTTGCGCGGTTTGCTTAAACACATAGTGCTCAAAAGTTGATTGCCAGGCCGCTTTTTGTGGCGCGCTTAAACGGCTGATGTTTAAGATACTATGTAATAATGCATCCATAGGATCACCTAGACTCAGATCACTTGGCTCCCACCAGAAGTTCATCAACATATTGATATCACTTAGGGCTTCGATATGATGCCACCATAAGCTGGGGATAAATAACCCATCACCTGGCTGTAAATTGGCGATCATGCCATGCTCTAATGCTGCAGGGAACTTCGGGAACTTATCTAAATCTGGCTCATGAAAATCCACTAAACTGATAGCTTGGCCCGCAGGGGTGAAATCAAGAGGACCAATATATAAATTTTTAAGTTGCTCGGGGGGGAACAACACAAAGCGTCTTTCACCGGCCACACAACAAGCGATATTTTGTGGATGATCCTGATGAGCGGCAATACGACTTTGGCTACTTAACCAAATGCTGGTTAATGGCTCAAAAGCGGCAAGCCCTGCAAAGGGGTTATCTTTTTTTAACCCTGGCAGTATGCTATCAATATTCGCCGAACCCAGATAATAATCATGGTCAAGAGATGGCACTGAGCATAAGTTGTCTAATGTCTGATCAAATCTAACCTGTTGTTTAGTAAAATTAAAGCCGGATAAATCATGATTGTAAAAGTATCGCCCTTGATTGGCTTTAGGGCTGATAAATGCCCCCGTTTGCCTGTCGGTATAATACTGGGACAGATAGCCTTGTAAGGACTCTTTTGAGTCTATTGCCGCCTTAACTATGGGCCAGTTGGCGGCGAATTGTCGTAGTATAAAAGGTTGGCCGCCATCAATCAGCTCAAAGGGTAAAGCATCTGCTGGCCCCGTAAACTCTTGAATTGGTTGTAACCTTGTAAAAATATCCGTCATGCTAGGATATTTTATCTTTCTTAGCGGCTAGAATACGCACGTTTTCATGTGAAGCAATCACCATATAAATAAGGCTCAACAGGCCTTGTTTGTTTAAGTCTTCTAACACTTGGCCACTGAGGCGGGATAAGGTTTCTTCATTAATAGTATGGTAGCCGCTGAGCCTGTTGTTGCTGCCATCTTTTAAGGCAATATCCAAGTTAAAAGGTTCCAATAAGTCTAGCTCAACCAAGGTCTTGTTAAATAAGTCTGTGGCTAACTGGCTATCTTGAATGGTTTTGAGTACGGCGCTGACTTTAGCCAGGTACTGACTATTTCCGCCATGTGGCAAGAAGATAGCCTGGCCTTGTTTATCACTGATCTTAGGGCTGTCTAGATCGATATGGATCACGCTTTTTGTGACCTCTTCGCCGGCTTCCATCGTGCTTTGCTGACCAATCAAAAAGGGCTCACGTTCTATCATCAAAGGAATGTAATGTGCGTCCCAACCTTGGGCAGTTAAAAACAAGTTTTCACCTTGTTCAAAACCAAAAATCGCTAAGGCACTCATATTTTTTGTTTGATTATCCACATGAAAAAATATTGGATAGTAAGCTTGCACATGCTTAAATTCAAAGGGATAAATAACGCAGCTCATTTTGTTGTCGCCATATACGGCAGACTTGTCAGTAATAATCTTTAACTCTTTATGATCGACGTTATTCAGTAATACATGCTTCGCCATGAAAGCTCCTATTGTGCATTAAGTCATAAGAGAAAAGGCTAGAGTGTTAGCTCAACCTTGACTCAAAATATGCTCTATGAGTTGTCTGTTATTGGGCAGCCCGCCTTGCAGCCTTGCCAGAAATTGACTGTTTCCAGTTAAATATTGCTGCGCAGTCTGCTGGCCCATCTTTCTTTTACTGGTGCTGCGCTTATGCGTCAAAAACCCCATGCCATATAATATGTATTGATAGCTCGATGATGAAAAAATTTCTTCTATGTCGGTAAAGTCATTGGCACTGGGGGTCTGGTACTGCCATAACTCCAATAATTCTAGCAATCTATCAGGGGTGCTGGCTGGATCGGCATTGTCACGCCAATATTGACTATCGGTGCGTTGGGTTAATACGTAATGTAATTTTAAAAATTCGATAATACGCTGCCAACGATATAAAAATCGTTGATTATAACGTTTAGCCGCAATGGGAAACAGGTGCGAATGTGAGGGTAATTCTTTACTGATCATCTGTGCTGATAATTCAACCAAGGCTAATGCCGAGGCTTCCAGAGGTTCTAAAAACCCCGCGGCCATGCCAATAGCCACACAGTTCTTATGCCAAAACTCTTGGCGGTGACCGGGTTTGAACTTAATTTTCCTTAGCTGTAGATCACTGCTTTGATCAGCAAAGGGTTTATTTTTGATATAGGCTCTAAGTTCATCTTCTATCTGTTGCTCTTGACCATGGGCGCTTGAGTAAACGTAGCCCATGCCACAACGCTGGGGCAATCCAATGTCCCATATCCAGCCATTAGATTGGGCGGTTGAAAGGGTATGTGAGGCGATAGGGGCTTGTTCGTTGGCATAAGGAACTTGCACGGCTATGGCACTGTCATTAAACAATATGTCAGAGCGATCGTGAAAGGGCACCTGATAGTGTTGACCAATAAGCAAGGCGCCCATGCCAGAACAATCCACAAAAAAATCACCTTGGATGATGCCGTGCTCTGTTTCAACCGCCTCTATATCTTCACTGGGATCACCAATCACGGCCTTCACATGAGTGCTCAGATGCTTGACCCCTAGTTTCTGGATGCAATGTTGTTGTAATAGTTCGGCAAATTTCACTGCATTGAGATGATAACCATAATTGGCCACAGCGGCATATTCGGGGGTGGCAAACTGTTTAGGTGCATACCCCAACTCACACAGCTGGGCTTGGGAACATACCGTTTCCGCATAAGAGGCGCTATGGGTACTGTCTTGCCAATGGGCAATCACATCTGTGTCACCAAAACCGTTAGGCAATGAAAAGGGATGATAATACTGGTCATTTGCCTGACCGTTTACCCAACCAATAAATTGTGAGCCTTGTTTGAATGACACATCGCAGCAGCGGATAAATTCATATTCAGAAATGCCCACGCTTTGTAAGGTATTGCGCATAGTAGGCCATGTGCCTTCGCCCACTCCTAAGGTACTGACATTAGGTGACTCGATAAGGGTGACTTTTATACCATGCTCGTGGCCACTATTATGCTCAGCCGCAAGTATAGCTGCTGTTAGCCAGCCTGCTGTGCCACCGCCAATAATTGCAATGTGTTTTATGGGTTTTGTTTGCATTTTTGTTTGATAGTTTAAATAGAGGATAACAATATAAGTGCTATAGATTACAGAAATTTGAGCTAAGAGAAAAGACCAGAGATAAACTTATCTCTGGTCTTTTTTATTTTAAAAGGCCGCAATAATGGCGGCCTGTTATGGGATATCTTAGAAGGTGTAACGCGCGCCTAATAAGTATCTAGGACCAGTTTGGAAAATGGTTCTAGTCATTTTCTCATGGCGACCGAATGTACGTTGGTTTTGATCGGTCAAGTTAATGCCTTCAAATGATAGCGTTAAGTTCTCATCGATCTCATAGCTGGCGCTCATATCCAGTTGACCGTAGTCTTCTGTATATACTGGGCTTGGCCCAATGGCATCATCTGTGGCATTTAAGAAAGTATCACGCCAGTTATAGGCGAATCTGATTTGAAATCCATCGTTATCATAAAAGCCAACCACGTTCGCCGAATCACTCAAACCCACTAGAGGCGTTTGTGCACCAAAGCTAGCATTGTCATATTCCAGATCACTGTCAACTAAGGTTACGTTAGCAAAGACACCAAAACCACTTTCACCAAATAAATGCTGAACAGTGATCTCAAAACCATCGGCCTCTTTAGTATCAGAGTTCACTGGTTGCGAGAATCTTATATCGATATCTGCACCACCGGCTTCACCAAATATTTGCGCTTGAATACCATTAGCAAGATCTTCAGGGATGATAGTGGGATCACCTGGGTTATTCGCCACTATGTAAGTACGAATAGCGTCAGAGTCATTGATACCGCCAACTGCTGCTACCGCTTCATCAAATCGTGGGCCGGCTACAGGAGAAGACACATTAAAAGGTGAACCGTTAGTGAATTCGCGAGAAACAAAGTTTTCTACTTCTTTTTTGAAGTAGGTCACAGACACATAGCTCCCTTCATCGTAATACCATTCTAAGGATAGATCGATATTCTCTGACTCGGTGGGTAACAGACCAGGGTTGCCTCGACTACCAGTCGCGCCATCGATACGTACAGAATCTAAACGGCCACCGGCTGTTAGGTTGCCGTATGCCGCACGAGCGATAGATTCGCTGTAGGAAGCTCTTAATACTAGATCATCCGTTAACTCAATATCAAAATCGATGCTGGGTAAGGTATGGTCGTAAGTGCCTGTGCCTTCATAAAATACTGCATCACCACGATTTACCGCAAATTCGTTGGCGGATACCCAAGCCACTGACGTAATGTCTGGCAACAAGGTCGTAGAGGTGATGTCCGTTTCTTCATAACGCACACCTACCGTTAAGTTAACCGGCATGTTACTGATATCAAAGGTTAAGTTAGCTTGCACAAAGGCACTGGTTTGCTCTTCTAAGGTACTTCTGTCTGTATCATAAGTAGAAGGTGCACATAATACCATGCCACATGGCCAAGCTGCATCACCAGGGGTACCGTCAGCATTTAATGGTACGCCGTATAAGTCGCCCACCAGGTTAGCAAAGGTTGTAAAGTCTACATTATAAAATGCATCCCACATGCCGGTTCTATCACCCGATATATTATCTAAGCGATTACTGATAGTGCTTAGGTTATCGGTCAAGATGTTGTCTGGCACATCGTCAAATGAACCTACGCCACCCCAAGTTGGGCGCTCGGCCAAACCAAAGGCATTACGGTTATCCACTTCGACTGTCGCCACACCAAAATCGATGCTCTCAACTATGCCTTGATCAAAAGTATAACGACCAGACACTTGTAGTTGGTCTATTTCAGACTTGGTATAACTATTACGTAAACTAGTACCGGTTGTTCTGACTGTGGTTGGATCTAGACCAGAGATAGCGCCGAGAGAATTAGTCGTGGCACCAAAATTAGCCGGATCAAATTGACTCGGGAACTCTAGTGTGACTACTGGCAGATCGCCTCTGAAATCGATAGCCGTTGTACCACGGATATTAGTGGCCATTTGAATAGTATTACTGTTGCCGTAGATAGTATTAGGTTTGGCTTCAGCAGTAGAGCTATGATAATCCAGTTCGAATGACAGGTTATCATTTAGGTCATACTCAAGATTGATACCTATGGATTTGTTTTCGTTGACCGAACCACTTTCTTCAACTTGGCTAACCAAATCAGAGTAAGTCAGATCACCGTCACCGTTTACACCTACATTATTTTCTTTAATGTATAAAGGCGCGGCAACACCATTGCTGTCGGCATCTGTCCAAATGCTTTCTGAGTGACCAAAATTCATCCAAATTGACGCTAGGTTACGGTTCACTTCTACATCATTTTTTGAATAGGTGTAATCAAGGGTTGCCGTTAGGTTGTCTACTGGACGATATTGCATGGTCAACTGACCATTTGTACGTTCACGCTTAGTTTCGGCAAACTCATACAACAAGTTTTGTGGTACCGCATAAACTACGCCGTCAGCAGGCAAGTTAACATGGTTAACAGGATCATTAGGAATAGAACCCCAATTACCTACACCACCTGTTTGGTCACGCCAACCGTTGCCGACTGCCGCGCCTTGTGTACCACTTTCTCTTAACTGATAACTACCAGATAATGCGATACCAAATTTATTGTCATCAAAGGTGTTGCTGTATAAACCAGAAATCTCAGGGGTGATATTTGCGCCTGTTTCACTAGAGCTATCGTGTAGAGCTTTAACACCAAAGGTTGCTTTTAAACCAGGAGCGTTTAAAGGCTTAGTGGTGACCATATTAATAGTCGACCCGATACCACCAGTAGAATTGTTAGCACGACTGGTTTTATAAACCTCTACGCCGCTTACGCCTTCTGAAGCAATATTACCAAAATCGAAAGAACGAGAATCGGAAGCGCTCGTGGAATCAATGTTGGCTGTAGGCATTTGGCGACCATTTAAGGTAACCAAGTTGAATTCTGGTCCAAAACCACGAACGGTTACACGGCTACCTTCACCATTACTTCGGTCGATGGATACGCCTGAGATACGTTGTAATGATTCTGCTAGGTTAGTATCGGGGAATTTACCGATATCTTCGGCAGAAATTGCATCAACAACCCCTGAATTACTGCGTTTTACATCCATGGATTTAATTAAACTGCCGCGAATGCCTCGCACCTGAATTACTTCTGCTTCATCGGTACCTGTTGCTTCTTGGGCCATTACTGGCATGGCAATCGCAGTACCTAACATCAAACCTATGCTTTTTGCTAGTATTGAGTGTTTAAACTGAGTCTGTGGTCTCATAGAAAGTGTGCCTTTATTATTGCTAAGTGAATTAGGGATCTCGATTTACAGTGTTTTATTATTATTTTTTGCATAGATCTAGGCTATCGACTGTAAACGTTTACAACGATAATTTATAGGTAAAATATTGTCAATTATTTTGTTACCTTTTTGTAGCGCAAATATTGTTTCATTGAGTATGAGCTGGGGTGGCTTGTACCGCCTTGCTAAGCACTTTGCCGGTTGCGCTGCACTTAGTGCTAGGCACCTAGTGTAGTGCCTATCATGGGATCTTGGCTCCCATGATATAGCCCTCCCATCAGGTTGTTCCTTCATTTGTCACGGCAGAATAACGCTACGCCTCAAAGGGTAATGATAATGCGCTTTTTATGGGGCTCGGACTTTTGTTAAAATATGTAACATTTTATAACATTATCTGAGGCCTGAAATGTTTTGCTGTGCCTAATGGTTTAGGGGGAAAGCCATTTGGCAATTAATGAATCATCGACTACCTCTAAAAATACCGTATCCACTTTGGCTACCTCAGCGGTAAAGAGCAAGGTCTTCACTTTTTTATCTCTGAGTAATGTTAGGGCAACTTGTTCGCCTGGTGCCAATCGATCCAGCTGCTTTTGCAGATTCTCTTTGCTGATCTGCCACAGACCCAAAGCGATAATGATGTCATGCACTTGCACCCCTGACCGATAGGCGGCGCTGTCTTGGCTAACTTGTAACACCTTGGCGCCAATTTCTTGGGCTTTTAATGGGGCGCCAAAGTCTATCTTGCTGGCTGGGCTGGGGATCTCATTGTTAGCTGTGCCCCCTTTGTCGTCTAAGCTAAGACGTGAATATAGTTGGGCTTTGACACCAAAATCCTGTAACAGCGCCGTAAAAGGTAATTCTTGTGTGGTGTATAAGGCGCAAGTAAAGAAATCATCCATATCCAGATGCAGCTGCTCACGACAGATCTTTTGTACCACATCTTTAGTAGTGGCTATGGCTGTTTTGCCATGTTGTTGCCATAAATAAGCCATCACATCGTCGAGACTAGATTGACCATAGCTTTTCTTGCGGATCAACAGATCTAAACACATGGCCAATATCGCCCCTTTATTGTAATAGCTAACGATATGGTTGATGGCACCCTCATCCTGTTTGTAAAACTTGGTCCAAGCGTCAAAACTTGACTCGGTAATACTTTGTTTAAAACGTCCCTGATTACGAATTAGACGAGTAATACTTTGTGCTACAATTTTCAGATAAGCGGTCTGGTCAATTAGGCCGCAACGTAATAAAGAAAGATCATCAAAATAACTAGTGAAACCTTCGTATATCCATAACTGTTCGGTATAGGCTTCGGTACTCAAGCTGGCATCTGCCAAGCCTAGTGGTTTAATACGTTTAACATGCCAGGTATGAAAAAACTCATGGCTACATAAACTTAGGAAGACTTGGTAGCCATCGGGCATGATCTGGCGGTCATTGATATCCGGTAAACTATTTCTGCTGTACATCAAGGCGGTTGAACTGATGTGTTCTAAACCACCAAAGGCATTATCTGTAAGCAAGGTAATAAATTGGTAGGTTTTAAAGGGTGGAGCATCACCAAAAAAGGTCAGATGGTGCTGACAAATCTTCTGCAGATCTTGCACCATACGCTCGGTATCAGCTTGGTGCCCTCCTGCTAGGATCAGTTCAAAGTCATGGTGTGGGGTACTGAAGGGTAAAATATCAAATTCACCAAGCAGCACAGGGTGATCGATCAACTCTTGATAATTGCTCGCCCAAAAGTCACCAAACTCATGAGTGGCTTGTTGGGTGGTAGGCATAGTGGTGGCGACTTGCCAATGATCTAGGGCACTGTCTTTGGGTTTAATCAGATGCACAGCGCAAGCTTGCTCGGTCTGGCCTTGCACCGCTAAAAACATATTGGTGCCGTTAAAAAAAGCCATCTCGTCGTTGATATAAGCACCTCGAACCGACAAGTCGAATGCATAAACGCTGTAGTCGATGGTTAACCTGCCGATACAAGGTTGAATTTGCCAGCTTTGTTTATCGATTTTTTCAACGATTAGTGGTAAACCTGAGGGATCTTGGGCAGAGATAGTGACGATATTCTTAGCAAAGTCTCGGATCATATAGCTACCGGGTATCCAAGCGGGCAATCTGAGTATTTGCCCGGTTTCTTCGGGGTGTTCTATCTGTAACGAAACCTGAAATAAATGTCCGGATAGGGAAGCAACATTGACTTCATAAGAGATCTTAAAATTATGATTTTGCATGAGTTTTGTTTTTCTGCCTAATACTGTATTATCGAAACATAAATGGATTTTACCATTACCTAACGGTTATTAATCACTATTGTTATCCTTGCTATTTAGCGATTGCAACAGGTCATAAATTGAATACAATTTGCTTAAAAGGAATACCAATCTAATGGCAATCTTGCAGGAAAAAGTCGGAATAACCAACGAAGACTTACGAAAACTTCGTTCTATGCGTCCAGGGCGTCCTCTAGACTTGCAGATCAGTACTCCCAATGCGACCAAACGCGTTAGAAGTGAATTTGTGGGTATGGACGGTACACGCTGTTTGATGTTGCGCTTTCCAGATGAAAGTAAATGGGGCACCTTAGGGGACGCTATTTTCAAAGACAAATCCATGGTGCTGCGTTATATACTCGAAGACGACACCGGAGAAATCATTGCTTTTAAGGTCAAAGTTATCTTAATTTTGACTCGACCCAGCCATTTAATCTTTACTTCTTTTCCATTGGCAGTGCAGAGCCACGGATTGCGCGGTGAACGCCGAGCCCAAACGAATATTGCATCAACTATGCTCGATGCAGACTCAGGAGAGGTGATGTGTCAGTGTGTGGTCACCGATATTTCTATTCACGGCTGTGGCATTAGTTTAGAAAAAATCAACCAAGGGTTAAGACCCATCATTAAACAGAATATAACGATGACCTTTGATGGTATAGACGATAAAAAAATCAGTATAAAGGGTGTGATTAGAAACACTAAGTCAGACGAAGTTAACCTGTATTATGGGGTTAAATTTGAAGACTCAGAAAGTGATGTCGAACAGCAACTCAAGAGTTTGACCCTGATGATCGATTGATCCATGGGCAAACTCCCGTTAGCGGCGGTTAAAATTATTCTCCATAAGATAGTGGGCTTTTTCATTGCTGCATAAGCAGTTAATTGTTAAATTATCGTTAACATATCTTGTTAGAGGTAAAAATGCGTCAAATAGAATGCTTACTTAAAGAATACGATGAAAGTCACCAAAACCTTACCAATATTTATATTCATGCTATTGCAGTGCCGGCCATTTATTTTGTGACTTTAGCGCTGATTTGGTCTCTGCCTACCCCAGAAGTGTTGGATTATTTTGCCGTGACTTGGGCTCATATTTTAGTTATCCCCACACTCTACTACTATTTCAAGTTATCTGGGCCTATTGGTGCGGCCATGACATTTTTGAGTATAGTGTCGTTTTTCTGTATCAAATTATTGGTACTATTTGACCTGTCTGTGTGGAAATTTAGTTTGGCCTTGTTTGTGGTGATGTGGATCTTACAGTTTGTTGGTCATCATATCGAAGGCAAAAAGCCGAGCTTCCTAAAAGACTTACAGTTTCTGTTAGTGGGCCCTGCCTGGTGGTGGGTGCATTGGTTAAAACGCCTTAATATCAACTATTAAAGGGCTTCTATATGATGACATGGGATAAAGTGTCGGTAAATTAGGACCAA
Source organism: Paraglaciecola sp. (assembly GCA_034111785.1). Lineage (GTDB taxonomy): Bacteria > Pseudomonadota > Gammaproteobacteria > Enterobacterales > Alteromonadaceae > Paraglaciecola. The sequence continues at coordinate 39,820 of JAWUWP010000036.1, forward strand.
GGGACCCTTTCTTTGTTGGATTTTTTGTATACTTTTCGCCTGTTTTAAAATTGAGTAACCTTGTGCCTAACTGGGAAAAATTAGTAGATAGTAGAGAGAGACTGTTTTGGACTTTGCATACGGCAGGTTGGAGTGGTTTTGCCATCACCTATTATATTGGTTCATTTCTGCACGATATGCGCAGTATATGGCTATTTGTTATAGTGCTAAATGCCTATGCTGGCTGGTTGTTGACCATACCCCTGCGTTATATTTATCGAAAAGCCATGACCATGAGCCCCCTACAAATGTTGGCAGTGGTGGCCGCCAGTCTTTATGTCACAGCCTTATTGTGGGCGTTGGTTAAGAACGTTAATTATTGGGAGATCTATAAGAAAGGCTACCAGCCTGAAGAGTGGTATATGTATTTTTCCAACACCATTAATTCTTTGATTGTGATCACTTGCTGGACAGGGGGCTATTTTGGTATTAAGAATTACCAGATGTTACTCAAAGAAAAACAAAATGTGCTGAAAGCCTCGTCTATGGCGCACCAGGCACATATCAAAATGCTTCGCTACCAGCTTAATCCTCACTTTCTATTCAATACTTTAAACGCTATCTCTACGCTTATTTTAATGAAGGAGAATAAAACTGCGGAGGCGATGGTCAATCGACTCAGCGATTTCTTGCGTTATTCTTTAGACAAAGATCCCATTCGTCGAGTGCCGCTTATTCAAGAAATCAAAGTATTAGAATTGTATTTAGAGATTGAAAAAGTCAGATTTGAAGAACGACTCACTGTAGTCTGGGACATTGACGAAAAGACCAAAGATGCCTTAGTGCCGAGTCTTATTTTACAGCCATTGATTGAGAACTCTGTGAAGTATGCCATTTCCCGCTTACAAGAAGGTGGGCAGATCAGTATTTCAGCTAAAATATTTGGTCGAGATCTTATGCTCAATGTGAGTGATAATGGCCCGGGGGTAGAAATTAAAAACGGTCAGCTACCCATTAGTCATTCTAGCGGTGTGGGTTTACCCAATATTCAGGAGCGGTTACATGCCTTGTATACAGATAATTTTTCTTTTGATATTTCACACAATTACCCAAGCGGCGTAAAAGTGAATATCCGTATCCCCTACGAAATTAATGAGCAATCAAATGAAGATTAGTACTGTCATTGTTGATGATGAACCTCTGGCCCGAAAAGGTTTAGCCCTGCGTTTGGCGGCCTTTGATAATATTGAAATTGTGGGAGAATGTGTGAATGGCCTAGAAGCCGTTACTGTCATTCCGCAACTGCGGCCAGATCTCGTCTTTTTAGACATTCAAATGCCAGGTTTGAACGGTTTCCAGGTGATCAATAAATTACAAGAGTTGAAACAGCCCATACCTTTAGTGGTATTTGTCACCGCTTTTGACACTTTTGCCATTAAAGCCTTTGATGTACATGCCTTAGATTATGTGTTGAAGCCCGTTGATGAAAAACGTTTAGAAGAGGCGATCAATAAAGTGGTTGCCACTTTTGTCGCTCAGAAACAGGGGGGAAATAATCAGAAACTGGCAAGGTTAGTGGCTGACTTTACCGGCGATGATTGTGAAGACATTCTCCGTAAATTAGCCAGCGGCGAGACTATTAGTGTCAATGCGTACCCAGATATATTAGCCATTAAAGACGGTACAGAAGTGACACGTGTGGCCATCAACGATATTCAATGGATAGATGCGGCCGGTGATTATATGTGTGTCCATGCGTTAGATGAGACCCATATTATGCGACGTACTATGAAGGAGCTGGAACAGGAGCTGGATCCTAAAAAGTTTGTACGTGCCCATCGCTCTGCAATAGTGAATATTCGTTACGTACAAAAACTGGTTAGTCATATCAGTGGTGAATACCATCTGATTTTAGAAAATGGCACCGAGTTAAAAGTCAGTCGCAGTCATAGAGACAGAGTAAAAGAGATGATTAATATATAAATACCTATATCACGGCTTTACCCTTAAAAATGTCACTATTAATAGTGGCATTTTTTGCTTAAGGCGCCGCCACGTTAAGCCAGGTCTCAGCCTGACATTTTTTCTAAAGTGAGCTTTCAGCCTAAGGTAATAATGGGCTAAGATAATGGGGTTTTTGTCGCTTTAGCTATGGATGGGGCAAGCACCGCTTGCATAACCGACAATATTTTTGATGGCGGTGATCAGCCGTTAATTTCACCAGAAAAAGGGCAGTAGATTGATTATTTCTCCACATGGGTACGGACTCTTGTTGTCGCTGCTTACCGCGGTGTTATGGGGTATATTGCCCATAGCGTTAAACCTAAGTCTAGCCTCAATGGATGCCATTACTATTACGTTTTATCGATTTTTAGTGGCGGGGTTATTTGTGTTTTTGTGGTTATTCAAAAGCCAAGCCTTGCCTCGTTTACCTGCCTTAGGCAAGCACAAAGGGGGCTGGCTGTTAGTGGCGAGTTTGTTGTTGGTGCTCAACTATATTAGCAACGTACAAGCACTGGTTTACATCGAGCCTGAAACCTCGCAAGTGTTAATGCAAGTTGCGCCTTTGTTGTTGATGGTGGGCGGTGTGCTTTTCTATAAAGAGTCGTTTACCTTGTTACAAGCAGTGGGAGCAATGACGCTGGTCATAGGGCTGTTACTGTTTTTTAGCGGGCGCCTACAGGACCTGCTCCTTGGCGCAGATGGCTACCATATTGGTCTGTCTCTTACTATTGTGGCTGCAATCGCATGGGCGACTTATGCCTTAATGCAAAAACCCCTGTTAAAAGTGCTGACTGCAAAACAACTTACCTTATTAATTTACCTGATAGGGGCCATAGTATTGTTGCCTTTTGCCAGCCTGTCTCAATTGTTTAATATGGGCTGGGTGAGTGTATTGGCCCTGTTGTTTTGTTGTTTGAATACCATTGTGGCCTATGGAGCATTTACCGAAGCCTTAAATATTTGGCAAGCATCTAAAGTCGGCGCAGTGATCACCTTAGCGCCCGTCTTTACGTTTTTAAGCATGCACTTAGCGGTCAGCTTAATGCCAGAGTACTTTGTTGCCAGTGCTTTTGGTGTCTGGGCCTATGTGGGAGCCGCGGCTGTGGTGCTTGGGGCGGCCATGACTTCACTAGGTAAGGGGCAAAAATCCCGTTAAATCTTTGCTCTGATATTTTCTTACCGTGTTAATCTGTGCCCAGATGAATAAAAGGGATGAATCTTTGTTTGATATATGTGTAGTGGGTGGCGGCATGGTCGGCTCGGCTATGGCATTAGGCCTTGGTCAGTTAGGCTTTAGTGTGGCTCTAATAGAACCTAACAAACCTGAACCCTTTGTGGCGACTCAGCCTCCTGATATGCGTGTTTCTGCTATTAGTCTGGCATCTGAAAAACTGTTATTAAAATTGGGTGCTTGGCAACATTTGCAAAGCATGCGGTTGTGCGCTTATCAAAAATTATCAGTGTGGGAACAAGATAGCTGTCGTACGGATTTTGATAGTAATGAAATTAATCAGAGCCATCTTGGACATATAGTGGAAAACCGGATGGTGCAGCTGGCATTGCATCAAAGCATAGCACAGCAGGCTAACATCCAGTGTTTTTGGCAGGCCAAAGTACTGACAGTGAAAAGTGCTGAGATCAGCACTCTTACTCTGGCCGATCAGCAAATTATCCAAAGCAAAGTCTTAATTGCGGCGGACGGTGGTAATTCTATGATCAGAGCCAGCCTCAACATTGGCAGCCAAGGCTGGCAATATAAGCAACAAGCCTTAGGCATTAATATAAAGACCCACAGCCCCCAGCAAAATATTACGTGGCAGCAGTTTACCAGCAAAGGGCCAGTGGCATTTTTGCCTTTGTATGAGGGCTACGCAGCGCTAGTCTGGTACCAAAGTCCCGCTTACATTAGCCTGTTAAAGGGCTTAAGCAAGGCACAACTCAAGGAACAGATCGTCAAACATTTCCCTGCACAATTGGTTGATTTTGAGGTGTTGCAAGTGGCCAGTTTTCCGTTAACCCGCATGCATGCCAATCAATATTATAAGGGTAATACGGTATTGATTGGGGATGCAGCCCATACTATTAATCCTTTGGCAGGGCAGGGCGTTAATCTGGGCTTTAAAGATGTGCAGGCTTTGCTGGCTGCCATACAACAAGGCATGACTCAATGGGGCACAGAGCAAGTATTAGAGCAGGCAAAACTGGGGCCTTGTTTGCAGCAATATGAACGGTCTCGCCGTCGGGACAATCTGTTGACAATGAGTGCCATGGATCTGTTGTATTCGAGCTTTAGTAACGATCATTTGCCATTAAGCTTGATTAGGAATTTTGCCTTGAAAGTGGCCAATCATGCTGGGCCAATTAAACGCCAGGCGATTAAATATGCAATAGGCTTGTAATAAGGCAGAGCAGTCAATGCAATGTACAAAAATTAGGAAAACAAAATAACATGACAATACTGATCATTTTAGGGCTGTTGTTTATTGCTTTGGTCGTCATAGTGCCTCTGATAGAACGTTCTAAGTTTAAGCTGTCGGAACAACAAATGTCTAGCTGGGGTCGGTGGATCCTACCCTTGTTGGTGATCATGGGTATTGTTCAATTGGTCATGTATTATAGTCGTTAACGTTTAGCAGCAGCACCGGGCTTGATAGTAGATCAGCCCAGCGTTACTTTTATTCTGTTTATCATTTTTAAAAGGTAGTGTAATGGCAGTTCATTGGTATCCCGGGCATATGCATAAGGCCCAAAAAGAAATAAAAGAAGTACTACCGCAAGTGGATGTGCTGATAGAGGTGTTAGACGCCCGTATTCCCTATTCGAGTGAAAACCCGATGATTGCCCAGCTAAGAGGTGACAAACCTTGTATTAAAGTGCTGAGTAAGACGGATCTAGCCGATCCTAGTGTGACCGCAGATTGGCAACATTATTTAGAGCAAGAACGCTCGGTTAAAACCTTTGCATCCACTACGCAAGAGCCGGCTAAGATGAAACAAATCATCGACCTATGTCGCAAAATGTTACCTGAAAGAAATGCCAGTGTGAAAGACATCAATACCATGATAGTGGGCATTCCTAACGTGGGAAAGTCCACCTTGATCAATATACTGGCTGACCGGGTGATTGCCAAAACAGGTAACGAAGCGGCGGTCACTAAAAGTCAGCAACGGATTAATTTAGGTAACGGCATCACCTTATTTGATACCCCCGGGATATTGTGGCCTAAACTGGAAAATCCAAATAGTGGTTACCGACTAGCGTCAACGGGGGCCATAAAAGATACGGCCATGGAATATGACGATGTGGGCTTTTTTGCTGCCGATTATTTAATTAAGACTTATCCCGACTTTCTAAAAGAGCGCTTTAAACTGGATGTGATACCCGATACGGAAATTGCCTTTTTAGAAATGGCAGCGGCCAGTCGCGGCGCATTAATGCGGGGCGGTCGGGTTAACTTACATAAGATATGTGAAGTGTTAATCAACGAATTGCGTGCAGGTAAACTAGGCCGTATCAGTTTAGAAAAACCGTCAATGATCGAGCAGGAAGTGCAACTTATGGCGGAAATTGCCGCTAAGAAAGCCGCAGATAAAGTGGACCGTAAAGCGCGTTTTAAGACTGGCTCCTTGACCCCAGATAAGAAGGATCGTAAAGAGAAACGTGAGGCCGATAGAGTCGAGCAATCGGCTCGCATGAAGAAAGCCTCAAAACGCAGAAATTAGGAGCGAAGCCTTTGCGGTATAAGGGATGAAAGATTGTAACTCATGCGGTAAATGCTGTGTTAAGTATAGCAATGGCGATTTGTCGGCATCAGATGATGACAAAGATATGTGGCAGCTATTTAGGCCTGATATTGCGGAATATGTGAAAAAAGGACTTATCTGGTTTTCACCCCAAAGTGGTAAACGCCTGAGCCTCTGTCCATTTTTAACAGAAGTGGTGAATGAGCAACAGCCAGAGAAATCCACCTATAGCTGCGATATATATTACGACAGACCCGAAGACTGCCGATTTTATCCGGTGACAGTTAAACAAATGATCAATGATGAATGTGAGATGTTGCAGCCCGGCGATCTAGTTGATCCCCATAAAGCGCAAAGGCAGTTGGATAAGTTGCTGGAGGATAGCCGCCGCAGTTTTGATTAACACGTTAGCCATAGACTGTGTTTACACATTTTGCATCAATCTGTAGTCGAGCATAATACTTAACATTCATAGGCCCAAAGTGACATGATTTCAATTAAAAACCTAAGCAAGTCTTATCTGGATGGTGGCACACATCATCAGATATTAACTGAGCTGTCTTTAGATATTGGCCAAGGCCAAAGTATCAGTATTCAAGGGGCATCTGGCTCGGGGAAATCCACATTGCTGCATTTAATGGCCGCCCTAGATAAGCCTGATAAGGGCCGTATTTTAATTGAAAGTGTGGCCAGCCATGAGGGCCAGCCCGGATCGCCACTCGATATAGTGACATTTACCGAAAAGCAGGCCGACCAATATAGGCAACAAGATATCGGCTTGATCTTTCAAAAATACAATCTGATCGATTGTATTACCGTGCAGGACAATGTGTATTTACCCCCTAACATTAAGCAAAGCATTGATCGAGTATATATCCATGGTTTGATGGCCTCTATGGACATACTTAGGCATAGCCATAAATTACCTCATCAGCTTTCTGGCGGTGAGCAACAGCGGGTGGCCATCGCCAGAGCGCTGTCTCATAAACCCAGAGTATTGTTAGCGGATGAGCCTACAGGCAATCTAGATCAGGGCAATTCAGAGCAGGTAAGTCAACTGTTAGTGGATACTTGTGCCAGCAACCAGATCACCCTTATCCTGGTGACACACAGCGAAAAAGTGGCCCGGCTGACACAACAGCAGTACCGGTTAGATAATGGTCAATTGGTCGCCAATTGATAAAATTGACATTTATATTCATCTTGCTCAAAAGCTATAAAACCAGCAAATTTAGCTTAGGCATGTTGCTATTATCATTGGTGATCGCCACTGCGGGTTTATCTGCAGTGTTAATTATTAACGACAGTGCCAAGGAAAGTTACGGGGTTCAAGATCATTTTTTGGTGCCTAATGTGGCGTTTCAAGTGCAGGCTAAAACCCCTAAGGCACCATTACGCAAGGAGGATTACGCCAAATTGCGCAAGCAAGGTTTCACTGGCTTAATAGCGGTTGCTCAAGGTCGCCAGCCTGTGTTTTATCAGGACCAAAAAGTCAGTGAGCGCAACATCGATTTTACCGGTATTGACAGTTTGGTCTTACCCCCTTTGCCAAGCATAAAGGCTGCTAACAGCGGCAACCACACCAGCCCACTGGCTGGTTTTTCATTGAGTCGGCCGCTGGCGGTACTTCATCCCAGCCTGTTACAAGGGCTATCCATGCGCGCTGGCCTAGACAGTGAAGAATTGGCTAAAGCCTTGAGCATTAAAGTCAATCACCGCGCTTATGCTTTGCCCACACTCTATCCTTATGAGCATCCCAGTTTAGGCAACGATATAATCTTGGATATAGGGGCCTTTTATCGGCTGTTCCCTGATAACCCCTTAAGCGGTTTATTTTGGGTAACAGACATTGATGCTGCACAGTTTGATGGGCTAAAGCAGAAATTGTTGAGGGCCTTGCCTGAGCATTTAAGCTTAGTTGCCATTAACAATAACCAACAGCAGAACGACCTCACTCAGAGTTTTCATTTAAACCTGATGGCTATGGCCTTGCTGATGTTTATAGTGTGTTTGTTTATTGTGTTAAATGCGGTCAACCTGTTGCTTAATAGCCGTATGCCTTGGTTGAAAATTTGCCGACAATTAGGCATACCCAGACACAGTATATTGCAGATGCAATTGGCAGAGATGGTGTTAGTCACACTGCTGGCTAGTTTGATAGGCATGCTGTTGGGCATAACACTGGCTAATATTGTTTCACCGGCAGTACAAGCCACATTAGAGGGCTTGTATGATGTAGAAGTGGGTTTTGGCACTGTGTCTTTGTTTTCATTATTTGTGCAAGTGTTTGGGATCAGTTTAGTGGGGTGTTTGATTGCGGTATTTATGCCCTTAAAAAATACTGAGAACAATCTAAATGGCGCAGACAGTCATCTGCAAAGTAGTGCACAAAGAGCAAAAAGTCATCGGGTTTTTTTGGGCCTTTGCCTGTTGTTGGCTACTGTCACAGTGGTCATTTTCACTAGCTCACAACCATTATGGCTGTTATTGGTTGGCACGGGGTGCTTGATCCTTGCAGGCTGCTCTGTACTTTTGGCCTACTACCCTAAGGTGTTGACGCTGATGGCCAGTCTTGTTCCAGATTCGATGCCATTATTACAGATCAGTATTCAACAAAGTGTGTCTATTTCACGGAAAACTAAAATTGCCTGTTGTGCTTTTTTTATTGCGGCAACCAGTAATATTGGCATGAACTTGATGGTCGACTCATTTAGAAACGCCACGTTTAGCTGGCTCGAAAGTCGGCTTGCAGCGGATCATTATCTGTATTACAAAGGAGATATCCCACTGCAGCCATTGGCTGAAAAAGCCAATATCCAATTGCTACCAAGATTCGAAAATATCATCCCTTTTCAAGGCTTAAATATTCAGCAATATAGTTATCCCACCACCCAAACCTTTAAACAAGCCATGGTGTTTTATGACATTTCTGACAGTGATAAAGCCTGGCAGGCGTTTGAAGCAGGGCAGGGGGTATTTGTTAACCAACAATTTGCCTTTCATTTTGAGTTAGGACTAGAGGACACCATAGTCTTGCCGCACCCTAGTACTCAGATCGACAGCTCATATGTAATCAAAGGGGTGTACTACGACTTCGGTAGCCCCAAGAAACAGACATTATTGCCTCTTAGTGAGTATAGCGGCGATATCTCAGGTACCTCTATTTATGCCATAAGCTCTGCCCCCCAAGGCTTAGAAACATTCCGTGCTCTGCTAGACGAGGTGGGTATCAATCAGCAGCAATCCTTGTTGGCTAGGAGTCAATTGTTAGCCTTATCCATGGAAACATTTGATCGTACCTTCCTTATTACCGATGGACTGAACATAGTGACGCTCTTGGTGGCAGCCTTGTCTTTGGCCTGCGGTATTGTGGTGTTGATGAATGATGTCAGGCCACAAAATATGTTGATCAGAAGCATGGGGATCTCAGCCTTTAAAATTCAAGCTCTGGCGCTCTTTCAATATATGCTGTTGTGCATGGTGGCGTTATTATTTGCCAGCCCTTTTGGTATATTATTAAGCTGGGTGCTGATACATGAAATTAACTATCAGGCCTTTCAGTGGACTTATCCGTTACAAGTCAGCCTATTCAATATTTTTCAAATTTATGCAGTGAGTTTAACTGTGGTGTTACTGGTTATTGCTATGCCTATTATACGGGCGGGAAAAAAACCACTGATTGAGGATATTCGATGGCTAAACTAAGGATAACAATTAAGAGGCGGTTGAGCATATTAGCAGGGGTGCTGGTTGTTATAGTGATCACACAGCAACTCACATCTGAGCACAGCGACCAGCAAGATGCTGCAACAGATCATTCCTTGTTTGGCAGAAACGTGCAAAATCCTAGCCTAGCATTAGGAGATAAAGCCGATCCTAGCTATGTCATTAGTTTGCCTCAAGATCATAACGCTCATAACCACTTTGATATTGAGTGGTGGTATCTCACCGCTAATTTACAGGATGAAGACGGCCAAGACTATGGCTTACAGTGGACACTGTTCCGCTTTACCAACCCATTAGCCAGCTCTGGCGATGAGCCAACAAGCACTTGGCATAATGAGCAGATATATATGGCACATGGCTCTGTGCATTCAATGCAAGCACATTGGTTTGCAGAGAAGTTTGCCAGAGGTGGGGTGGGCAATGCTGGGGTTAAAGCTAAACCGTTTTCGCTGTTTATGGATGACTGGTATTGGCACAACACTGAGGAAAACGAGCAACACTCCAATAGGCTATTGCCGGCACAGCTAGGGTTTTCGTTGCCACAACAGGCTGATAATAAAGCCAAGCTTGAGATCCAGCTCAATCTTACACAAAGCGGACCTTATGTGTTTCATGGGCAAAATGGTTACAGCATTAAATCGGCCAATGGCAAACATGCCTCCCACTACTACAGCGCCCCTTTTATTGAGGTGGCGGGCCTATTCACCTTTAAAAATAAGCTTAATGAGTCTACAAGCAAACCAGTATCTGGCATTGCATGGTTTGATCAAGAGTGGACATCACAACTGCTCGATACTGATACCCAAGGCTGGGACTGGTTATCCTTGCACCTAGACAATGGCAGCAAGATCATGGCCTTTCGCATGCGTCTTAAAAATCAACCAGACTACATCACAGGCTCTTATATTGATGCTAAAGGCCAACTGACTACCTTGGCGCCTGAGGATCTATCCCTTAGTCCTGAGTCAAGCACAGAACTGACAATGGCAGATGGCTCTATTAAGTCAGTGCCCTTAATCTGGAAATTACGTATTCCATCAAAAGATATTGATCTGGTAATAGAGGCGCTAAAAAAAGACCAATGGAATCCGGCGCTTATCTCTTATTACGAGGGTATGGTGTCTATTAAAGGCTCCCATTTGGGCAAGGGCTTTTTAGAGCTGACGGGATACTGAAAAGACACCGCCAGATAAGTGTTTATCTGGCGGTGTGGATTTGAAATACTCGCTGGACGTTTTTACTCACTTAGTCCCAGATCCCTTTTGCGGACTTGCCTTGTATTTCACAATCTCCAGGGCTATAAGTGATTTCTTCCCCACTGTCCTTCTTCTTAAAATAATCTTTACTGATCGAGACGATAGTGGGAGTCATCCAAGCTAATGCCGTGATATTAATCACTGTCATTAACCCCAGCGCCATATCTGCCATGGCCCAAACCTCTGGTAATGCTGCCATAGATCCCCACAATATCATCATTAAATAACCCACGGTATAGGCAGCGCGTCCCGATTTATTATCTAGCTTAAACATATGCAAATTACTTTCTCCATAGGCGTAATTTGCCACCACAGAGGTAAAAGCAAATAAACTGATCGCTGCGGCCACAAAATAGCCGCCGCCCTCACCAAGGTGTGATGCCATGGCGTCTTGGGTCAGGCGTATGCCTTCCATTTGCTCACCACTTGAGCCTCCAGCCAACAAAATGACGATGGCGGTACAGGTACATAAAATCATAGTGTCGATAAACACCCCTAACATTTGCACGTAACCTTGAGATACAGGATGGTTGGGATTGGGTGAGGCACTGGCCGCTGCGTGTGGCACGCTGCCAGATCCCGCCTCGTTAGAATACAGACCCCGTTGCACGCCATGCTTAAATGCTGCACCCATGGCTCCTGCTCCAGCTTCTTGCAAGCCAAATGCAGAGGAAATGATGTCCCATAACATAGCGGGCACCAAATCGATGTTAAGTGCGGTAATGACCAAAGTGACCAATATGTAAGACACGGCCATAAAAGGCACGACCCATTCTGCAAACTTGGCGATGGCCCGCAAACCACCAATGACGATCAAGCCCGCTAACAAAATGATCACTAAGCCTGAATACAGGGTAGGGATATCATAAGCATGATTAAGGGCATCGGTAATAGTATTGGCTTGTACGGCACTGAAAATAAAACCGTAGCCCAAGAATAGAAACAAAGAAAAGGTGACAGCTAACCAACGTTTGTTTAAACCCTGTTGAATATAATAGGCAGGGCCACCACGATACTCACCGTTGGCATCTTTTACCTTATATAGCTGGCCCAACACACTTTCTGCAAAGCCTGTGGCCATGCCTAGTATGGCAATCACCCACATCCAGAATATGGCACCGGAGCCACCCAAGGAAATCGCCACTGCCACCCCAGCCAAATTGCCGGTACCGACTCGGGCAGATAAACTGGTGCACAGAGCTTGAAAAGAACTAATACCGGCCGCATCACTTTTAGTACTGCCCTTCATCACACTAAACATATGTGTGAAGTGACGTATCTGTACAAAGCCTAACTTATAGGTAAACCAGACACCGGCGACCAACAACATATAAATAAGGATCTGTCCGTTGCCCCACAGTATGTTGTTAATAAAAGCAACTATTTCATTGATCAAAAGTAAGGCCTGTATTGAATTAAGTAACGTCTAGAATTCTGCCGTGTAAAAGGCCCCATGTCTAGGTTCAACCCACATTCAATGGATAAAAGTATTGATGCTTAACATTAATGCCTAAGATCGGAACATTTTAAATAGTCGCTACGCCCAAGGGGCATTGTTTTTTAGAAAAGGGGATAGGGAGCTAACTCAATATAGATCCAAATAATGTTACTGGGGTAGCTGGACACGAACCAAAGGGTATTACTGGGGATCAAAACTCTGTTTAATTTAACAAAGAAGATGGCTGGGGTAGCTAGACACGAACCCACGGGTGTTACTGGGGATCAAAACTCTGTTTAATTTAACAAAGAAGATGGCTGGGGTAGCTGGACTCGAACCAACGATGACGGGATCAAAACCCGTTGCCTTACCACTTGGCTATACCCCAAAAGGAATAGATTGGCGTAGAAACCAACTATTAAAATGTAAACGTTATTACTATTTTTTCTAACAAACATTAGCTGGTATAGCGGAATATTAATCAACGATATATTGATGATCAAAATTGGCTTATCAACATGATTTGCCGCCAAAAAATGGCTGGGGTAGCTGGACACGAACCAACGGAATTAACCGAGGATCAAAACCCGAAGTACTTAATACCAACCCAAAAAAAATGGCTGGGATAGCTGGATACGACCCAAAGGGTATTACTGGGGATCAAAACTCTCTTTAATATAACAAAGAAGATGGCTGGGGTAGCTGGACTCGAACCAACCAAGACGGGCTCA
>JAWUWP010000037.1:0-86250 GCA_034111785.1 Paraglaciecola sp.
ATTAAAGATTGTGGAGTGGTAGGTCAGTTGGTTAGAATACCGGCCTGTCACGCCGGGGGTCGCGGGTTCGAGTCCCGTCCACTCCGCCAATTTTAATGTGTCATAGCTTTGAAGTTTCTAGATAGAAATTTTATCTTCAGCTTCGAGCAAATTGTTTTGATATACGCTGGAGTGGTAGTTCAGTTGGTTAGAATACCGGCCTGTCACGCCGGGGGTCGCGGGTTCGAGTCCCGTCCACTCCGCCATTAAATTTTTTATTAGTCTTATCATAACCTGTCAAAATGATGGATCACAGCAGTATACCACCCTCTTCAAATATCAAAATACCTTCACTAGTTTGCAATGCCCAACAGTTAGCTGATCTTCTTATGGTTTACTAAGCTTAGTGCATGCTATCATTTACAGCCTGATGTGATTTTTTCACTGTTACTCGAGATCCCACTCCCATGTTTTTGTTGTTGCTTTACATTTTTATTGCCTTAGTGTTTTCTTTTTTTTGCTCTGTGGCAGAAGCGGTTATTCTCAGTGTCTCTTCAGCCTACATATCGGTGCTAGAGAAAAAAGGTGATCCTGCGGGGCTGCTTTTAAGACAACAAACCAGTGACATAAATAAACCCCTAGCGGCGATTTTAAGCTTAAATACTATTGCTCATACTATGGGTGCTGCAGGGGCAGGAGCGCAAGCAGCTGTGGTGTTCGGTGATGCGTATTTAGGCATTGCATCGGCCATACTGACCTTACTGATATTAGTTTTCTCGGAAATTATTCCAAAAACCCTAGGTGCCAGCTTTTGGCGCAAATTAGCGCCGTCTACGGCTTATTTTCTCAAGTATTTAATATTAGCCCTGCACCCTTTGGTGGTGATGGCACAAAAGATCACGTCAAAGCTACACGATGAATCTCCCCTCAAAGGGTTAAGTAGAGAAGAGTTAGCCGCTATGACCGCCTTATCCGTAGATGAAGGACAATTAGCGGTCAGAGAAGCGACAGTGATGCAAAACCTACTTAATTTGAATCAGATTAAGGTCCGTGAGTGTATGACTCACAGAACGGTTATTTTTTCTGTGTCTGAGAGCTTGTTGGTAGCTGATTTTATGCAGCTGCATGGGGAGGTCAGCTTTTCACGGATCCCTATTTATGAAGATAATGACCCGGAAAAGATAAGTGGTTATGTGCTAAAAACAGACCTATTGTTAGCCTACGCCAAAGGCAATGCTCATAAGACAGTAAAGACATTTTGCCGTGATATGGTCACCATATTGAGCAGTATGTCTTTAGCTAAAGCTTTTGCACCTTTACATTCAAAACGAGGCAATATTTTGTTGATTGTTGATGAGTATGGGGGCTTGGAAGGTATTCTGACAGTGGAAGACTTAATCGAAAGCCTGTTTGGTATCGATATTATTGATGAAAATGATCAAGTGGTGAGCATGCGTAAACTGGCAGGGATCATGTCAAAAAGAAGAGAAAAGAAACGTCTCACTAAATATCTGCAATCTACCTCTAAAACTAACCAGTAGGGATCTAAAGCTAATATGAGTGAGTTACTCAGATGCACAAATTTGAGCAAAGAATACACTGATGGCGATACCCATGTAAAAGTGTTGAAGGGCGTTAATTTTTTCATTGACCGCGCAGAGCAGCTGGCGATAGTTGGCAGTTCCGGATCTGGAAAAAGCACATTGTTACATTTGTTAGGCGCACTAGACACGCCCAACACAGGGCAAGTGGTATTCGAAGATCAAGATATTTTTTCCTTTAGCGCTAACCAACAAGCTCAGTTTCGTAATCAATCTTTGGGATTTGTCTATCAATTTCACCATTTGTTACCGGAGTTTTCAGCCTTAGAAAATGTGGCTATGCCTTTGCTTATTGCTAAGAAACCCGCAGATGAAGCACAACACCGCGCTTTAGATATGTTAGATAAGGTGGGCTTGGCCAGCCGAGCTAAACACAAGCCTGCGCAGTTATCGGGGGGCGAGCGGCAAAGAGTGGCCATAGCACGGGCACTGGTCACTCAACCAAAGCTCATCCTAGCGGATGAGCCTACTGGTAATCTTGACCAGAAAACCGGCGAGAGCATTTATCAATTACTCAATGATTTACGTCAACAGATGCAGACCAGTTTTATCGTTGTGACCCATGATGTGCAGTTAGCTGCAAGGTTAGATCGTTCTTTGAGCTTAGTCGAGGGTTTACTCACTGAAACTTTAGTGGGCGCCAAGTAAGATGCACTTGATTTGGATGTTAGCCTGGCGTTTCCGTTCGGATAAGCGGCAAAACGGTTTTATTTCTTTTATCTCAGCCTCATCCATTTTTGGTATTGGTCTGGGTTGTTTTGCACTTATTGTGCTGCTATCTGTTATGAATGGCTTTGAAAAAGAGCTCAAAGATCGACTGTTGTCGGTGATCCCCCACGGCGAATTTAGTTCAGTATATCCCCAAGGTATCAAAAACTGGCCTCAGCAAGTTAAATTATTACAGGCTCATCCACAGGTTAGTTTTGTGGAGCCTTTTGTTAAAGCCACGGGCATGTTGCAAAAGGGCAATAAAATGAAAGCCGTGGATATGACAGCAATAGACCCCCATTATGCACAGCAAGGCATGTTACCTAGCTTAGTTTCAAAGGCTCAATGGCAGCAGTTTGTTGCTAATCCAAAGGCGGTTTTTTTGGGGCGCGGGGTAATGCAACAGCTCAAATTACGGGTAGGAGATAAGGTGCAAATATTATTGCCCAAGTTGTCAGACGGCCTACGTTTAAGTGCCCCCACCACGCTGCGTCTGGACGTAGTAGCCAGTTTGGATATGGGCGGTGAATTAAGTAATCATATTGCTTATATGCATATGTCGTTGGCGGCCCAAGCCCAGCATGTGAGCAATGGCGCCCAAGGGTTACGCTTACAATATATCGATCCCTTTACTGCCCCCCAACTCACCAGAGATATTGGTTTTAAGTTGCAGCCAGAGGTCTATATGTCAAACTGGACCATCAGTGATGGCAACCTCTATCAAGATATTCAATTGGTCAAAGTGGTGGTGTATATCGCCTTAATGCTAGTAATAGCCGTGGCTTGTTTTAATATTGTGTCGACCTTAGTGATGGCGGTGAATGAGAAACAAAGCGAAATTGCCATGTTAAAAAGCATGGGCGCAAAAAATAGCCTAATCATCTCGGTGTTTATGTTGCAAGGTATGTTATACGGACTAACAGGTACTTTTTTGGGGGTGCTGTTGGGGGTAGTCGTCTCGATTAATCTGGCAGCGTTTGCTGGTTTTATTGAAGATCTGGTGGGCATTCAATTCTTATCTGGTGACGTTTATTTTATTGACTTTTTGCCCTCACAATTAAACTGGCAAGAAGTCTGTGTTACTGCCGTTATTGCTATCTTGCTGAGTTTATTGGCCACTTTGTATCCTGCTTTTAAAGCCGCCAAGATCAATCCTGCGGAAGTATTAGGGCACTAACCAGTGCCCAGTGTCATCTTAGCTTTAATGGCACTGCTGTTGCCAGTCCTTTAATTAGTCGCCAGCCCACTCATGCCGTTAGGCATCTGTGGGCTGCGCTTTTAGATCACAAACTGATTGATGATGTCCTGCATTTTATTAGATACCTGTTCCAGCGCCTCAGTGGAAGATAGGGTTCTTTGGGTATTGTCAGCACTTTGCTTAGCCAGCTGGTTAACGTTGCCCATATCTTGGCTAATTTGTTTGGTGGTGACACTTTGTTGTTCGCTGGTATTAGCATTTTGAGTGTTCATATCATTGAGCTGAGTGATCAAAGCGGTGATTTGATTAAATGCTTGGCCTGATCTATCCACATTATCAACACTGGTTTTAACCAGTTCGTTGCTTTGGCTCATATTAGAGACCACCTCACGGGTGCCTTGCTGTAACCGTTCAATTAAGCCTTGGATTTCTGATGTGGAATCTTGAGTTCGCTTAGCCAATCCGCGCACTTCATCTGCCACCACGGCAAATCCACGTCCTTGCTCGCCGGCACGGGCAGCCTCTATTGCAGCGTTCAATGCTAGCAGGTTGGTTTGATCGGCAATGCCTCTTATTACATCAAGGATCCCGCCTATATTGTCCGCTTCATCACCTAGGCCATTCAATTTGCTAAAGGTTTGACTTAGCTCCTTTTCTAAGTGATTGATACTGATGACAGTGCCATTAACGATTTTAATCCCCGCTTGGGCTTCGTTATTGGCTTGACCTGCTAGCTGGGCTGATTGTAACGCATTTTCTGTCACATCTTGCACAGAGACACTCATCTGTTGCATGGCACTGAAAATAGTGTCTGTGACATCCAATTGCTCATTTGCCACGTCACTGGAGTCCGCTGACACCTTAGCCAGTTGGTTTGAAGTGTCGCCCAATACTTTACTGGTGTCCACTAACCCACTGACGATACCTTTTAGGTTATCAGCAGTGATCTGCAGTGCCGCTAGCAAGGTGCCGACTTCATTATCGCCACCTTTAGCTATCTGTATGCCTAAATTACCCCTGGCTAACTCTCTAGCTGCCGTTACCGCTTGGTTAATGGGTTGAATAATGCTTCTGGATATCAACGTAGCTATCACTAGCGACAGTAGAATACTGATAAAACCGCCCACCAGTATTTGGCTGCGAGCTAAGGAACTGGCACTATAAGCCTTTTGCTGTCGGGCGGTCATTAGGCCTTCTTCGATTTGCACTATTGAAGCCACTTTTTCTCGCAAGCCGTCCATGTAGGCTTTGCCTTCCTTTAATGCCAGTTGTGCGTACAGATCATCCATCACCTTAAACTGCTTTGCTTGCCTGACGAGCACAATGACTGGCTCAGCATAATCGTTGATCCATAAGTCAATAGTTTGTGCCAATAGTGCATCGTTCACTAAAGGGGCCAGATCCTTAATCGCCCTTTCGCCTTGGTTATAAGGTTCTAGAAAACTCACTGTTTTGTTGATCACATAACCACGCAATCCGGTTTCCATGTTGAGCATGGCATCGAGTATTTGCAGACGGTAGCCATCAAATGTAGTGGCATTAAGCAACGCTCGGATCTGATCCATTGTTTGCTTGCCATAGCCTGAGTCTATCAATGCCTTGAGAGTTTGGCTGGTTTCTTCACCGCTGCGAATGTCTTTTCTCAGATCCATGATCTTTTCAGCGTACTGTTGCCAGTTTTTGGCATCTTGGTACACAATATCAAAGCGACTTTGTTGGCTAGGGTTATCACTGGTAAGAGATCTTACAGTGTTAAAGTGTTCGTCAAATTGTGTCACCCCAGCCATATAAGGTTCCAAAAATTCAGGGTCTCCGGTTATGGCAAAACCTCTGAGTCCAGTTTCTTTATCCACCATAGCACTGACCAGTCCATCAGAATGCTTGATCACTTTGTAGGTGTGCTCTACCAATGTCGCCCCCTTATCCATACTAGTGATCGCGTTATAGAGTAAGCCTAAGAGAACGATAAGGATGGTGGCAATAGTCAGGTTACCTAGTAGCAGTTTATGTTGTATGGGCAAATGTGAAAAATTCATAAAAGATTCTCGTAACAAGGGGTTAGGATTTTACTTATGCAGATAACCGACAGCAGCGTTAACTAAAGATTACCATCGACTAGAGCATATCGTTGATTATTATAGAGAATAACTAATGCGAGAAATTTTCTACGCTTAAGTACAGGCTTATATCGACTAAAATGTAATATACTTAATCAGTATCTACTATTGGCTGAGCTGAGAGGACTGAATGGGGCTGTGATAGTTTAAAAGTGACTTTGCGACTAGGGCAGGGGATTGTGCTTAGATTGCGTGACTTTACCGGGGCAGCAGCGCGTATCCTTGTCACTACAAGTGTTAAATTAACCCCTAAAGTGGCAGCTTAGTGTGATCTTGCTAAGCTACCATGTCTGAGGTTAAGTATTGTTATCGAGATGTTTGAAATCGACTTCTTCGTCTTTTAAACCCGCATCGCTGTCTTCATAGATTTTAATATCCAGCTCGTTTTCACTTCTAGCGACAATACAGGCCACCATACAGTCACCTGTTACATTGACTGCGGTTCTGGTCATATCCAATAAACGGTCTACGCCTATTATCAAAGCAATACCTTCTACCGGAAGATTCACTTGCTGTAACACCATAGCCAGCATAATTAAGCCAACACCAGGTACGCCTGCTGTGCCTATGGAGGCCAATGTGGCGGTTAGTATCACCATCATATAGTCTGCTAACGTGAGATCCACTGCGTAAACTTGTGCAATAAATACAGTGGCAACACCTTGCATTATGGCCGTGCCATCCATGTTTATGGTTGAACCTAAGGGCACAGTGAAAGAGGCAACCGAAGAGTTAACGCCCAATTTTTTAGTGGCGGTTTCCATGGTAATAGGCAAAGTCGCGCTGCTACTGGATGTGCTAAAGGCAAAAAGTGCTGCATCACGCACTTTACGAAGTAAGATCACCGGACTGAGTCCACTTAACACTTTTAAGATGATGGGGTATGAGATAAACGCGTGCACTAACAACACAAAAATAACCAGTAAAAAATACTTGAATAGACTACTAATAGTGTCAAAACCAATAGTGGCAAACAGCTTGGCCATCAATACAAAAACACCATAGGGTGCAAGGTTCATTAAGATAGTCACCAACTTCATTATGACTGTGCTTAAATCCTCAAATACGGCGGTTAATCTTTTGCCCGGATCCCCTGTCATGGCCATAGCCACACCAAAAAATACGGCAAAGACTATGATTTGTAGCATATTGCCTTCGGCCATCGCATTGATGGGATTAGTCGGCATCATATTGATAATAACTTGACCTAAAGAAGGGGCTTCTTTTGCCACATAGCTACTCTGGGAGACCATATTTAAGCCCTCACCAGGGGCGACTATCAAGGCGAAAAACACCGCCAAGCTAATGGCTATGGCTGTGGTGCCTATGTAGAGTAATATCGATTTACCACCTAAACGGCCTAATTTTGATGGATCTGAGAGGCTTGATGTACCACATACCAGAGACACAAATACCAGAGGTACCACTAACATTTTAAGGCTAGCAATAAATATTTGCCCACCCACATTAAATATACCTTCAACTAGAAGAGCATACGTTGAAACTTGCATCCCCAATACACTAAAAGAAAAATCTCCGCTATCATCAAATAACCATTGAAGCAATGATCCTAGTACTACTCCGGCGATCATACCGATAAAAATACGAGCCGTTAGACCAAGTTTTGCAGGTGGGGTTTGGGGGGATGTCGTCATGGTAATCCTAGACCTTATTTGGGTAGTAATTGCGACTGATGTTAAAAGAATGTAACTCGCTAGGCAACAGATTAGCAAGAATGTTGTTTAAGCTAAACTATTAAATAAACTTGTCGTGGCCACATGACATTGAGGCGTAAGGAAAGGTATATGATTTTACAATTTAGAACCCTTTTATGTATGTTGCTATTAGGCACCCTAGCGGCATGTGGTGGAGGAGGCAGTGTAGAGCGAGAGTCCACTACTGGGGCGGCGGGCGGCAGCGGCGGGTCGGTAACCCGAGCCATACAATTAGATTTTGTCGATGAAAATGCTCAATCCTCTATCAGTCTTACGGCGGCTAACCCACTAACACTGGTGGCCACAGTGACCGACTCCACAGGCGCTGCGGTGACCGATACCCTTATTACCTATGCGTTTCAACCTGAAGGCTTGGCGGTGTTTGCAAATGATTCTGGTACCGCCACCACTGGTAGTGATGGTATCGCCATAGTGGCCATTTTGGTGGGAGCCAATTCAGGAGCGGGGCAGATCACCGCCACCTTAAGTTCCGGTGAAACCAATACTACTACTTTTAATTCACAGGGCACTGCACAAGTGAATACTGATCCTGCGTCCCTAGATTTATTTGCCAGCTCAATCCAATTGGCATCCAGCGGCTCTGATCAAATTGAGTTGTTGGCGTTAGTCAAAAATGCAAACAATGTGTTACTCGAAGGCATTAACGTCACTTATTCTGCTGATTCCGGGGCTAATTTACAGCTAGCCACGGGTGGCAGTGTGGCCGTGACGGGTGCCGATGGCATTGCCAGAGCGACGCTAAACACCTTAAATCAGCCCGCCAATAGAACCATTATCATCTCCGCTAGTGCTGCGGGTTTAACCGCGGCCGAAAGTCTAGATATTCAAGTGGTAGGCACCCAAGTGACTATTATCGGTTCAAGCTCAGTGATCATCAATGACCCTGTGCCTTTGACTGTTAACTTAGTGGACTCAGATGGCACAGGCATAGCCAATCAACAGGTTACCTTAAGCTCTACCTTGGGGACTTTGAGTGATAATAGTCCCGTTACCTCCACTGCCGGACAAGTCACAGTTGACTACACCGCTAGTGCCGCTGGCACCGACCTTATTACTGCCACAGCGCTCAATGCAGTGGGCAGTTTTACTATGGTTATTCAGCAAGACGACTTTTCTTTTTCCACTGTGCCTGTTGGGCCAGTTGAGCTTGATACGAATACTAACATCGTTATCCGTTGGCTAAAAAATGATAGTGCATTTGCCAATGGCCAAGTCACTTTGACCTCATCAAGAGGCACAATAACCAGCGCTTCAGCTAGCACAGACGGCGATGGCTTGGTCTCTTTTAGTATGCAATCAGGTAATGCCGGTATTGCCTCGGTGACGGCCAACGGTATTGACGGTGACGGTAATCAGGTCAGTGCTAGCACTCAAATTGAGTTTGTGGCAAGTGTCGCTGCCACCATTTTAGTGGACGGCACCCCAGATTCAGTCGGACCTAACGGTCAAACCAGTACTATCACCGCTGTGCTTAGGGATCCTAATGGCAACTTGGTAAAAGGCAAAGTGATTAATTTTATGGTGGACGATGTCAGTGGTGGCACCATTTCTCCCAATCAAGGGACTACAAATAGCAGTGGCATTGCCTCCACCGTCTATACCTCCAATGCGGTCAGTACCTTCGAGGCGGTCAGTATATCAGCCACAGTGGCAGATACCCCTTCGGTTATGGCGATCACTAATTTAACAGTGGGGGATAAAGCCTTTGATATATCCATTGGCACAGGGCGGCTCATTAACTCTGACCAAAGCTCATATTATGCTAAAGAGTTCTCAATATTTGTGACGGATCCCAACTCCAACCCAGTGACCAATGCATTTATGACCTTCTCAGCGCCGCCCGTTAAATTTACCGACGGTGGTGTGTTTTATAAGGGTTTTTGGGTATATAACGAGGGCGATGCCATTTGGCAACAGATGGTCACTGCTACCTGCGCAAATGAAGATATTGATGGTAATGGAATACTAGATGCCGGTGAAGATATCAATAACGATCAGCAGCTTACCCCGGGCAATATTGTGACCATCCCCGCCAGTGGTACCACAGACGTTAATGGCCAAGTGTTGATTGATATTCGTTACGGCAAACAGTTTGGCGCTTGGACAGAAGTGGACATCGAAGTTAAAGCCGAATCTGTAGGTACTGAGTCATCAGAAAGCCAAACCTTCTCACTGCCTGTATCTGCAGAAGACTTGACTGTGCCCGGCTCTGGCCCTCCTGATAGCCCCTACGGCCTTAGCGTTAACTGTAACGACACCTTTTAGATAATGTCTCACCAAGTGCCCCGGCACTTCGTGGTGGGATGGATCATCCCGTGCCGGCTCTGGGATTAACTCTTATATTTGTTGGAAAGGATAAACCGCACCTAATTTAAGCAATTGGGTGAGCTCATCTAAGGCGGTTCTCGACTCAAGTAATAGCTGTGGATCGCATAAATCCTTCACGTCTAAAGTATCTCGATAATGCTTGTCGACCCAAGTATTCAAACGCTCAAATTGCGCGTCGTTGATCAAAGTATTAGGGTTAACCGCATTATATTGCGCGTCGGTCATGGCCACTCTCAGACGCAAACAGGCTGGCCCGCCGCCATTACGCATGCTTTCTTTTACATCAAAGTACAAAACTTGTTTAATCGGAGTGTTTTTGTTCACCAGTTCTGCCAAATATTGAGCCACCGCAGGATTCTCAGCGCAGTTTGTGGGCGCAATAATGGCCATTTCGCCATTGCCAAGGGTAATAATCTGAGTATTGAAAAGATACGTTTGAATGGCATCTTGCACACTGACTTCATCTGTATTGACCTGAATAAAATGTAAATCATGCTCGCCAAATTTTTGCCTGATCTGTGCTAACACCGAATCGGTTTGGTAAAAAGCCTGTTGATGGAAAAACAACACATTTTGATTGCCCACCGCTATCACATCGTTATGAAAGACCCCTTGATCAATCACCTCAGGGTTTTGTTGAATAAAGACCACATTTTGTTCTTTCAACCCATGTAATCGGGCCACTGCTTGACTGGCTTCCAGGGTTTGCCGCGCCGGATATTTAGAGGGAGCTACCTGGCTGCTGTCAAAAGCATGACGTCCATAAACAAAAAGCTCTACCCCTGTTTCGCCATACTCGTGACATAAACGGGTATGATTGGCCGCCCCTTCATCTGCAAAATGTTCGTTATCAGGTAAATGATTATGATGAGCGAAATATTGTTGGTTGTTAAAGGTCGCCTTTAAAATATTGCCCGTGACTTGTGGCTCCAAAGAACGATGATACTTATTGGTCAAATTAGCGGGAGTGAAATGAATTTTTCCATCCTCGGTATCTGCTCCAGGTGACACAGTCGCGGCATTGGCGGTCCACATGCTTGATGCTGAGCAACAAGCTTGAAAAATAGCTGGCGCCTGCTTGGCTGCGCTGAGTAATACGTTGGCGTCGGTGCCGGCAAAGCCTAAACGTCGTAAAGAAGCAATGTCAGGACGCTCCTGTGGCGCCAGTACGCCTTGAACCATGCCAAGGTCTGACAGGGCCTTCATTTTCTTTAAACCTTGCTTAGCTGCCTGTTTAGGGCTGCTTGAGGCGCTGGCATTATTTAATGACGCCACATTGCCAAAGGATAATCCTGCATAGTTATGGGTGGGTCCAACTAAACCATCAAAATTGGCTTCGAATTGTTTCATTTAAACCTCTGTAAACTCGTGAGCGGGGATCACAATCTGTTCGTTTATGTGTGGATAATTCCACTGTTTTAGTGCAGTTTGTACCCGAAAGTAAATCTGCCCTAAATGTATAAGCCGCCATTATACTGCTTTTGTCGGTTCTGCCAATGCAGTTGCTTATAAAACCAACAGTAAAAGCCGGTTTAAAAAAAAGATTATCGGATAAGTATGAAGAAGAACTTGTTTTCTATTCACTTTGTCGATATATGTTAAGCATCATTCTTAAGGCACAAACATAATGCATTGTTTGTGTTTCAGACAAAAACCTATAAAAATCAAAGGTTAAAACCAATTTATGGCAAAATCACTAGTCATTGTCGAATCACCGGCGAAGGCAAAAACAATTAATAAGTATCTCGGCAAAGATTTTATTGTTAAATCTAGTGTGGGTCACGTTAGAGATCTCCCTCATAAGGCTGTAGGTAAAGTAGCGCCTAAAAAACCAGCAAAAGAACTTAAACTTTTATCAGAGAAAAAACGTTCAAACTATATAAAAGAGCACGAATATAAGAAACTTGTTGACCGCATGGGCATCGATCCTAAGAACGATTGGCAAGCCCATTACGATGTGCTCGAAGGCAAAGAAAAAGTGGTTAACGAGTTAAAGAAATTGGCCAAGAACGCCGACACTATATATCTCGCAACGGATTTGGATAGAGAAGGGGAAGCGATCGCATGGCATTTACGTGAGTTGATTGATGAGCCAGGTAAAGACTTTCAACGTGTGGTTTTTAATGAAATCACCCAAAATGCTATTCAAGAAGCCTTTGCGGCGCCGGGTAAATTAAACATTGAGCGAGTCAATGCTCAACAAGCTAGGCGATTTTTAGACAGAGTCGTGGGCTTTATGGTATCGCCTTTACTTTGGAAAAAGGTGGCTAGGGGCCTCTCTGCAGGGCGAGTGCAATCAGTTGCTGTGCGCCTTGTGGTTGAGCGGGAACGAGAGATTAAAGCCTTTGTGCCCGAAGAGTTTTGGGACTTACATGCCAACTTAGATACGGCTGACCAAATTAAATTGCGTATGCAAGTGGTTAGACAAGATGGCGTGGCTTTTAAACCGGTAAATAAAGCACAGACTGATAGTGCTTTGGCCATCTTAGAAAATGCCAGCTATCAAGTGGTGAGCCGTGAATCAAAGCCTACTCAAAGTCGCCCATCGGCACCTTTTATTACCTCTACCTTGCAGCAAGCCGCTAGTACTCGTTTAGGTTTTGGTGTAAAGAAAACCATGATGATGGCCCAGCGTTTGTATGAAGCCGGGCATATTACTTACATGCGTACCGATTCTACCCACTTGGGTAAAGAAGCAGTAGACAATTGCCGAGCTTATATAACGGATAACTTTGGTGCTCAATATTTGCCAGAAAATGTCATCAAGTATGGCAGCAAAGAAGGCGCGCAAGAGGCTCATGAAGCTATACGCCCCTCTAATGTGTTAATTAAATCTGAATCTATGTCTGATGTTGAGCGTGATGCTCAGCGTTTATATGAACTGATTTGGCGACAATTCGTGGCTTGTCAAATGACCGCTGCAAAATATGATGCCAGTACCATCAGAGTTAAAGCCAGTGATTTTGAGTTAACGGCTAAAGGTCGTGTACTGAAATTTGATGGTTGGACCAAAGTACAAAATCCACAGCGTAAAAAAGGTGAGGAAGATCTGTTGTTACCCGATGTCAAAGAAGGGCAGAACTTAACCCTGAATGGACTTGAACCCAAACAGCACTTTACTAAACCTGTGGCCCGTTTTAATGAAGCCTCACTGGTTAAAGAACTTGAAAAACGGGGGATTGGCAGACCATCTACTTACGCCAGTATTATCTCTACTATTCAAGATAGAGGTTATGCTCGCATCGAAAGCAAACGTTTTTATGCCGAAAAAATGGGCGAGATTGTTAATGACCGATTAATGGAAAATTTTGATGATCTGATCGGTTACGATTTTACCGCGAATATGGAACGGCAGTTAGACGAAATAGCCGAAGGCAAAGCGTCATGGAAAGGCGTGTTAAATGAGTTTTATGAAGACTTCGAACAGAAGCTGCATTTAGCTGAAAAGCCCCCCGAAGAAGGCGGGATGCGCCTCAATCAAGCTGTGCCTACCGACATTGCATGTGCTAAGTGTGATCGTCCAATGAATGTGCGCACCGCCAGTACGGGCGTGTTTATGGGCTGTTCAGGGTATAGTTTGCCGCCAAAAGAGCGTTGTACCGGCACCATGAATCTCACCTCCGGTGACGAAGTCGTCAAGGTCGATGATGAAGAAGAATTAGAAACTGAATTATTACGGGCTAAGCGTCGCTGTGATTTGTGTGGCACCGCGATGGACAGTTATTTGGTTGATGAAAACCGTAAGTTACATGTGTGTGGCAATACACCAACCTGTGAGGGGGTGGAGGTCGAACAAGGTACTTTTAAGATAAAAGGCTACGAAGGACCCCTGCTGGAGTGTGATAAATGCCAATCTAATATGGAATTAAAGAGCGGTCGTTTTGGTAAATACTTCGGGTGTACTAACGAAGAATGCAAAAATACCCGTAAATTATTGCGTAATGGCGAAGCGGCGCCACCCAAAGAAGATCCCACTTTTTTACCTGAATTAGAATGTGTTAAATCCGACGCACACTTTGTGTTACGAGATGGCGCCTCGGGTATTTTCTTGGCGGCCCATAATTTCCCTAAATCGAGGGAAACGCGGGCGCCTTTAGTGGCAGAGTTAGCCCGCTTTAGGGACCGTATTTCTCCTAAGTTTTATTATTTGGCCGATGCCCCTGCAGAGGATCCAGATGGCCGTTCAACCATAGTCAGGTATAGCCGTAAAACCAAGCAGCAATACGTGATGTCTGAGAACGATGAAGGTAAAGCTTCAGGTTGGTCTGCCTGGTGTACCGACGGCAAATGGAATGCCGACGATAAACGTAAAAAACCGAAGAAATAGCCACCAGTACCGGCTAATCAATAACGGCAGCTTTATTAAGCTGCCGTATCCATTTAAATTCAAATAATATGGCACTTTATTATGGCGCTCTCCTTGCAAGAACAATTACTCAAAGCCGGTTTGGCCGATAAGAAAAAAGCGAAACAAGTTAGGCAGCAAAAACAACAACAAGCCCGTGCACAAAAGAACCACAATATAGTGCAAACCGATCAGGCCAAGATAGACGCCGAACAAAAAATTCAATTAAAGAAAGAAAATGACTTAATACTCAATCAGCAGGCTAAACAACAAGCCGATAAAAAGGCTGAAGTGGCGCAAATTAGACAATTGATCGAGATGAATAAGCAATCTAAAGGCAAAGGCGATGTGCCTTGTAGTTTTACGGACGGCATAGTGATCAAGCGTATCTATGTGAGCCAGCGGGTACAGAAGCATATCAGCCAAGGGCAACTTGCTATAGTGAAGTTGGAACAAGGTTACGAGCTAGTGCCATCACCTGTAGCCGATAAAATTGCTCAACGGGATCCCAGTGTGGTGGTGTATCGAGCAGATAATGTGGTACAGGAGCAGCAAAGCAGCAGTGAAAATGATGAATGGTATGCCGATTATGTTATTCCAGATGATTTGAACTGGTGATCCTTAAGTAACAATAACCCACTAAGAAGGAGCAGATGTATGAACAGAAGTCTAAAGCGGGTGTTTTTATTTTGTATGATAGGCATAGCTGCCAGCGTCAGTTTATCAAGTCATAGCTTAACATTTGTTCATGATGCACAGTCCAAAGTATTGGCGGATAGAGCGGTTGAGGCGATGGGAGGCAGAGAAAATTACGATAATACCCGTTATCTGTCCTGGGTGTTTTTTGCTAAGCGTTTTCATCTGTGGGATAAATTTACCGGTAATATTCGCATTGAATCAGGCACAGGCGATCTGGTGTTAATGAATGTCCACAGTAAGATCGGCCGCGCGTGGCAAAAGGGTGTTGAGATCACCAAACAAAGTGTGTTGCTTGAAAAAATGCAGTGGGCTTACAATGTTTGGATCAACGATTCGTATTGGCTAGTGATGCCCTACAAATTACATGATCCAGGGGTAAGGTTAGTTTACGCCAGAGCCGACAAAACCGAAGATGGCCGAGCGGCACAGGTCAGTACTATGACTTTTGATAATGTGGGAGTCACCCCAAATAATAAATACGAAGTCTACTTCGATGACGAAAGCGGGCTGGTCAGCGCTTTTGCTTATTTTGTGCAAGTGGCAGACGTCTCCCCAAGTTTTAATATGCCTTGGGCGAACTGGCAGCAGTATGGAAATATTCTCCTGTCTGACAGCAGAGGTGAGCGCAATGTCGGTCCTGTACAAGTATTTGAGCAATTACCCGAACCCGTGTTTAGCGAATTTATACCTGCCCTAGATAGTCAAGGCACAAGCATTAATGGCGCAAAAATACTGAGATAAGTGACTCACTCCAAAACTTAATAAAGGCAGGTATCTTTTCAGATGACTGCCTTTTTTGCTTTATTTCAGGGGGCTATTGCGTCTCAAATTAATACTGTATAAACTACTGTATAGAATGAGACCAAGAGCGTCAGTCAGCATGGCAAACTCCAATATCGAATTACCCGAAAAGTATTATCATCATCATTTTAATGAATTTATTCAGTGCATCGAGCAACACGCTAAGAAATTGTTGGATCCACAGCACTTGCAGCTTATTGCGACCTATAAAACCTTGCCATTAGACGCGCAGTGTTTGTTTGTCAGAATAGTGAACAGACGAAATAATATTATCGACATTAAGAGCTTGGTCTATTCAGAAATACCAAACTGCGACTTACAGCTGAAGAGTATTCAGCGCAGCGGTTTACTGGCCAAGGTATCAAGTGGGCAAATACTCTGGTGGATAAAAACCTTAACCAAGGCTCAGCTCTGTGAACTTTATGCAGAGTCCACAGGGCAGCCGATAAAAACCTCATTAAGCAAAGACAGGCTACAACAACAGGTATTAGCAGAGTGCTCAGAGCAGCAATGCCAACACTCAAAACTACTGCAAGGTTATTTGGTTAAACAATTTGAGGGTGATCTAGACTATCTGCGATTTTTATTTTTTGGCAACCTAGAAAGTGGCTTAGATCAATTTTCCTTAAGAGATCTCGGTATCAGAAAAACCCGGGCAAAGCTTAGTCAAGCCGGACCAAGGTTCGATAGCTATGGGCAAGCAAAAAGTAGCTTTTATTATGCGCAAAAAATCCAGCAGCTTAACTGCCATGATCAATCCGATATACTGGTACATAATGCTGGCCTAAAGGATAATCTGAAAAGCTACCCCCAAGCCCTAGGTGAGCTGGCTAAGCAGGGTAAAAGCCAATATTTTATTATGATGGGTGAGCGTTTGCTGCAACAAAAACCCGACCTGGCCTTGGAATATTTATGGCAGTCAAATCATTGCAAAGGCCAAAAGAAATGGTTTAGAGAGCAATATTCCCTAGGCAAGCTAGAGGCAGTTAAAGACCGATTAATGGATGTGATCCGCAGTGGCCGTGATCCAGAACTGACCTTGTTTGCTGAGGATTTTTATCAACGAAAGTTTCATCAAGCCAAACTCAGCTCAGTCACTAAAAAACTAAGAGGCGAAAGTTATACCTTATCTTTAGATGAGGTGTTTAGAGGGCGTGTGGAAAGAGGGGTGCAAGGATATTATCAGCGCAAAGGGGCGCAGGTGTTTTTCACTGAGAATAGACTGTTTAATACCATCTTTGCCTTAACTTTTTGGGAGTTACTGTTTGAACACAGTGAGCGGCCTTTGTGCTCTGAGTTTGATCGGCTGCCTCGATTGATCGCAGAGAACAGTCTATATACAGAGTTAGCCGTGCAGGTTGAGCAACAACTATTAATCTTTTCTGAGCCTAAAAAAGCCTTAGCCTACTGGCTCAAGATGGTCACCCAACATTATGGGCAAAGCAATGGCATGTTTCGCTGGTCGAGACAGGTTATGCAAGTGCTCAAGGCCTTTATACAAGTGGCACCCATTGCGGCGCTAGTAGATCATTTGCGAGCCATGGCCAAAAATTATTCGGCCCTGAACACGGGTTACCCCGATTTAATGATCATTGAAGACCAACAATTACGCTTTGAGGAAGTCAAAGCCCAAGGTGATGTGATAAGCCCTACACAAATGTTAAGCATAGAGGCCTTACAGAATGTGGGCTTTAAGGTGAAAATATGTAGAGTGAATTGGTTCGCCGACCCTCAGCAGTCTTATGTGGTGGTCGATGTTGAAACCACGGGCGGTAAGCAGCCTGCGCATCGTGTCACAGAGATTGCTATGGTTAAAGTGGTGAATGGCCAAATAGTCGACTCGTGGAGCAGCTTGATTAATCCCCAGCGCGCTATTCCCCCGTTTATTACTCGATTAACTGGCATTAGCAATGACATGGTGGAGCAGGCACCCTTGTTCTGTGAAGTTGTGGAAGTCATGGAACGTTTTATGCAAAATAGTATTTTTGTGGCCCATAATGTTAATTTTGACTATGGCTTTTTCCAGCAAGAGTTTGCTCGCTTAGAACGTAAGTTTAGTATGCCAAAACTGTGCACTGTTAGAGAGTCTCGAAAGTTTTTTCCCGGTTTTAAGTCTTATTCTTTAGGCAAGTTATGCCGTGATTTGCACATACCTTTGGCCACTCATCATAGGGCCTTGTGTGATGCTCAAGCCACAGCCGAAATCTTGATCATGGTTTACCAAAGAAAATATCAAGCCACCCAAGCAACTCATTCAGCCCGCTGCCAAAGCTTACCTCAGGCGTTAAATCAAGGGCAGGCATAATCTATTATAGCATTGTCTTAGGGGGGCATTAATTTGCAGCAAACTCTGCCAATTAATTAGATGATACAAAATTTCTTTGATCATGACTGGCATGGCATTAGGTTTAACCTTTTTATCATTGCTCAAATCAATCGCCATAATCTGCCTGCTCAGCACCGGATTCTTGTCTAACCTAATAACACAAACCCCATTAACGATAGAGCAGGTTTAGGCCCAGCCAAAAAAATGGTCAACAAGCGTCACACGATCGTTATGATATAAGGCCAGCGGTGAAAGTAGCAATCAACGCTAAATCCAAAAAAGTGGCTCGTTATGCTTGTGTGGTCTCTGTGGATCAATAAATCACCTTTTATCGCATATAACTATTCAAGGTCTTAGGCTATATTTCTCTTATATTCATATTGTTTCACACACAAGTTTAGACTGGTGTTGAAGCCACTCAGGCAAGGTTTAATGGGCTTTATACACTTGACCTAGTGTCGATGATTAAAGGGTAGATGTCTGCCCCATATATGCAGAGCATAGAATGAATATTAATAAGTGCTACGACCTGCCTTATCCCGTTGAGCAGGTGTATCTAGCTTGGGTGTCTTCAAGCACTGTGATCGCCCCTGCTACCGCTATGGATCTCAAACCTGAAATTGGTGGGCACTATCAATTAACGATTGTCTCAGAGGATTTTAGCCGTGTAAATCATGGGTGTTTTCTGGCGGTAGAGCCCAACCGCCACCTTCGTTATACTTGGGAATGGAACTTCGATGGTGAAATTACCGAGATTGACCTGACCTTCACTCAGACTGCCCAAGGTACTAGAGTCGACTTAACCCATACTGGCTTTTTAAAGCAACAAAGTGTGGATAGGCATAATAGTGGCTGGGATAGTTATATACAGGGTTTTTGCCGTCATTTGGCCAGCCAATAATAAACCGGCAACAAGGGACTAAAACAAGCAGGGGTATGGCAGTATGCACAGGTAGCATTTTCGAGTATTTCAAAGGCGCTGCCATTGGCGGTGTGAGTTAATTCCCTTAGGGTCTTAACTCATTTTTAATGTTTTTTTTTCAGTGTTATCAAAATCAACATCTAGTTTTGTCATATTTTTTTTTGTGAGAGATCCAAATGCCGATCAGTGAAATAGGTAAAATAAAATAATAAACACCATACCTTGGTCCATCATATTTTCCTGTCAATATTAAAATTGCAGCCTGTCATCATCGGGTGTACGGGTAAACATAACACAAGGCATTCAATTAAATGTTTAAAATCAATTGTTTAGAATTTAAATCAGTATACTTGTGTGAATAATGTTGGTGGGTTTCACTAATGATGTGTGAAAAACGGCTGTGCAGCCCCAGTGTTAAGCCCTCAATTTTGGCAAACTTTAGGGGGTAACCATAATAAATCTGCTCGATCCCATCAAAAAGTCCTTGAATTGCAATTTTCCATCCCCATTTCAGCCAGCAATTAGTATTAAATTTTGTAAATAGCCTATGCCAGGCGGAGGAATGCATGAGTGATGATAAGCAGTCTACAGCAGACAACAATCAGGAAGTTGAGCCAATAACAGCTGAGCAGGAAGTGGTGGCTGAAGAGATAACCGCAGAACTACTGACAGAAGATCAACAACGCATTTTTGAATTAGAGACCGCACTACTTGCTGCTGAAACTAAGTTGGCCGAGCAAAAAGACTCAGTGATGCGTGCTGTTGCCAATGCCGATAACTCCCGCAAACGTGCCGAAGGGGAAATTGATAAGGCAAGAAAATTCGCTCTGGAAAAATTTGCCAGTGAATTATTACCAGTAGCAGATAATTTAGAACGGGCCTTACAAGTGGCTAACCCTGAAGACGAAGCGATTAAACCCATAGTGGAAGGGGTGGACTTAACCCTTAAGTCGTTTATTGGTACCTTCGAGAAATTTGGCATGAAGCTGATCGATCCACAAGGACAGCCTTTTAACCCTGAACTGCATCAAGCTATGTCAATGCAAGAAAATGCCGACCTGCCCCCTAATACAGTGATGGCAGTGATGCAAAAAGGTTATGAATTAAACGGCCGTTTGTTACGTCCAGCCATGGTGATGGTGACACGTGCACCTGACGGTGGAGTCGATGTGAAAGCCTAATTGGTAATAAAACATCAAATATTTGCACTTTGTGTTGGTTTTTTTTTCAACAAGATGTTGAAAATCGAAAGAATAACCCCACAAAGTGTACATGCTTTTAAGAACAATTTTTTGGAGAGAAACTAATGGGTAGAATCATTGGAATAGATTTAGGGACCACCAACTCATGTGTGGCCGTTTTAGATGGCGATAAAGCTAAAGTACTTGAAAATGCTGAAGGCGAGCGTACGACTCCCTCAATCATTGCCTATAGCCAAGATGGCGAGACTTTAGTTGGGCAACCAGCCAAACGCCAAGCTGTGACTAACCCACAAAATACCTTATTCGCTATCAAGCGTTTAATTGGTCGTCGTTGGGAAGATAAAGAAGTACAACGTGATATCGACATTATGCCCTTTAATATTGTGAAAGCGGATAATGGTGATGCTTGGGTAGAAGCAAAAAATGAAAAAATGGCGCCGCCACAGATTTCTGCCGAAGTACTGAAAAAGATGAAAAAAACCGCCGAAGATTATTTAGGTGAAGAAGTCACAGCTGCGGTTATTACCGTGCCGGCTTATTTTAACGATTCTCAGCGTCAAGCCACTAAAGATGCGGGTCGTATTGCTGGGCTTGAAGTGAAACGTATTATCAATGAACCGACTGCTGCGGCCCTTGCTTATGGAATGGATAAGAAAAAAGGCGACAGTGTAGTAGCGGTCTATGACTTAGGTGGTGGTACTTTTGATATCTCTATTATCGAAATCGATGAAGCCGATGGCGAACACACCTTTGAAGTACTAGCGACAAATGGTGATACCCATTTAGGTGGTGAAGATTTTGACAACCAGGTTATTAACTACCTAGTTGACGAGTTTAAGAAAGACTCAGGCATGGATCTACGTAACGATCCACTCGCGATGCAACGTTTAAAAGAAGCCGGTGAAAAAGCTAAAATAGAATTGTCTTCAGCCCAACAAACTGAAGTGAATTTGCCCTACATCACCGCTGATGCCTCTGGACCTAAACATTTAACCATTAAATTGACTCGTGCCAAGCTTGAAGCATTAGTAGAAAGCATGGTTAAAGCCACACTAGAGCCATTGAAACAAGCCTTAGCCGATGCAGATTTATCGGTGGGTGATATCAACGACATTATTATGGTTGGTGGTCAAACACGTATGCCATTAGTACAAAAGTATGTGACTGATTTCTTTGGTAAAGAGCCTCGTAAAGATGTGAATGCCGACGAAGCAGTAGCAGTAGGTGCGGCTATCCAAGGCGGTGTATTGTCTGGTGATGTTAAAGACGTTTTGTTATTAGACGTAACTCCACTGTCTCTAGGTATAGAAACAATGGGTGGTGTAATGACGGCTCTTATCGAGAAGAACACGACAGTCCCAACCAAAAAATCTCAAACCTTCTCTACAGCTGAAGATAACCAAGCCGCTGTAACTATTCATGTGTTACAAGGTGAACGTAAACAAGCCCAAGGTAACAAGTCCTTAGGTCAGTTTAATCTTGAAGGCATACGTGCCGCGCAGCGTGGAGCACCACAGATCGAAGTCACCTTTGATATTGACGCCGATGGTATCTTACATGTGTCTGCCAAAGATAAAGACACAGGTAAAGAGCAAAAAATCACTATCAAAGCCTCTTCTGGTTTAAGCGAAGATGAAATTGAACAAATGGTGCAAGATGCCGAAGCCAACAAAGAAGAAGATGCCAAGTTCGAAGAACTAGTGCAAGCTCGAAACCAAGCCGATGGCATGATCCATGGTACACGTAAGCAAGTTGAAGAAGCTGGCGATGCCTTAAGCGAAGAAGACAAAGCTGAAATCGAAACGGCTGTCACTGCCCTAGAAACCGCAGTCAAAGAAGACAATAAAGAAGCCATTGATACTAAAACTCAAGAGCTGATCCAAGCCTCAGCCAAGTTGATGGAAGTGGCGCAAGCCAAAGCCGCAGCCGAAGGTGCGGCTGGGCAAGATCCCACTGATGCTGGCGCTACATCAAAAGACGACGATGTAGTTGATGCTGAGTTTGAAGAAGTAAAAGAAGACGACAAGAAGTAATACTTGTTAGACAAAACGGTGGTTGATGATTAGTCATCACCTCGCTCGGCGCAGCAGCTAACCCTGACTGCGCCTTGTTTGTTTTAAGAAGTTATTAAAAGAGTAACCCTTTAATGGTTATTTAAATGTAAGTTACAAGCCAGCAGGATAACAAAGCCACATGTCCAAGCGAGATTATTACGAAGTACTAGGCGTAGAAAGAAGTGCCACAGAGCGCGAAATTAAAAAAGCCTATAAACGTCTAGCTATGAAATATCACCCGGATCGTACCGAAGGTGATAAAGGCCTAGAAGAAAAATTCAAAGAAGTGCAAGAAGCACACGAAATGCTTACCGACGCTCAAAAACGTGCCGCTTATGATCAACATGGTCATGCCGGTGTCGATCCCAATCGTGGTGGCGGTGGTCAAGGTGGAGACTTTGGTGATGTGTTCGGTGATGTATTCGGTGATATCTTTGGTGGCGGCAGAGGTGGTGGTCGTCAATCTCGTGCTCGTCAAGGCTCGGATCTACGCTATAATCTTGAATTGTCACTTGAAGAAGCGGTTAAAGGCAAAAGTGTTGAGATCCGTGTGCCTACCTTAGTAGGCTGCGAAATCTGTGATGGTTCGGGCTCTAAGAAAGGCTCAAGTCCGAAAACCTGTCCCACTTGCCATGGTCAAGGCCAAGTGCAAATGCGCCAGGGCTTTTTTGCCGTACAGCAAAGTTGTCCCACTTGTTCAGGCAATGGAAAAATCATCTCTGATCCTTGTAAACCTTGTCATGGTCAAGGACGTGTTGAAAAAACCAAAACCTTGTCGGTCAAAGTACCAGCAGGGGTTGATACTGGTGATCGTATTCGTTTAACTGGTGAAGGCGAAGCAGGAGAGACAGGCGCACCGTCAGGTGACTTATATGTGCAAGTGCATGTTCGTGATCATAAAATATTCACCAGAGAAGCCAATAATCTTTTCTGTGAAGTCCCTTTGAGCTTTACCCGCGCTGCGTTAGGCGGAGACATAGAAGTCCCTACCTTAGAAGGTAAGGTTAAGCTGAAAGTCACAGCCGAAACCCAAACCGGTAAAATGTTCCGTTTGCGTAATAAAGGAGTTAAATCCGTGCGCAGTGGCAGCGTTGGCGACTTAATTTGTAAGGTGGTGATAGAAACCCCAGTCAATTTAAGCACCCGCCAAAAAGAACTGTTGGATGAATTAGAAAATTCAATGGGCACAGGTAAAGATGTGGCCAGGAACCGTCCGAAAGAAAGTGGTTTTTTTGATGGTGTGAAAAAGTTCTTTGATGATTTAACCCACTAGGTTAAATCAATATACTGATCTACATAGCCGCTTACACAAGCGGCTTTTTTATGCCCATAAAAACGTTAAACGGCTGTCCACAGCGCAACGAAAAAGTGCCTCGGTGAACCAGCCCACAGTGAGAGTAAAAGCACCAGTATTGTTGTCAGTGCTAGCGGCTGTTATCACTATTGCTTTGGTTATCGCACAAGTACACTGGGGATAATGGGTGGGATACTGCCTGTACAATTATGGTTACGTCACAGTGAGAAAGTGCCTGATGTGGTTACCATAAAGACCAATAAGATGCTGGGGATGGCTGAATGACAATGTGGTACTTTCAGCATCTAATGCACAATCCGCCCTTTATCAATAGGCCTTGGGTAATAACTGATGCAAGACGTAATTCGATATTAGCACACCATTAAATAAAAAAATGTGCCAGCGGTCAGCATCAGGGTTAATGATAATAGTCACAGTCGCCCGGGTTTTTTAGGGCGATGTGTTTGCCCAACCCATAGCCCTTCGAGAAAACTCAACTATAGTCTATATTGCGACTTTGTTAGTGTGCCCATAAGCTCGTCTTTAGGCACAGCAACAGCTTACAGATATGCAGTGATGATATATCCCTTTGATCATTGCTGGAGCAGGGACAGATTAGTCGTTTTAAACGGGGGCATACAAGAGCGAATATGGGCTTAGCCGGTTATGCTAAAAAGCACTTCGAATTGATCATCTGGTTTGTGGCAATGGCTATTGCAGCAGTAGGGGGCTCATATTGCGCTACAATACAGTGAACAAAAAAGTATGTCGGGCGTTAGCACGACATCAGCGCCGCATTACAGCAATATAAATTTTTCTATTTGTGTCTGTTCGTTTTACGACCAATGCCGGATCAGTCTTGGTCTAAATACCGTCCCGCAAATTATAAAGCATTGCCAAGTCGACCCAAATTATCACTTCCAAAGGAGTCCATAATATTACCCTTAGTTTGGTCTACAGCAGCACAATATCAGGTTTAAAATCCGTGGTGAATAACCTAGAAAAGCTAGGGTAGGGCTGTGTTACGTTCACCCAAGCAGATGATCAGTAGTGGTTCAACAATGCTTACCAACATGGAGGTTGCAGCAATGGATAGAAACAATAAATGGTTACCCTTTTGGCTATGGGCAGTTGTATTAGTGCAGATAGTTTTAGTACTGGTGTTTAGCGTGGGTGCGGCGCTCAGTCCCAGTGATTTTATCTCTGCGACAGCTGAATTGAACTACCTTACACAGCTTTACATCAGTAGAAATGTGACCTTGGCCCTAGGTCTTATGGTGGCTTTATTAATGAGATCCCATCAAGCAATAATGGTCCTATTAATGGTCAGAGTCTTAACAGATGTTGCAGATATTATTGCCGTATATGTCTTCAATGTAGAGGCGATTAAAGACAGTGTCCCTATGGTGGTGTTTCTACTTATTGTGCCCGCAGTGATAGCCATAGGTTACCTTTACCAAAGAATTAACCCACAAAGCAAAGGGTAACCGACAGATAATTATGGCGCTAGGCTGCGCCATAATTTTGGCCGGTTGGCGGGTTATAAACCGCTATGGTATTGAACCTTTGTGGACTGAGGCACCATAGCATTGAGTGTATTATTGGTGAGGTTACTCAATTCATTGTTGGCACGGGTTTGGCTGCTAAGTAACTGTTCAAACTGGGAAATTAGCAAGGCCTTGTCGGGAGATTTTTTATCTCCCGCACCTATATTGGTGAGATCAATCATAAAATCATCGAACAAATCAGCTAAATCGTCAATGATTTGGGTATTTAAAAATTGGTCTTGATTGTAAATACTAGGATAACCGGCCTTTTGTTTGTCTATAGCAAAAGAGTCACCTTTAAGGTTGGTAATACTAGTGGATTTATCACAAGAGAGCATACAGCCATTATCGATACGGGGTTTTTCACAGCCAACACTTTGTTGAAAGAAACACTGTCTGCTGACCATCAATAAAATGGGGTGATAAATGCTATACAGCATTTTGAAATTCTTGGGGCGGGCGATAT
This sequence comes from Paraglaciecola sp., assembly GCA_034111785.1. Classification (GTDB taxonomy): domain Bacteria; phylum Pseudomonadota; class Gammaproteobacteria; order Enterobacterales; family Alteromonadaceae; genus Paraglaciecola. Next base: position 25,324 of record JAWUWP010000037.1, read on the forward strand.
TTCTGATCTGTCCCTTGTTAATTTCATTAGAGATAAATGCACCACTGCAATTGAACCCTTCTTGCATGGCGAGCAACGCATAGGAGTTAGTGGTGTTTAAATAGGGACCTGCAATCCACTTAATGCCAAGCTCAAAGGCACGTTGAGCTATGCCAGTGTTGTTAGTGACTATCAGTTGAGGATTTACCTGTTCTAGAATATTCAATGCCACATCGTAATCTTTATCGATCAACACAGAGGGGAACCACGGGATCAGTCTAGAGTTATCTCGCAAGAAGCCAACGTAATAAGTACAGCCACGCTTGTAAGCATCGGGCAATTTAAAGTAAATATCAGCATCAGTTACCTGGGCCAAGTGAAGATCGGCTGGATCCGATATCAATAGTGATAAATTGGCCCGTGTATTGGCTTTTTTAGGCGCTAACTTGGGGGGGTGCGGCAATTTAGGCAATATCACTTCTGGTAACACTTTTTGCCCGTGGTTTAATAAACGTAGCACTTCATTTTTTAATTGGGTCAAGACTTTAAAAGGAACGCTGACATTATTGGCTAATTGCTCTGTATCTAGCAGCGTTAAACTAAAAGCTGCATTATCTAAGGCCTTAAAACGTTTGTTAATATCGGCTGTAGATAAGGCTGTGCGATCATTTCTTGTGAGTAGCTGTTGTGATTGCACTATAAAGATGGTTTGGGTAGGGGTGTCGCTTAGCGACAAACTTTCTTGTGTAGTGACAGTGATCTTTAGAGGCAAGTCAATATCCCCAGAAAAAACCAAGCTCAGTGTGGGCTTTTCGATGCTCAAATGTTTGATTTTTGCAAAAACAGAGGAGCTAATCTGATCTTTTTCTTCACTTAATCGTTGTTCAACTTTATGAATTTGCACAACAGAAATGGCGTTGCTCGCCCCAAGAGCGTGATGTTTAGAATTATCCCTAGGGTTTTCAATAAACATTGATTGGTTTAGATCACCCTGTAAAAACCCGTTAGAAAAATCACGATTAAATACTTTATACAAACGTTCACCGTCTTGGGTTAATTCGCCTGTATCAAGAAAGCCATCGATCTGTTTCCTAAAGCTATCCACAACAGTGTGCACATAGCTTGCCCCTTTAATTCGCCCTTCAATTTTAAAAGAATGCACACCGGCATCAATGAGCGCCGGTAGATCAAAAAATGCAGAATTATCTTTGATATTTAATGGAAAATTGTTGCCTGAAGCTGTGGTTTCATATTCTTCACGGCAAGCTTGGCTGCAACGACCTCTATTGCCTGAGTTACCGACACTGGCGGATGTGGAATAACATAAGCCTGAAAACGCCACACACAACGAGCCATGCACAAAGACTTCGGTTAATACATTGTGCTTTTTGCCTGTGGCGGCCATAGCGGTTATTTCTCGCAGATTTAATTCTCTTGATAAGTTAACCCGTGAAGCACCGAGTTTTTTCAGAAAGGGAATTTGCCCAGTATTGTGGGTAGTTAACTGGGTTGAAGCGTGAATATCGAGAGTAGGAAAATATTTCTTTAATATATACAACATACCCAGATCTTGCACAATGACACCGTCTAAGGTGGTGTTGGCAAGTTTACTCAGTAAGGTGGCAAGGGACTTAAATTCCCGCTCTAAAATCACCACATTTAAGGTTAAGAAAATTTGGCATTGATATTGATGGGCTAAACGAATGATACCAAGCAGTTGCTCAAAAGAGATATTTGACGCACGGTTACGGGCGTTAAAGTGATCTAAGCCGCAATATACCGCGTCAGCGCCGGCTATAATCGCCGCCTTGATTGCGTCAACATCACCGCCAGGTGCTAACAATTCAATTTTAGGATCCATGTATTTCACTTATTGCTAATTAGGGTGTCTGTAATTATAAGAGATCACCAAAGAGAGGGATTTTACCCGTATATTTAGCCACTGAATACCGTTAAAATGCCTAAATACAATATGAGCTGTGTAACTTAAGGGTTTTAGTGATATGACTGAGATGATTGAGTCAATTATAGGGCTTAAACCATGACACTGCCGGTTTTATACTCCTTAAGAAATTGCCCCTATGCGATGCGCGCGCGCATCGCCATATACCAATCTAAACAAGTGGTTGAGCTACGTGATCTGGTGCTTAAGGATAAACCCGCGCAAATGATCCAAGCCTCGCCTAAAGGGACTGTGCCTATTTTGCTATTAGCTTGTGAAAAAGTACTAGATGAAAGCTTAGAGATCATGTTGTGGACGTTAGCGCAAAGTGATCCTGAGGATCTACTGCATACAGAGGTTTTAGGTCACTCACCGGATCGAGGCAAAACACAAGCCGGCGGGCAGCTCGAGGATATCTTGCGCCTGATCTATCGATTCGACCACGAATTTAAACGCTGTTTAGAAGCCTATAAGTGCGCCAAGCGTTACCACGAAACTAACCTGCATGAGTGTCGACAAGCCTGTGAAGAATTTCTTCAGGACTTAGAACGGCGTCTTAGCCTGCATGACTACTTAATAGATGATAAAGAAAGCTTGGCAGATATTGCACTTTTGCCGTTTATTCGTCAGTTCGCAAGGATAGAGCGCCAGTGGTATTTACAGTCCCCTTATCCCCAGCTAAGACGCTGGCTTAATGAATATTTACAATGTGCAATGTTCACCAAAGTCATGGCTAAATATCCATTGTGGTCGCCAGATCAGGCCCCAATAATCTTTGCCAATACCGCCAGAAGTGGCCGCAGAATGAGGTCAACCCCAGGTTCTTGATGTCAAATTACCCTTCATTAAGACATTCAAGATAGGGCACGATTTTTAATGCCCAAGAGCACAGTAATTGATGAAAACGTTAAAGCTCATACCCACCAGCAACGAATGCAAGGCATGAATAAGACCAAGGTTTTGTTTGAGGCAGCCTGAGCCAAAATATCCATACTCAATTCATCCTCTGCACTTAGGCCGATTAATCCTTTTGTCTGCCCCTTATATTTCTATTCAATCTCACAGGCATGGGTTATAAACCCGCCTGTTAGTCATTTAATCCCTTCATATTAACCCAAGGTATTTACCTCGCTGCTTAGCTAAAATTGTGGTCTCTGCGATGGGTAATGGGTGCCTATGCAATCTTTAATGGATGTCTTATAAAATACTAGAAGAGAGCATTAGCTGCTCCATGGAGATAGGTGTTTTTTCCAAACGGAAGTTTTTATTTACGATAGGGCTTATAAAGTAGCAAGAAATACAGAGTGTTGGTGATGAAACTTCTTACCCGAAAGTAATGGACTAGATTAAATATTCAGATAACTTGATTGAGCCGTGGAGCTTACTCCAAAAAGAATCACAGTCTCCAGATTCAGAGTGATTATCAGGCCCAGGTTATTTCTTCTATGTTGGCGCAAAGGTAAACATCCCTTTGACCGAATAAAAATAGAAGTAATAAACATTTAATCAAAATGCAGTGGTGCTTTTCAAAAGTTATTATCGCAGAAGATTATTAAGTCGCCCATGATGACATATTGTATATGTAGGTAGTATGGGATACCAAAATAATATAAATACACTCGACTATTATTCAATCAATTTGACGAAATTTACTTTTATTAAATTTTATTTTTGAGTGAATACTATGATTAATCGATATCTGAACTATTGTTCTATTAATAAAGGTTAATAATTATTGCATTTAAAGGCTGGTATGTTTAAAAATCTCTCTCTTGGTAATCAACTCAACGTTTCATTTGGGTTAATACTAGCATTAGTATTAATAGTGTCCAGCTTCTCACTTTTTAGATTGTCTGCTGGTTACGAAAATTTTGTAGAATACCGAGGCCTTGCACGAGACACTAATTTGGCCGGACGATTGCAAGCTAATATGCTCGAAATGCGACTTAATGCCCTCAGATATATGCAAAATAATGATGAGGCCACATTAAACTCTTACACAGAGCGTTTAACTAAAATGAAAAGCTTCCTAGAAAAAGCACTAATAGAAATTCAGGAACCAAGTCGGGCCGCTAACGTAAGAAAATCAGCCGATTTAGTCAAGGACTATGAGCAAGCATTTGCATCTGTAGTTGCACTCATTGCATCTCGTCATACTGTGGTGAGGAATGACTTGGATCCATCAGGACTTGCAATGCGTAAAAAAATGACCAATATAATTAAATATTCTCACGATAACCAAGATAATGCCGTTGTGTACTTGGCATCAAAAACTCAGGAATCTGTGCTATTAGGCAGACTATATGTGAGTAAATTCCTCGTTAGCAATGAAAAAAGCGACTACGATCGCGCCAAAGAAGAATTGGGGAATAATGTCAGACGCTCTATGGGCGTGTTACGCCAAGGGATGTCGAGCGACAAAAGTAAAGGACTCATGGCTGAATTTACCACTAACTATGATCAATATATCAATGCCCTTGACCAAATCTACAACATAATTACTCAGCGAAACGAGTTGATGAATAACACGCTAAACAGGGTGGGTCCGATCATTGCTGAAAGTATCGAGCAGGTAAAGCTTTCGGTTAAAGCCGAACAAGAGACAATGGGACCTGTAGTGCAAACCAATTCCCAAAATGCCTTTACGACAGTGGGGGCTTTGGCCATTGTTAGCCTAATTTTGGGTGCTGCTGCCTCTTATTTGATGCCTAAAATAATACGCCAACCCATAGGCGGTGAACCAAAAGATATTGCGGCTATCACTGCGGTGATAGCGAAAGGCGATCTAACGGCTCTATTCGATGACAAGGAAAAAGCTACAGGGATTTATCGCTCCTTAATAGACATGAGTGATAGCCTCAAAGATGTCATCGGCGGCATAGTAACATCCGGCAATGACATTAGTTTAACCGCGGAGAAAACAGCGGATATAGCAAGGCAAACCAATAGCGCTGTCAATGAACAAAAAGAACGGACATCTCAAGTCGCTATTGCTATTAATCAAATGTCACACAGCATCCAAGAAATGGTGAAATTATCCGCTGACTCGTCATCGTCAGCCACCAGTGCTCAGCAAGAAATTGAAAGAGGAAAAACCACAGTGGATAGCACCTTGACCTCAATAGAAACGCTGGCAAAAAAAGTCGATAATTCCAAAGATGTCATTAAATCACTAGAGCAAAATAGCTTAGAAATTGGGTCGGTGATCGAGGTAATAAAAAACATCTCAGAGCAGACCAATTTACTTGCACTCAATGCAGCCATAGAGGCCGCTCGCGCAGGTGAGCAAGGCCGAGGATTTGCTGTTGTTGCCGACGAAGTGCGAGGTTTAGCTCAGCGCACAAAAGAGTCTACCACTGAAATAAATAACATGATCAACAATTTGCAAGCAGGTATAAGCCAAGCTGTTCAAGTTATGGACGAAAGTGGAGGCGAAGCCAGAATTACCGTTGAAAAATCAGTAGAAACCCGCCTGGTGTTAGACAGTATTCTGAATACTATTAATCACATTACGGATATGAATAGCCAAGTGGCCACCGCAGTGGATCAACAAGCCAAAGTCGCTGATGACATAAATGAAAATATAGTGGCCATTTCGGCTGCTGCTGAGTCTAGCTCTGACGCGGCGTTAAACGTTACAACTGCAGGGGACCAAATGACGTTACTTGCCAAAGATTTACAAACTTTAGTGCGAGGCTTCAAAGTCCGTGAAAACGTATAACTATCAATAAAAAAAGGTCTGCTTAAATCAGAATATTGTCATTGCAGAACAATTACATCAACTTAGTTGGACGGGCCACGGCCATATAAAATAAATACCTTCACCTCTTTCTAATGGTTGAAAAAATCAGATCTTTTTGAAACCTGCTGCTTGAACCCGATTAGCGCGATAAAAGTCCATTAGGTCGTAAATTGCTTGCCAATATACCTACATATCCGATTTACTCAGGGTTGTTTAACAATCGGGTCGCTTAATTAAAGGAAATACAACATGAGGCTTCTGTCTTCTATCACCTTTTTATTAATCTTAACTGGCATTAACGTGCAGACCACCAATATGGCAGTAGCAATGGAAAAATCGAGTGAAATTCAACAGGTCTTTGAACCTATGTTAAATGAAAAATGGGTGGGTTTAGGGATCGCATATGGCTCTTACCGTGACGGTGAAAGCCCAGATAAAGGCAGTGTTTCATCTGAACAAGATATTTTGCAAGATTTAGAAATATTGACCGCTGGAAAGACGGTTTCTTTCAATCTTATTCGTATGTATGCCGCGGACGCTGCCAGTGAGCAAGTATTAAAGACCATTCAAAAACACAAACTGCCTGTTAAAGTGATGCAAGGAGCGTGGTTATCGTCTAGTCAGACAGCAGCTGAAAATGAGCAACAAATTACCGAAGTTATTCGTTTAGCCAATCAATACAAAGACATTGTGGTGACAGTGAATTTGGGCAATGAGATCTTTGTTGACTGGTCGTCCCATAAACTTGAACAAGCAGATTATCCGAGGTATGTAGGCTGGGTACAGAAAGTCCAAAAACAAACCTCAGTGCCGGTTACACTGGCCGACGACTACAACTTTTGGAACAAACCTTGGAGTCAGGAGATTGCCCAAGCGTTGGATTATATCGTATTGCATGCCTATGCTATGTGGAATTCTCAGACCCTAGAGAATGCTCTGCTGTGGACTGAAAGAACCTTCAATGATATTCAAGCATTACACCCCACAAAACAGATTGTATTGGGTGAGTCGGGTTGGGCTACCAGCTCTATCTCTAGCAATGGTGACGAACGTTTGATCATTGGCGAAGCAACTGAGAGTGCGCAAAAGATCTTTTTTGATAACTACAGACAATGGCTATTAGATAAGCATATTGTGTCTTATTACTTCGAAGCATTCGACGAAAACTGGAAAGGTGGTGAAGATAAACCCCATGGTATCGCCGAGAAAAATTGGGGGTTATACGGTGCTGATCGCCGCCCTAAAAAGGCCGTGCAATAGTTGCTATCAATAAAAAAGGGGCATGGATAAACCCATGCCCCTTTTATTTTGCTAAAGACACCAAGACTGTCAGTTTACTGGCTTGTAGTATTGAACGTCATGCAGGCCTTGTCATACCTTGAACCTGAGTTGTCTCAAGCAAATAAACAATATTAGACGTTTCTATAAACAGTAATAAGCGTGACAAAAAGTATTCGATGCTAGCAACAAAGCGTCGGCGTTGGCACAAAATAGATTTACACCCCAAAAGGGGTAGAGCAATTGATGAAAAGCTTTAAAGCCCATACCCTCCATCAACGCATGCGCGGCATGAATAAGGCCACGGCTTTATTCATGCCGCCTAAAGCAAAATATCCAGACTCAATTCATTGCCTGCACTTAGGCGGAGTCACCTCCCATGTCTGCTACTGAGTTTCCAATTTATTTAAGGGGGATGGATTATAAAACCGTTTCCTAGCCACTCATCAATACCTATTAAACCAACATATTTGAATAGCTGTTTAGCCAAAGTCCTTTTTCTGCAAAGCGATATAATGGCGGCCTATGTAATTCTAATAATGAGGTTTTATATAATTCCACTTAGTGGGGAAGCGTTATTTTTGTGAGCCGTTATAATTGGTGTCTATGAAATTCTACTTAGTGAAAAAGCGTTATTTCAAATAGGTGCTATAGTTTGTGTCTATGTAATTTTAATAATGAGCGTCTATGTAATTGTATCATTTATGTAATTCTTATTTATCTTATGAAAATGAGATTTTATTTTACCCATACTATTATGCTCATCAAAATCTCATGAAATTTTATGTGAAGTTTTTAAAAACTGGATCGATAAGATAAGTATTGGCAGCATTTGCTGACATCAAATAAATGATGTGCAGATTAGCGATGATGCCAATGAGATGATGATTTTTAAAGGACCGCTTGTTGTGAAAAATAATACTATATACATATCTTTAGGGCTCACACTGCTTCAAGTAACAACCCTAATATCGTTACTTCTAGTTCCTTCAACCTTAATAAAGTATCTCGTGGTGATGGCCATCGTCCTCAGTATCGTTTTACTGTTGAGCGTTCGAAAGTCTGAAAAAAATACTAGGGAAAAAGTGCATTGGTATGAACAAATATTAGACGCCGTTCCTATGCCATTATCAGTCACAAATCTAGACATGAAATGGACCTTTGTTAACAGTGCTGCAACTGCTCCTCTTGGCGTTACTAGAGAAAGCGTCTTAGGCCAAGCGTGTAACAACTGGGGGGCCAATATTTGTCAGACACCTGATTGCGGCGTAGAGTGCTTACGTAACAATCGAGGCAAGACTCAGTTCCATCAATGGGAACAAGATTTTGAAGTAGAAGCTATTTATTTGCACAATATGCAAGGTGACAAAATTGGGCATGTAGAAGTCGTCGCCAATATTACTGAAAGAGTTGCTTTATCCAGAATATTTCAACACGCAACGTCACTTGTGAGAGATCTTTCAAAAAGCTCAACTAGCGTACATAAAGTAGGTGATGAGTTAGCCTCCAGCACATCTGAAATTCATAATACGGTAGAAAAAATGACATCGTCGTTAACTGATATCCGTATTAAATCTGAATCGAATGCCGAAAGCGTTGTAGAAGCCCGCAAAACCGCAAAAGAAATAACCGATCGGGTTGAACTTGCCAATTCGGCAATGAATAAACTTGTTAGCACCATTGAGAAGCTTAGCAAAACAAGCGCAGCGATTAGTCAAGTCATCCAAGTTATCGACGGTATTGCCGAGCAAACAAATTTATTAGCATTAAATGCCGCCATTGAAGCCGCCCGTGCAGGTGAACAAGGTAGAGGTTTTGCAGTTGTTTCGGATGAGGTTAGGACACTTGCTCAGCGCTCGTCGAATGCTGCGCAAGAAACAACAAGACTCATTAATGACTCAATGCAAAACGTGACCGCAGGTCAAGAGGCAGTTGATAATGTTGCTAATAAGCTAGTGAGTATTGTTGACGATGTAAAAGGTTTATTAGCATTGACAGAAAATATTGACATTGCGACTCAAGATCAAGCGAGCAGTATTTTTAATATTAGCGACGGCTTGCAAAGTGTTAAGCCTATGCTGTCGGCAAACTCTTCTATAGCAGAGGAAACGGTTGGTGCATCGAAGAAGTTGGTCGACTTAACAGCAGAAATTGACCAGATCTTAAGCAGCATGAGCGCCATCGAGGGAATTGAAAAAGTGCATGCAGGCCAAGAAGTGATTTTAACCGTTAAAAACAAAGATCTTTAATCCTATCGACGGGCCTTCATTGAGCGCTTGCCATGTAAGGTACTCGTCGAGTGAAAACTGGTCTGTGATGCCGCTAATGTGGTCTTGCACTCGTTTTAGCCCTTGGTTTTTATTATTCGCTGCAAATTGAAGAGAGTGTTGTAGATCTATGAGTTATAAGCGAAAGTTAATGATTTTTGTAATGACAATATGCTGTGTTTTGAATCTCTCGATGTTGAGGGCCATTGAAAACCCTCCCGCTGATATATTCGATTTAGGTGTGCCAATAATCGAAGCGATTGCCCCGCAAGATGAAAATAAAGCTGTCAAAGTTACGGCCGTAGTAGAGGACTTAAAAGGCTTTATCTGGATTGCAGATGAAAAAGGCTTGAGACGCTTCGACGGATACCGTTATAAAATATATCGTCCTGAGTCCAACGATAAAAACACCATAAACAGTGATGGTGTTAATGTGCTAGCTGTGGATAAAAATAATAATATTTGGGTAGGAACGGAAACAAGTGGGCTGTCAATTATACTGGCTTCTACCGGTAAATTCCTTCAAGTCGTGCTGCCCAATACTCAAGAATTCTTAACAGTGCAAAGCATAGTTGAAATCCCAAAGGGAGGCATGTGGGTTGGCACTAAAAAAGTCATATATTCAGTGGATGACAATTTCGAAGTACTGGCTTCATACGCACTGCCTCAGATGACTGAAGCGGATGACAATCATTTTATAAGGGATCTCTTGTTCGACCAGCAGCAACAACTCTGGATTGGTAGCTCAAAAGCGCTGTTTAAGATGGATCGAGATGGGGTGATGCATGCTGTGCCTTTTGTTGATAAAGCTCCGTATATCAGCTCCCTGCTGGAAGATTCAAATGGCTCGATTTGGGTGGGTACCTTGGGAAATGGCCTGTTTAAGTTAAACGCTGATGGTCAAGTTCTCGCCAGGTTTGAAAATTACACCACTGAAAACCTATTTGAAGCCGTGCCTGGCCAGTTATGGCTAGGCACGGTATCCAGTGGACTGATTGTACTGGACATCAATACCTATGAGATCATTCAGGAGTTTAGCCATGATATTGCTATACCCCACAGCATAGGTATGAACAGCGTTAGTACCATAATGGTGGACAGGGCTGGACTGATTTGGCTAGGCACCTGGGGCAAGGGCTTGTATCGATATAACCCTAACAATCTTGCCTTCGCCAATCTCTATCACTCTCCGAGCAATCCCCAAACCTTGAGTGTCAATTATATTGCTCAAATAAAAGAATTGAACGATGGGAAAATGTTATTTGCCGCTTATGGCCGCGGGGTTGATCTGTTTTCGCCCCAACAAGGGCGGCTTAAGACCTTTGATGGCAGTCATGGGGTTGACCGCTTACTGACAAAATCTAAAGTGGTTTATATGGCACAAAACTCAGCTAAAGATGTGTGGCTGTCAATTGTTAATGCAGGCTTAGTAAGATACACACCGGACACAGAAGAATTCGAGTATATTTCAGAATTTAGTGGCTCAACCACCTTGGATGTGTTGTGGCGATCCGAAGAGGTTTTGTTAGTTATGACAAGCAAGGGATTGAAACGTTTTAACCCCCAAAGCCGTGAAATACAAAATTTTTATCGAGGTGACAATTCCCAATCGGTGGATACTCATAGATATAGAAATATCATAAAAATGCCCGATGGTACCTTATGGATGAATAGCAACTCTGCTTTGTTTATGGTGATGCCGAACAGCCAGTTAATTCACCCAGTCTCCATCATCAGCGATGTTCATACTTCCTCTGATCGCATTAATGGCTTGAGCATAGACAGTAAAAATAATTTTTATTTTAGTAGCAAATATAAACTTTTTAAATTGAGCCATTGGCAAAATACAGACAGCCACCAAGCTGTCTTTGACAATATTATTCTGACGAGTAAAGAAATAGAAATGCCTTTAATCAAAGGTGAGTTATTTGACGATAGAGATCAGCAACTGTGGGGAGGGAAATTTGCTATTAATATGCAAACCGGCGAAATGGATCATTTTGGTCTAGCAGATGGTATTGGTATTGAAGAGCTTTGGGAGAATGTAAAAGAACAAAGTAAAAGTGGCACCTTATTGTTCGCCAGCCCAAGTGGTGTATTGATGGTCAGGCCACAGTTATATAAAAAGTGGGATTATATGCCTCCACTTGTGGTCACTGGTGCTTATATTGATGGCCAGAGCACCTACATTGAAGATAACCATTTGACTCTTTCGCCCAAAAATAAACGCGTGAGTATTGAGTTTTCGGCTCTAGATTATACCGCCCCTAGCAAAAATAAATATGCTTATAGCTTGGATGGAGATGACGACTACAGCTGGAATTATGTGGATCATACTCGCCGCTCTGCTAGCTTTACAAACTTAGCGCCAGGCGAATACAGCTTGCAGATAAAAGGCACCAATCGTAAGGGAAAATGGAGCGATGATATCGCCACAGTCTCCATTAATGTATTGCCTGCTTGGTATCAAACTTGGCTGTTTAAAGTCGTTATGCTTCTCGCTTTTATCTTACTGTTAATGGTTTTGTTTAAATGGCGGGTAAATAAAATGACGGCTAAGCGCAGAGAACTTGAGGTGTTGGTTAAGCAACGTACCCTGTCATTAGAGCAACAAACTGTGCGCCTTGAAGACAAATCTAAGTCCCTCGAACTGAAAACACTGGAAGCGACTAATGCCACTATAGAAGCCACTAGTACATTGGAACAATTGCTGTTGACACAAGACCAATTAGTCGAAAGTGAAAAACACGCGTCCTTGGGTCGTTTAGTCGTAGGTGTCTCTCATGAACTTAACACCCCTCTTGGGGTGGCTAAGCTGGCCATCGATCAATTATCAAACGATAACCAAGGTTTGAATCAGATGATGACATCAGGGGCTTTGTCCAAGTCCAAATTTTTGCAGAAAAATGAATCTATATCCCAAGCCTCTGATTTGGTAAGAAAGAACGTTGACCGTGCTGCTGATTTGGTCCAGCGCTTTAAAACCCTCTCTACAGAGCAAGCCTCCCAAGATATCAGAGAGCTTGACGTGGTATCCCATATAAGCGATTTGTTAACTATACTAGAGTTTCAACATTCAGAGATGAAAGGCCGTGTCCATATCTCAGCAAGTCAGGCTATTCAGATTCAATTAGATGTTGCTGCATTAGATAAAGTGATAGCCAGTTTGTTGGACAACGCCATGCTCCATGCCTTTCCTACTGGTTTAGACAACGCCAAAATAGCCATAAAGTTAAATGTCGTGTCCCATCAACAACAAAATGTCTTAGAGCTAAGCTTTCACGACAATGGCTGCGGTATTGACCAAGCTGTTTTACCCTTGATATTCGACCCCTTCTATACCACTAGTCGAGAAACAGGCGCTGTGGGCTTAGGCCTGCATGCAGCGTTTAATCTGGTGACCCAATCTTTAGGGGGCAGCATAAGATGCATAAGCGCACTAAAACAAGGGGCGGAATTTATTATTGTGGTGCCAATTACAGATCAGAAACGACGAGGAAAACATCACTGATACTTGGCTTGTAACAGGTGAATCTAAAAATGTTTAGTGCTGTTATCTGCTGCTCAAACTGAGTGTTTTTTTAGATTACATTCAAGTGTAAGTTTGTAGATACATGAGTTTCAAGTGCACATCAGCAGGCTATGTTATCGTCACCAGATAGTTACTCAATCCTGCTCTAGCTAATGCTGTTGAAAAAGACCGCGCCGATATATTTAATTTAGGGCAGCCCGAATTTGAAGCGGTTGCCCCGCAATGCAGATTACATAGCAATGCAAATTAAATTAAGATAAATTACATAGACACCAAGACAAGCTTCATAGACACCAAGTAAAATTATATAGACACCCATCATCAATACGACTCAATCAATACCTATTAGCTCAACATATTTACGAAGCGGTTTAGCGAATAAGCGTTATTTCTGTGATGCGTTATGTAGGCCTATGTAATTAAGGTGACAACGCGGCATATTAGAGTGTCTTAATGCCACTAGAGCCGCGTCAATGTTAAACACTGCTGAATGTACCTACTGCTCAGTTATGGGTATTGTCAGTCCTCTAAATCAAATAACTAAGCTATCGATGCAAAGATTTGTCACTTTTCCACCACCCTTCTAGGGATAGTCGACGTGATGGAGCATATCCAGCGACGGCCAGTAAGCCTGCCATTATTGCCAGGTTTTTGATGAAATTCTGCATCTCACGAGGGGCCATATCCTCGCTCATGGTCCAAAAGTCGTGCAACATGAAGTTGACCAGTAGTATGTAGACTACAAATCCATAAGCTACGAGTTTAACGTGCCGACCGGACATCAACAAAATTCCGCCAATGACACTCACCGCCCCGGCAAACCATAAAAGTTGAGAGGCGAACGCAATGTCATGGGATTGCATGTAGGCAAGCAATTTGTCTGATGTGGTAAATTTGCGTATTCCAGGCGCAAAAAAATACAGACCAAGTAGAAATTGACCAATCATTATGCTGAATTTATTCATTTTTTTTACTCTTTGTTAAAGGAATTATGGAATTATGGAATTATGCTTTTTTTATTGTTGAATCGATTTTCACGCTCGTTTACAGTCATTCCATTAAAATGTTTAAACATTTGCTTATCTTACGAGGTTTAAGATGTTCGTTGAAAGCTATTTGTGCCAGTTTGTGGTCATTTCACGCCAAACAATTAAAACAAGCAGAAAACTAATAGGTTATGGCGCCCAATGATAAGCTTGTATTCTACAATAAGTGGCTGGATGATCCCTTTCAGTCGGGCCTGTGAAGCCAATGGTATCGACCTTTTGGTGGCTATGAAAGCCTGTAATATTGATGAAAAAATATTGCAAGACCAAGAATCAAGGGTCGCCCATAACTGTTATTGTGCGTTAATTGACTATTGTAACGAACAACTCAATACCCACGACTTTGCTATAACGATTGCCAAATTCTTTCACCCCGGCCCCTTTCATGCTGTGGGCTACGCAATGATGTCGTCGAATACATTAAACGATGCCCTTAATCGCATAGCGCATTACAAGCGTATTGTATCGAATACCTGCGAGTTGAATGTTCAAGAGCGCGCCGATAGTCTATTTGTTGAAATGAAAATACAACGTTATCGGGAAACAAATCGGCTAGTGTTAAGTTTCGGTTCAACCCTGGTTTTTTTGGGTACCATTGCGACTTTTTCAAAGGCGCTTGTGGGAAACGAACTCAAGGTCAAAAAGGTGCTGCTGTGTTACGACAAACCAATTTATGACACCCAATTTTTAGATGACTATTTTAACTGTGAAATTGAATTCAATACACTCCACAGTGGCATAGAGTTTGATTTAGAAGCGGCTAATAAAGTCTTAATTGGTGCCAACCCCTTGATTACCCAATCCCATGAAAAATTGCTCAATGAATTTTTATCACGTGTTGACAAAAATGATTTAATTCAACAGCTCCGCTCTAAAATCTACGAGGCCTTGCCACTTGGCACGCCTCGTCAGTCTGATGTCGCCAAAGAATTAGGCATGAGTTTGCGTAACATGCAGAGGAAACTTAAGGATAAAGGCAGCAATTACAAAGAAATCCTTGAAGATACCCGTAAACACCTGGCGCAAAGCTATTTAAAACAAGCCCATTTAAGCTTGGGAGAAGTCAGCTACCTGATTGGCTTTTCCGACCTAAGCAATTTCAATCGGGCGTTTAAGCGTTGGACCAATCTAACTCCAGGAGATTATCGACAAAAACATCTTAAGGCGTGTAGGTGAAATAAAACATCATTCTTCACATAATTCAGAATTTAAAACAAGCGCCTCCGCTGTTATACAAATTAAATCACATAGACAGCCATCAGCTAGGCATGAATAAGGCCAAGGCTACGTTTGAGGCCGCCTGAGCCAAATACCCAGATTCATTTCATGACTGGCACTTAGGTGGGGGAAATCCCCCATGTCTGCCCCTTGGATTTTAATGCAATCCTAGGGGTATGGCTTATAAAGCCGCCTCTTAGTCATTCAATCAATACCTATTAGCCCCGCATATTTGCCTAGCGGCTTAGCCAAAAACGCTATTTCTGCGAAGCGTTATGTTGGGTGTCTATCTAATTCCTCTATCTAATTCCTATCTAATTCATTTATGTTGGGTGTCTGTGTCATTCATTTGTCGAAAATAAAGCAGTTGGTACTCTGAACTTATAATTGATCTTAAACAGACTTATTGAATACCGTCGTTAACCCACACCTTGGTTATCACTTTCAAGCGCGTTGGCACTGCTACAGTTCAAGAAGACATGATGCAAAAAAACGATGATATCATCCGAAATTTTAATGTATTCAATAGCTTAAAAGCCCCCAAAATAAACTTGTTAAAAACGGCTCTTTATCTAAACTTAACCTAATGCGCAAAAGCACTTTGTTTAGAGTACTTGAAGTGTTAGATGAAAATTATATTTTTATTCTGTGGTTAAAGCGTATATCAGTTTGCTAAGAGCACAAAAAGAGTGTCTTTTTTATTAGGGGTAGTCATTCATAAAGTAGCAAAGCAAATTTAAAGTAAATTATTTACTGTTATTTTAAAAAATATACAAAAAGGAAATGTCATGGCTATTTCAAACTATGCTCCAGGACAAGAGCTTTCGAGTATTGATTTTCAAAGTATGATTGGCGGGCCGTTGGGAGCGATAGTAGATGCCCAAGCTCAAGCGGCTCTTTCAACGGTAGATTTTATTAAAGCCGTTGGTTTTACACCAGATTCAGAAGATGTCACCACGGGTGAAGTCACACCTGGGACACCCGTCTATGTCAGTTTTAAATACCCTAAAATGGTGGCGCCTTATGAACCGGCTATTAATGGGAGAATTACAGCTATTGCGCTAACTAACGGCGGCTCTGGCTTTACAGCAGGTGCAGTAGTCACGATTACAGGCACTGGCTCGGAAGCAACGGCAACCGCTACCGTTGATGCAGGGGGGGTGATAACTGCGATTAATGTTACCAATGCAGGAAGTGGTTATGATGGCACAACTTCTGTTACTGCTGCTGGAGGTACCGGACTGGCTGTAACCGTTACCACAGCAGATAAAGATGCCGTCCCTGCCGTGTTTAATGAGATGCAGTTGGAAGTGCCTATTTTAACCATGCTACCGATCCCGTTCATTCGAGTTGAGGAAGGGGAAATTGATTTTCATGCCAAAATAACCTCTATGGAATATGCCAATGTCGGTTCAAAATTTAAAGCATCGACGAGTTTTGGCTATAACTCTACCGCCTCGGGTAGTGTCAGCGGTGGCACTGGAAGCATCACTTCACTGTTTGCCAAATCCAGTGCTAAAGCCAAATATAGCTCATCAGTTAACTTTAAAGTAAATGCCTCTTACCAGCGCACTAGCAGACAGGGAAACAAGGTTGATAAAACGTTTCAGCTAGGCATAAAAATCAAAGTTGCTCAAGATGAGATCCCCGCGGGTATGGAAAAATTGTTAGGTATTTTAGAAGATGCAATCGTTGCTCAGCCAACTGGTAGCTAACGATTCATTTTAGGGAACCTGGGACAGCCAAGGTTCCCTAATAAAACTAAGGGAATTATATGCCAACATTAAAAGATTATCTGGGCTCCCTGCTCAGAGATCTCAATCATGCACGAGTTATCGCTGACGTAGAGACTGCTCACATCGCCAAGATGTATGCAGAAGACAATTTGTTAAAACATTTTTCCATTCCACGAATGAAGATACAAGAAACAGAGTTAACCATACCTATTGCGATTGATGAGCTCGACAGCTCAGTTGAAACAGACTATCAGCCTATTGATAATAAGTTTTTTTATGCAAAAACATACGCAGAGATCAAAAATGTTTTTAAAGTCTCTAGCTTTAATAGGGATCTTTCAACCGCGTTAAGAAAGGCAATTTATTCACACATCGACGCGCTGGAAAAATCGATAAAAAGCGGTGCCCCCATAAAAGTATCTTTAGATGGATTTAGTGAAACAATATCTGACTTGGCACTCGAGACGATTATCAGCGATAAACAAGGCCGTGTTGTTTTTGATGAAGTACTTAAGTCTCATAATATTGATGACGATCAAGTCAAAGAGATGTTAGTAGCAAATTTGACAAAATATCTTCAAGCTGAAATCAAGCCAAGAGAAATGGCTGGGAAAATAGAAAATGCACAAGTAACAGTGGAGAGCGACAGGCTCAAAGATAAAAGGCCCGAAAGCCTTCTCTATATCAAAATGAAGATCACCGAAGAGAGCATGGAGTGGCAGACGATGGAAGATGCGGATGGCAATATCGTAGCTAAACTGATGGTAGAGTAAGAATGAATCATTCCCGTATAGACACTTATGAGAAACTATTAAAACAAAGTTTTTTGATCCCAGAACTAGTTACACAGGCAGCCGATAAAGATATAAACTTTCTTGAGAATCTGAATTTATGGTTAGTAAACACCGAAGCAGTAATGATTAAGCATAATATTTCTAAATGTTCTGAAATAGCTGGTTTACGCAGCAAAATTATCGCAGTTTCTTACGCTAAAGTAACAGCAGTTTCTAAAAAAAAGCGGCAGCTGTCAGTGGCAACTTCGATCATTTATGACGCGCAGAGTTCGGTGTTGAGAATTCTTGAACCCCTAGAAAATCAACTTGAAGAAACGAGAGCTGCTATACGCCAACTCTTAGGCGTAGCTTATCAAACACAGATGATAAATCCAAATGACGACTTTAACGCCATAGTGCAGACTTTATGGGTTACGTTTTCAACTCATGAACAATTAAAAGGAGCGGTTGCAAGCATATTGGTTCTAGTAAATAAGTCAGATGCGTTGAGAATTTTAGCTGAAGAGATTGATATTTCTATATTAAAAAACTGAAAGTGTTGTGGTTGAATTAACCGGACACTTCAATAAAGGATAATAAACGCCTGCAATAATTATGGGTGCGCCAACACCCCAGGCAACTCGATCACAACATTCAGTACCACAGCAAATCAATTCTGATCCTTGATAGGCAAGCTTAGTGAGCGCAACAGCATTATGCTTGAGCTCGCAAGGTCGAAGTTTCACTTCCTAAGTTAAACAGTAAAGTAAGCGCCGGATTAAAACGAAAAACTGCCAATTTTATTCCTATTTCGGCAATGCTTACAACCGGTTATTTAAATGGGTAAAAAATCAGGGTGCGAGATGAAAAACACTGTGAGGTTTGTAAAAAAACAAGCAATGGTTCTTTTACGAAGCCATTAATTATCTATGTGATTTATAGTGTTTTGGAGAAGTTAAACCCACTCTGCTCCTTTTTATCTTGATCCAGTGACACTTGATATGTGTCTATTATTCATTTAATGAACATAGGTCACGTTTGACTTTTAATGCATTGTGATCGGACTGGATACTTTCTGTATGCAGTTGCGCGTCAGCAATCATCCAATCGTCGAGGCTTTTGGGTTTTAGAGGTATTGAGAGGCTTGCATCAACCATTTCTACTACATTTGCGGTATTAATAAACACCCCTTTTTTAAGTAGCCCTGCTCGGGTAACGCCTACCGATATGACCTTACCGTTCAAAGATTCAAATTTGTGTTCGAAATAAAACCACTTTTTGTCCCAGTGACTTAAAGTGGTATGCACTTTATAGCGTTGAAAGGGCTTAAGCTGACGATTGAAGCGAACCATAGTTCCGCCCAGGACTGCGCCCCATTTGTTGTCTTTGATAAGTTTTAAAATACCTTTACGCATCATCCAGTCTACGCGGGCAACATCCATAATTTGACTATAGCGACCATTGTTCATATGTAAAAAAACGTCAAGGTCGTGTGGCCAGACTCTATATAATTGCGAGGTGGATTCTTTAGGGCAGGAAGTCTTCACAAATAAAGCCCGTAAGATTGTCAGAGCCAGTCTAAAATATAAATTCACAAATCATCCTAATATATTACGCTTTTAAAAGTAAAAAATTTTGCATTCTATTTAACTTTTATATTAGAGCCAATGAGCGCCCATGGGCATTACTTATAAGTCGGGGGTATGATATTAACTTGGTGACTCAGTTACACGACTATGTCGCTATCTACCAGCTTAATTAAATAAATCAGAATTACATAGACCCATTATAGAGAATTACATAGATACAGAATTAAATTGGCTTCCATTATAACTTGACCATCATAACTTGGCCATCACAACTTGAGTGATTGACAGGTTTCAGATCCAATGTAGAAGTGCAGCAAGGTTATTCACCTAAGCGTATTGATGGTTTCCAGGGTCCGTTGATTAAATCGCCCAAAAGAATCGTTGTTTATTTTCATTCACTGCCCCTAGTTTTTGATGAAATTCAATGGCTGGTGCATTGTCTGTTAGTGTTTGCCATTGAATGTTTTTGAGCTTATTTCCTTTGGCAAAATATTTCATTGTTCGCATTAATTTAAAGCCTGATTCTTGCCCTCTAACGGCGGTGCTTAAAGGCAAACAATCTAGGTACGGATACCCATCCATATCCCAAGTAGAAAACTGCTTTATCAAGGACATATAACCCAGCAATTGGTGATTTGATTGCACCACAAAAAGGGTAACCGGCAGTGCCTCTCATTTACTTTGTTGTTGATTATTAGACGCCTCAAGATTGCATGCTCTTTGATCATTAACCATAAGGCTGGGTGGTCTTGGTCTGTGGCCAATCGAATACAAGATCCCATAATATTTCCTAATCTATTTATTTAAGCCACAGCCGATGTTCAAAAAGCGCACAACTCAGGTTATGTTACTCACTATTAGTGTATTAAAGGTCACTTTTGCCCTTGCGCTACACTGCGGTTAACAGGGTAGCGTTCGAAGTCTTCCCAGTAATGAATACCCCCTATCATTTCTTTTACCCTAAACCCTAAGGCAGATATCTTGGCGGCTGCATTAGTGGCGCCATTGCAGCCAGGTCCCCAGCAATAAACAATAAATAGTGTGTCTTTGTTGTAGTGTGCAAATGCAGCGCTGTTTATTTCACCATGTGGCATGCTTACTGAGGTTATTGCATGGCTTTTTTCAAAGGCTTCTTTAGATCGCACGTCTAACAGTAGGTAGTGGTTATTGCCTGCTTTAATATCGGTATAAACGTCTGAACAATCGGTTTCACAAGCCAGCTTAGTGGTAAAATACTCGCTGGCTTTTTCAGTAGGTAGCAGATGGTGAGTAAATGTGTGGGTATGGTTAGGCATTAATATTATTCCTTGGTTACGTTATCCTAGACAGGATTAAATCATGGGTCTGTGTTGGCGTAATTTAGCTCCATTGAGTAGAATTTAACATTCACTATTGCTGAAGCTGCTGTTCAAGATAGCTAAATGGTCAGACAGTGAGGTTAAGGGTATATTTGCTGTCTTAAAGATAAGCAGTCTCTGCTCTCATCAAAAAATTATTTAAGGAATGTCGCCTTGGAATTTTATCACTTACGCTCTTTTGTGGCCGTGGCTCAAACGGGAAATTTAACCCAAGCGGCAAAGCGTTTATATACCACGCCTCCAGCTATAAGCGGGCACATTAAAGCTCTGGAAGATGAGCTGTCTACCCCTTTATTTATCCGCTCCAATAAAGGTATGTCTTTAACCGATAAAGGTAAATTACTGCTGGCAAAAGCCCAACTTACCCTAGATAGTGCGGTCAATTTAGTGAATTTAGCCGCCGACAACCAACATCAAATAATGGGCACTTTCCAGCTGGGTATTAATGTATCGGCTAAGCAATTAAGGCTGTCTGAACTAGCCAGCAATCTGCAAGAAAACTGTCCTGGGATCAGCCTAGACATTCATCAACAAAGCACCGGCAACATCATCAAGGATATTAGGGACGGGCAATTGGGTGGTGGTTATATTTTTGGTGATGTGCCCGATGATTTTATCGGTGTGCCGGTGATGGAACAAACCATAACGACTATCGCCCCCTTATCCTTTGATTGCAGTAAATTAGTGACTCAGAAGGATCTTCGTCTGTATCAGTGGATCACAATGGGGGACTATTGTCCTTTTGATGGCTTTTTAAAAGATAAGCTGGGAGGTGACATTATTTCGTCCATGCAAACCAATGATGATGGCAGTCGATTAGAGCTGGTGAGAAATGGTTTAGGTTTGAGTTTCTTAGAAAAAGAACAGGCGGTTGTGGCTGAACAAAACCAACAGGTAAAAATCATATCCCAGCTGGATTTTTCTGCCCTATTACATTTTGTGATTGCTAAAAACAGAGTGAGTGAGCCCTTGAACAAAGCCTTATTGCAAGAAATTAGAATCTTGTGGGATATAGCGCTGTAGTGGCAAAATCTAGGTGAGCATGTTGTGTCGCCTCTTTAGTGGCCTCTAATTTACAAAGCTTGGCTATATTTAATAGGAAACTAGAGGCAATGAGAAAACACCCATATCAATAGGTGTAAAACCTTGGCCGCTTGACTTTTGCTGAAATTAAGGAGGAATTATATTATGAGTACTGCTGCCGAAGTATACAGTTCCGATTTGAATAACTTACTAGATTAGATACATGACATAAACCGACTTTTCACAAGTACGGTTGGCCATGCCGATGGGATCCGCGACAACTATCTGCATTGGTGTTGAACAACGATACGGCAAGAGAACAAAAACATAATAAATTATCTAATACCATCATCTCTCTGTTGGAGCGACTCAGCTGAAGGCAAATAATTTGACAGGTTATTTGCTAGATCTTGGCCTGTTAGTCACAAGTAAAGTTAACAAAGAAGCGGTGATCCAATTTGGTTCCACCTTCGAAGGTGTTATTATGTGTAGGTCAATCCATAGAGAAGGTATGTATGAACCGTCGTAAAAAAGGCAATCAGATTTTAAAGGCCCGTGCCAAAAAGGCTAATGCTAAATTGTCTGGTAGTAGTAAACCCAAATATATCAGTAAAGCCGAGCGCGCAAAAATAGAAACGGATCCTATTCAAGAGCCAGATGTGGTCGCTGAGTAATAAGTGTTTATATACCAGTGATACTGAGATACATTGGGCCTTAGGCCCTTAGCTCAGTACTGCTGCACTATAAGCCAAAAGGGCACTGATGAGATTATTGACTTTGTGGTACTCGCCATTTTTGCTCGTCCTTGTACTAGCCTGTCTGAGGCGCAGATACAGCCCTGATCAAATGACGGGTATCAGTTAGTGGAGAGTCAATTTTGGTGGGGGACAGTCAAGGACAGGGCCTAGATCTAGGGTCATTAGAGTGGCGTTCGATGATAGAGTTTGAACGAGGTATAGACAATGATCCCGAGTTTCCATCCCCGGCCACGCCCCTATGGTGTCATTATATCAATGGGTTTTACATTAAGGGCCGGCCATAAGGCGTACAGGGCGCAGTTTGTACAATTGGCGCCTCACTAACCCCTTTGAATTTGCAGGGCGAGAGGTTAAATATGCCATCAAAGCGACTTTCCCTACATCCACGATTTTTCTGTGACCCCCACTTTATACAAACTATAGTCCAGCAGTCTGTAGGCTAAGCTTTGTTTAAGCATAGGGACTTTTATTGCGCCCGACGCTAACACAAACCTTACAGAGGCCAGTTGCCTTTTTTGCAGCAAGATAGATTGCATAAATTGAGTTTGTTGCACTTTGAATAAATTGAAGCAAACATAATCTACCCCTATTAACCCTTTTCGCAAATATACAAAATGTTGGTCTGTGGCAATGCCCCAACGTTTCCAACGTAATACCACTAAACCACAGATGAATAAAAACACAGCAGTGGTGACGAATAACCATTGGCTTTGCTGGCTTGACCAAGCCGCTATCGATGTCACTGTATAGATAGGTAACCAGATAAGGATGATCTGACGCCATATAAAAACTTTACTTATGCCAGTGAAACCCTGATGTTGAATGACCTGCTTAAGGGTGTTCTGGGGGTATAATTCATCGATTAAATCTTGACTCTGCTGCTGGGTAATAGAAGGCACCACTATTTTGTTATTGGCCCCTGTTGCCGCATCTTGTGTATGGCTTGCGCTGTTTTGCTGTAATTTCAAATCGACACGTTTAAGTAACCTATCTAGCCAATCTTGTTTTTGTATGAGCATTTGTAAACGACTAATGCCCATGCTCACCTCGTATTTAGTCAGCAGTCCACTGCGGCGAATATAGCGGTCATCTATTTTACTCAAGGTAAAGCCATAAAAGCTGACTATGGCGCCCACCACAGACAGCGCCAGTATCACTAGCACTATCAGCAGTCCTAAGACCAGAACAGTGAACAATACTTCTAAGGTCGAGTGGCTGTCGAGATTAAACCGCTCAGACAGATCGAGTCCCATTTTTTCTATCTCGATACTGACACTTTGCATAATATTGTCGTAAAAAGGTGCTAAACCACCGACCAAGATCCAAATTCTATTACTACAAATACCGTGCACCACTAAATCAGATAGGCTGCGACTGTTAAGTAACACTTCACCCTCGTCTGGATTGTCATTATTGCTTGCTTGGGGGGTGGCTGATTTTTGGCTGAGAATGCTTTGCTTAAGTTGTGTTGCAAAGTCTAGGGGCAATGCCACAATTTTAGCTTCTTGTTTGGCCGAACCTGCGGTATCTAACTGCAAACAAGCGTGGCCTGTGAGACGATAATAAAGGGGTTGTTCGAGCTTGACATTTTGCACCCGGGAGAAGGGCAGGTGTAAGTGTGTCTTATTAAAAATGCCTGAGCGGATCTCGATAGTATCTTGGCTAAGTCGATAGCGGTACATCTTAAACTTCAAACAGGCTGTTAATGCCATTAAGCTTATTATTACTAGTATTGCAGGTAGCCAAATAAAGGGATGCTGTAACACACTCTTATAGCTAAATATCAGGGCCGGAATTAAATAAACAATATTGCCCAGCA
Source organism: Paraglaciecola sp. (assembly GCA_034111785.1). Classification (GTDB taxonomy): domain Bacteria; phylum Pseudomonadota; class Gammaproteobacteria; order Enterobacterales; family Alteromonadaceae; genus Paraglaciecola. Next base: position 49,384 of record JAWUWP010000037.1, read on the forward strand.
ATTGTTTAAAAATACTCGCGGTAAAATAGACTATAGCCACTGGTGATAAAGCTTGCCATGGTGAGTTTGGATCAGTGCCGACTAAAGGGTCTGGGGATATAGTGTTGTCTTCAGCCATGTTTAAGCAGCTCCCTGTGCTGCAAGATAAACTGCCGCAAATGCATCGCGCGCTCTACAGGTAAACCAGGGATCTCGAAGCTATAAGTAGCACCACCTGCACTAAAAATTTGCAAGCTGGCCAAGTTGAAATGGCGCTCTATGGGTCCGCGTTTGAGTTCGATATGTTGAATACGTGTAATAGGTTGGCTAACGGTTTTATAGAAGAACAACCCACTGGAGTAATGTAGATCGAGCTGCCGCAATGCATAGCTTTTAGCCTTGTCGCTGAAATATCCATAGACACAAAAAACGCAGGTAAAGGCAAATAAGCCCAAGATAATATTAGGTAACAGGCTTTGCAAGCCTTTGGGCAGTGGTATAAGGCTTTGATAAAACAAAGCACAGGCTAGGGTGATCAGCATCAGCATAATCAATAAATTTAGTCTTAGATTGACGCCAGCATATTCTAAGGCCAGAGGCTGTTTATCTAAAAATGCAATACTGGGCTGTAGGCTAGAGTCAACATTTTGGTTGCTGTATTGGTCTGTCATGCAGGTACTCTTGTTATAAGTGGCAAGGCGAAACACCCCTCATCTTATCTTAGTTACGCTTGGCCAGTCATCTGTATATTTACCTTAGGGAGGCAGGCAAACCATACTGTTTATTTCGAGTGTGTAATCATGCAACATTCTATTCCCCTCAATCCTCTGTTAGCCGCGACCCGCCAAACTATTCGACAGCACAATGTTAGCCCTGAAGATGACAGTGTTAAACATCTTTTGGCGATCAATCCATTGTCTGAAGATGATCAAGAGGTTGAAATTGCCTTAGCATCAGCGGCATAAGCCCAACCAAACTGGCATCAAATAGGGGATAATGCCTGAGCAGGTATACGGGATAAAGCGGCTGATCTACTGGAACAGTAGACTGAAAAACTCACCGCCTTGATTAGCTTTGAAGCTGGTCGAACCTTAGGTGATGGTGTATCTGAGGTGCGCGAAGCCGTCGATTTTTGCCGCTTTGGCCACAGGCAATACTATAGTGGCTCAACCCGCCGTGAAAACGCCTATTGTGGCCTGTTATGCTATTGCGCTTTTACAACAAGCCGGTGTGCCTAGCCAAGTCCTACAGTTGTTAAAGGCTCTGGTGCTGCTATTGGTCCACAATTAATGGCCAGCCCTTTAGTGGCACAGGTGGCCTTTACAGGTTCGACACAAATCGCACAACGCATCCAAGCTGACTGAGTGAAACGCGGTGGCGTGGTGCAGTCTGCTTTTTTAAGTGCTGCTCAAAGGTGCTCAGCATTACGGGACCTGTATTTACAACAAGATATTGCGGACAATGTGATCCTGATGCTAAAAAAGCGCGTTAGTCACATTAAAAGTCGGTTATCCATGGCAATTAAGCACCGATATTGGGCCAGTTATTGTTCAAAAAGCCCTGAGTGGCTTAAACGAACACCCAATACGTATGGAGAAAGAGGCAAGCGCTATTGCCCAAGTGAAATTGAGTGAGTATTGCCAACAGGGATCTTTTTTTGGCGCCACCAGTCTATCAGTTAAAATATATTAATCAGCTTAAGCGTGAAGTGTTTGGGCCGATCTTGCATGTAATACGTTTCAAGGGATCGCAGCGGGATAAAGTGCTGCAAGATGTTAACGATACCGGTTATGGGCAGACCTTAGGGGTGCATAGCCCCATCAAAAAATTTGCCGAGCGGGTCTTTAATAGAACTAAGGTGGGCAGTACCTATATTAACCGCAACATGGTTGGGGCGGTTGCAGGGGCAACCCTTTTGGTGGACATGGACTCTCGGGCACAGGGTTTAAGGCTGGTGGCCCCCATTATTTATTACGTTTTACCAATTTATGGTCTAGTGTAGTTATAGGTGAGTCGCCATTATTAGGCTCAGATACCTTGTCTGTAGCTGGCAGTAGCATAGTGGCAACAGTAAAAGAGGCGCAATTGCTGGGGCTAAAGACGCCGCTAACCGGACCTCTACCTTGTCATCGGCGCTGTGTGCGCGGCAAGACGAAGCGAAGAGTGCCCAGCTAGATATCCAGAGTGTGCAGCCAGGCTCACTTTGGCCAAAAACAGTTTACGCAAGTGATTGATTTACCCGGACCTAAGGGGGAAACTAATGAGCTGACCTTAGATGCCAAAGGCGTAGTCTGGTTGTGTGTATCGACTGAGTCTACTGAGAATGGGTCCAGTAATGTGCAGGTTTTAGGGCTTTGTTGTTGGAACCATGTATTACCTTGGTGGCCAGCCATGAAACCAGTGGTTTATTGCCTGTCTTAGCTAAACGCTCAGGCTCAATTATACCTGTAGTTGATCATTCAGTGAGCCCCTTTTGCCTGATGTCCTAAGGATAGAGAAAACCAAAACCAATAATATTGTGGCCACGGGTGGCAACGCTATCTTGTTGAATTTAAAAGAAGTATAAAAATGAAGAAAAGTACGGATTTATTGGATCGGATCGATAATAAGATCCTGAACCTGCTACAACAAAATTGTCGGATCTCAAATGTTGATCTTGCTAATCAGGTGAATTTAAGTCCTACACCTTGTTTGGAACGAGTGAAACGTTTAGAGCAAAGTGGCTACATCGATAAATATGTAGCCCATCTCAATGCGAAAAAACTGAAGGCAAGTTTAACGGCTTATGTACAAGTTTCCTTAGAAAGCTCTACCACTGAATCTCTAGAAGCCTTTAATTGTCAGGTAAGAGAAATGGATGAAGTGATCGAATGCGCTATGGTTGCAGGGGGGTTCGACTATTTAATGAAAATCCGTAGTCACGACATGGACAGCTACCGTCGATTTTTAGGAGACAAGCTGGCGGTCCTAGACGGGGTCAGTAAAACCCATACCTATGTGGTGATGGAAGAAATCAAATCCACCCATGTGGTGGCATTGCCCCCGCAAAGTTAATATATAGAGTGATACATTTGGCGTCAGCCATTTTTTAAGCTGGGCCTGATGGGTCAGAATAACAATAGTAACGGGTGGCAAGGTTGGTTTAAGCGCTAACCATTGTATCCCTTGCACTGGCCGCTTTGCTAAGATCTCTTCTTAGTTATATATAAAAGTTACCGGCGGTGTTACTGCATCAATTGAATATTTCAGGCACAATCACTTTATTCTTTGTGGGATATCAGAGCATTCAATTATTATGAACAATATCGCAATTTTTGGGGCCAACGGTCGTATGGGCAAAGTCTTAGTTGAGGCTATTCAGCAACACTGTGACAACCAATTAGTGGCAGCAGCAGTGAGACCGGACTCTTCGTTAGTGGGTGTTGATGTGGGTGAATTGGCGGGTGTGGGCAAGAATGGCATCACCCTTACCAGCGATTTAACCGCGAGTATTGAAATCATTGATGTACTAATCGATTTTACCCTGCCTGGTGCCTTAGCCGACAACTTAGCCTTGTGTGTTGCCCATCAGAAACCTCTGGTTTTGGGCACGACTGGGCTCAATAGAGATCAAAAACAATTACTAGCGTTGGCAGCACAATCTGTGCCTATTGTTTTCGCCGCCAATTATAGTGTGGGAGTCAACCTCTTGCTTAACTTGGTTAAGCAAGCTGCTAAGGTCATGGGTGATACTGCTGATATTGAAATATTAGAAGCCCATCATAGGTTTAAGAAAGATGCCCCCTCAGGCACTGCAGTAGCAATTGGAGAAGCTATCGCCCAGCAGCTGGGTAGAGATCTGGATAGCTGTGCCGTTTATGGTAGAGAAGGGGAGTCTGAGCCGCGAGATCAAAAGACCATAGGTTTTGCCACAGTGAGGGCAGGGGACATAGTGGGTGAGCATACTGCCTTGTTCGCCGACATTGGTGAGCGTTTGGAGATCACACATAAAGCCTCGAGTCGATTAACCTTTGCCAAGGGTGCGGTAAAAGCAGCCAATTGGCTCAAAGATAAGCCACCTGGCTTATATGATATGCAAGATGTATTAGCCCTTAAATAGAGATTTTTAGTGCTTTAATATCAAATGTCATGCTAAAGGCTTATTTATACGTTTTTTGTAATTGCTAATAGACCTTAAAAGCTCACTAATGTATAGTATTGCGAATTTGCCAAATTTTAGTGAGATACTTTTTATTTGACTCAGTTATAACTTGCAAATTAAGTAAATATTCATATTAATCATATGGTTATGTGAGTTATTGTTAATGAGGGTTGGGTAACTGAAATGACCAAGCTCTCATCTTGACAGTTTTAATAACGGTTGTTTTTATTACATATCTAATCAGGAGGTTTGACTTGGCTTATTCTGCCCTTTTAGTACTTGAAGACGGTTCAGTTTTTAAAGGTACTGCTATCGGAGCTTCTGGTGTATCAGTAGGAGAGGTGGTGTTTAACACTTCGATGACGGGTTATCAGGAAATATTAACTGACCCTTCTTATGCTGAACAAATTGTCACTTTGACCTATCCCCATATAGGTAACACGGGTGTAAACGGCGAAGACTGTGAGTCCACTAGCATTTTTGCTAAAGGTTTAGTGATCCGCGACTTACCCCTGTTAGCCAGTAGTTTTCGCAGCGAAAAAAGTCTCAGTGAATATCTTGAAGAGCATAATATTCTTGGCATTGCCGACATAGACACCCGCCGCCTAACGCGAATTTTACGGGACAAAGGCGCCCAAAATGGTTGTATTGTGGCCAGTAATAGTCTCGATAATAGGCTGTTAGATGAGTCAGCTGCGCTAGACAAAGCAAGGGCTTTTGCCGGGCTTAAAGGCATGGACTTAGCGAAAGAAGTCAGCTGCACACAACCCTATCAATGGCAAAGTGGCAGCTGGGTATTAGGCGAGGGCTATCAATCTGCTAGTGCCACCACGGCTTTTCATGTAGTGGCCTACGATTTTGGTGTGAAACACAATATATTACGTATGTTAGTGGACCGTGGTTGTAAAGTGACAGTGGTGCCAGCCCAAACATCGGCTGAAGCAGTATTAGCCTTAAATCCCCAAGGTGTGTTTTTGTCAAACGGGCCGGGTGATCCAGAGCCTTGCGACTATGCTATTAGCGCCATTAAGCAATTGTTAGACACCAACATTCCAATGTTTGGCATTTGTTTAGGTCATCAGTTATTGGCATTAGCCAGTGGAGCAAAGACGGTCAAAATGAAGTTTGGTCATCACGGAGCGAATCACCCTGTTAAAGACATTAAGGGCAATAAGGTGATGATCACTAGCCAAAATCACGGTTTTGCTGTAGATGAAAGTACCTTGCCTAGCAACTTGGAAGTGACTCATCTGTCCTTGTTTGATCAATCATTACAAGGTATTCATCGCACCGACAAACCGGCCTTTAGCTTTCAAGGACATCCTGAAGCGAGCCCTGGACCTGAAGACGCAGCGCCTCTGTTCGACCATTTTATAGAATTGATGCAAGCAGTTAACTAGCGCGTTAGGCGTCAGGCCTGAATAGCCATTTAAAGATTTTAGAGTAACAACACTATGCCAAAACGTACCGACATAAAAAGCATCTTAATATTAGGCGCCGGACCTATAGTTATAGGTCAAGCCTGTGAATTCGACTATTCAGGCGCACAAGCTTGTAAAGCCCTACGTGAAGAGGGTTATAAAGTCATTCTGGTGAACTCAAATCCTGCCACTATCATGACCGATCCGGAAATGGCGGATGTCACTTATATTGAGCCCATCCATTGGGAAGTGGTGAAAAAGATCATTGAGAAAGAACGCCCAGACGCGGTCTTGCCTACTATGGGTGGTCAAACGGCATTAAACTGTGCATTGGACTTGAATAAATACGGTGTGCTTGAAGAGTTTTCGGTAGAGCTGATCGGCGCTAGTGCCGATGCCATTGACAAGGCCGAAGACAGGGAACGTTTTGATAAGGCCATGAAGTCAATTGGCTTAGCCTGTCCCCATGCTGAGATCGCCCACACTATTGAACAAGCTTTTGATGTGAGTACCCGTATTGGCTTTCCTTGTATTATTCGACCGTCTTTTACCATGGGCGGTTCAGGTGGTGGTATTGCCTACAACAAACAAGAATTCGAAGAAATTTGTCGCCGTGGATTAGACTTATCACCTACTAGTGAATTATTGATAGATGAATCATTGATTGGCTGGAAAGAGTACGAAATGGAAGTGGTTAGAGATAAGGCGGATAACTGCATTATTGTCTGCACCATAGAAAACTTCGACCCCATGGGGGTGCACACTGGCGATTCTATTACTGTTGCCCCAGCACAAACTCTCACCGATAAAGAATTTCAAATTATGCGTAATGCGGCCATTGCCGTGCTGCGAGAGATAGGTGTAGAAACCGGTGGTTCTAACGTGCAGTTTGGTGTGGATCCTGAAACTGGTCGTTTAGTGGTGATCGAAATGAACCCGCGGGTATCTCGCTCTTCTGCGCTTGCCTCAAAAGCCACAGGTTTTCCAATAGCCAAAGTAGCCGCTAAATTAGCGGTAGGTTATACCCTAGATGAGTTAGCAAACGATATTACTGGTGGCCTAACACCGGCCTCTTTTGAGCCTGCTATTGACTATGTTGTGACTAAGATCCCACGTTTTAATTTTGAAAAGTTTGCTGGGGCTAACGACCGTTTGACCACGCAAATGAAGTCTGTGGGCGAAGTGATGGCTATAGGTCGAAATCAACAGGAATCCCTACAAAAAGCCTTACGTGGATTAGAAGTGGGAGTTAATGGCTTAGATTCGATTATTGATATTAGCGCCCCTGATGCCAAGAATAAGATTATTCGAGAATTACGTGAGCCAGGTGCAGAGCGAATTTGGTACATTGCCGATGCGATACGTATGGGCATGTCGGTAGACGAAATATATACCTTAAGCGGTGTCGATAAATGGTATCTGATGCAAATTGAAGAGCTGATGTTGTTTGAACAGCAGATCACTGATATTGGCTTATCGGGCATCGATGCCGACCTGATGCGGACTTTAAAACGTAAAGGCTTTGCCGACTCGAGAATTGCCGACCTAACAGGCGTAGATGAAGCGGATGTGCGCGATGTACGCCGAGGTTTTGAAATCCATCCTGTGTATAAACGTGTGGATACTTGCGCCGGCGAATTCGCCACAAGCACCGCTTATATGTACTCTACCTATGACGAAGAATGTGAAGCTAACCCCACAGACAATGACAAAATCATGGTGCTTGGGGGCGGACCCAATCGTATCGGGCAAGGCATAGAGTTTGATTACTGTTGTGTGCATGCAGCATTGGCCATGCGCGAAGACGGCTACGAAACGATTATGGTCAACTGTAATCCTGAAACCGTATCCACAGATTACGATACATCGGACCGTCTGTATTTTGAATCGGTGACCTTAGAAGATGTGCTGGAAATTGTGCGTATCGAAAAGCCAGTTGGTGTGATCGTGCAGTATGGTGGACAGACTCCCCTTAAATTGGCCCGTGAATTAGAAGCTTGTGGTGTGCCTATTATCGGCACCTCACCAGATGCCATCGATAAAGCCGAAGATCGTGAACGCTTTCAAAAGATGGTCAACAAACTGAATTTAAAACAGCCTGCTAATGCCACGGTAAGTAATTTAGACCAAGCCTTAGTGGCAGCCGATAAAATTGGCTTCCCTATGGTGGTGCGTCCGTCTTATGTGTTAGGTGGTCGGGCCATGGAGATCGTTTATGATATAAACGATCTGAAACGATACTTAAGTGATGCGGTAAAAGTGTCTAACGATTCTCCGGTATTATTAGACCGCTTCTTGGATGATGCTATAGAAGTGGATGTGGATGCCATCTGTGACGGCAAAGAAGTACTGATCTGCGGCATAATGGAGCATATTGAACAAGCAGGGGTGCACTCAGGTGATTCGGCTTGTTCTTTGCCTCCTTATTCATTAAGCAAAGAAATCCAAGATGTGATGCGTCAACAGGTTAAAGCTATGGCGTTAGAGCTAGGTGTAGTGGGCTTGATGAATACCCAATTCGCGGTAAAAGACAATCAAGTGTATTTAATCGAAGTGAACCCTCGTGCTGCGCGAACTATTCCTTTTGTGTCAAAAGCCACAGGCATGCCTGTGGCCAAAATTGGCGCCAGAGTGATGGTGGGTCAATCTTTAGCCTCACAAAATGTGTTGCACGAAATTATTCCTCCCTTCTATTCAGTGAAAGAAGTGGTGTTACCTTTTGCCAAATTTCCAGGTGTGGACCCGTTGTTAGGTCCAGAAATGCGCTCCACAGGGGAGGTCATGGGGGTAGGTGAAACATTTGAAGAAGCTTATGCTAAAGCAAACTTAGGTGCTAGCCAACCTATTCCAGTGGGCGGTAAAGCATTATTGTCGGTTCGCTTAAACGACAAAAACCGCGTGATTGAATTAGGTCAGTCCATGGTGGCTAAAGGGTTTACCTTAGAAGCCACAAGTGGTACCGCCACTGTTTTAAATAAGGCGGGTGTGGCTTGTAGTGTGGTGAATAAATTAAGTGAAGGCCGACCGAATATCGTGGATGCTATCAAAAATAGCGAATATTGCTATATTGTAAATACCACAGAGGGCCGTCAAGCAATTGATGACTCAGTGTATATTCGTAAAGAAGCCTTATTGAACAAGATACCTTACACCACAACTATGAATGCGGCTTTTGCCACAGTTAATGCCAATAAGGCCGATGATCGTGCCAGAGTGACGTCTTTACAAGAGTTACACGCCCGTATTGGCTAGTTGTTTAGTGGAATTAGCAGCAAAATATGCTGCTATGAGTTGAAAAATCTTATTTAGCACCTATTACTCATATTAAGAGTGTTTGTTAGATAACCATACAAAATAAGAGAGTTGTTGATATATGACCCAATATCCAATGACAGCTAATGGGGCACAGATGCTCCGTGAAGAGTTGAAACATTTAAAATCGGTTAAGCGACCACAGATCGTCAAGTCCATCGCGGAAGCTAGGGAGCATGGCGACCTTAAAGAAAATGCTGAGTATCACGCTGCGCGAGAACAACAAAGTTTTTGTGAGGGCCGTGTTCAAGATATCGAAGGTAAGTTGTCGAATATTCAGATTATCGATGTGACTAAAATGACCAATAATGGCAAGATCATTTTTGGTACCACTGTGACCATGATCAACGTGGAAACGGATGAAGAGATCACCTACAAAATTGTGGGTCAAGACGAAGCGGATATTAAGCATAACCTTATCTCTATTGGATCGCCCATAGCCCGCGGATTAATAGGTAAATCAATAGATGATGTGGCCAATATACAAACGCCTAAAGGCACCATCGAGTTTGAAATCATTGCCGTTGAATATGTATAAGTTGAGGGAACAACCCTCAGTATAAAGCCGCCCCGTACTCTTAGTATTAACGAGTTCATGGGGCAGGCTGCGCTATCACGGTAGCGATTGAAACACCCTGCCTTAGGTTTTCAGATGATGCCAGTGCGTGACATCATCTACTGAGCCATAGCCTTATCTAAATAAATTTGCCCATAGGATTTTAACGATCTACTCTACAACGCTAGTTTATTCAATACAGTAGGTCTACTATTTTGATGAAAAATTCTAAATTTACGCCATATCTTAGTACTATGCTTATTGGTTTACTCTTATGTTTTAGTGCTGCTAGTGCCGCTAGTGAGGATAACAAGGTTATAAAAGCTTGTGGTCATCACGATTACGCGCCATGGAACTGGCTACAAGACGGGCACATAGTAGGGGTATGTGTAGACTTGGCCAGCCAGTTATTTCAGCAACTTGGCTATACCTTAGATTTATCCTACGTAGGACCATGGAAACGTTGTCAGCAGCTTATTGCTCAAGGCAAAATGGATCTTAACATCTGTGCCATTAAGAATGATCAACGTGCTAATTACTCGGAATTTAGCAAATATCCTATCGCGCAGAATGAAAATGCGATCTTTGTTAGAGCCGATGAGCCTTTTGAATTTAATCATCTGTCTGATCTGAAATATCAAACAGTAGGTTTGGTCAGGGGAGTGAGTCTAGGCAATAAAGTGGATGATTTTCTAGCAAAAAACACGCAATTAGTATTAGTTGAGGACTTTAGTCGATTATTCCAAATGTTAGTATTAAAACGTATCGATCTGTTAATAGTGGGCCGAGCCTCTGGGCTTGACTATATTAAACAGGGACATATTGAGCAGGAGGTGATTGATCTACCTAAACCAGTGGCGATATTTAATTTACATATGGCCATGTCAAAGAAGTCTTTGTTTTTGCCTAGTCTGACTGAAATTGATCAGATATTGTCGGCAAAAGAATATCAAAATGCAGATGCACAGCTATTTGAGCACCATAGTAAGATGTTTATGCAATACAAGAGCAGAGCCTTGCCAGAGCCTGAACAATAAGCCCTTTGCGCATTAAGTACCAAGGATCAAAAACCTCTTGTGGTCTAATACGATCCCCGCACTAAATTGCCAATAATAATGGGTATCGTCTTTAGTTTAAGCGTAATTTATTGCATAATAAATGAGCGCGTTATATTTGACATACACTGCAAAAATGGGTGATTGAAAAGTAAATGAACAGCAGTGTGTTATATATTTTGACTGTTTTTATATGGGGTTCAACCTGGCTAGCTATTGAGTATCAACTAGGGGTAGTAGCGCCGGAAGTCTCTTTAGTTTATCGTTTTTCTATCGCTGCTGTGTTGATGTGGGCTTTGTGTTTATTAAAAGGCTTACCTTTAAAGTATGGTGCAAAAGATCATGTGTTTTTTGCTGTTTTAGCCTGTTGTAACTTCGGTATGAATTATCTTATCCTCTATTGGGCGCAGCATTATCTCACTTCTGCCATGACCTCCATTGCCTTCTCTACCTTGCTGATCATGAATATTATCAACACCCGGATCTTTTTTGGCCAAAGGATCGCACCCCGAATGTTTTTAGGCGCAGGCTTAGGACTGGCAGGCATAGTCGTATTATTCTGGCCAGATATTCGTGCCTTAGATTTTTCTAGTGAAGCCATGACAGGTTTAGGTTTGTCCTTAGCCGGTACCTTAGTGGCATCCTTTGGCAATATGAGCAGTGTTCGTAATTCTAAACATAATATTGGCGTGATGCAGGGTAATGCTTGGGGCATGTTGTATGGTGCGATATTTTTATTGGCGATTGTTTTAGTCAATGGTGCCAGTTTCACCTTCGACTACACTTTAGCTTACATTGCATCCTTGTTGTATTTAAGCGTGTTTGGCACTGTTATCGCCTTTGCCTGTTATTTTGTGTTGTTGAAAGATATTGGTCCCGAAAAAGCCAGTTATTCGGTAGTGATGTTTCCTGTAGTGGCTGTGGCATTAAGCATGATTTTTGAAGGTTTTGTCTGGCAAACCAGCACCATAATGGGTTTCGTGTTGGTGTTAGTGGGCAATGTGGTGGTGCTGACGCCCGTACACAAGATACGGGCTTTAATAGTAGCTAAAGCGCCTTGATCCATTGCCTTGACTAGGCTTGCAGGTTAATCTCGGTAAAAGCTTGTTAGCCAATTGCTGCAGTGACTCACCTGTGACTCGATTAACTGTCTATTCATCCAGAGATTGTGCACCTAGTGATTGGTAAAAGTCCATGGCCGACTTATTTCAATCTAACATCCACTACTGTAGACGAGTACAGTTGAGTTCTTTGGCCAAGGTGGCCAAGTAGTCTGGCACCTAGACCCTTACCGCGCATTTCAGGCCGCACATATAGATCTTCCAAATACAGACCTGGATGACCCAAGAAGGTGGGAAATTGTGTAAATACAGGGCAAAAGACACGGCTTGACTTTCGTATTCACCTATCACTACTTTGGCATAGGGGCTATCACCAAATAAACTGTGTTTTAATGTGGATTGATCGGTCACGACTTCATCTAATCATTTTTCGTAGGCGGCTAACTCTTTGATAAATTATAAGATTAGGCCAGTATCATCCAGGGTGGCAGAGCGAATAATAAAGCGTGGATCACTAGTGGCTTGGTGCATGATCATATCCCTTAATGGGATTTTTTTAGCCAATAACCGAAACCAAAGCTTAAGCAGCTAAGGAACCAAATGGGCCAATCACCGAAGCGTCTATAAGGCGTATAGCCTGTTACTTTTTGTATATTGTCAGTCAAAACCGCCGCCACAAACTGCGGCAGTTGGCTTTGGATGACGCCACGGTGATCAATAAACGCACTGATACCGTTATTAGTGGCACGAATAACCGGCAAACCAAACTCTTTGGCTCTGACCTGGGCAATTTCTAGATGCTGTGCAGGGCCATGTGAATCCCCAAACCATGCGTCATTACTAACAGTAATAATAAAATCCGTATGTGGGTATAGGTTCGCGGCTATTTGTTTTGGGAACGCAATTTCAAAACACATGGCTGGGGCGAAGTAATTACCTTTTGCTTGTAAGTTTTTTTGTCTATATTCACCACGACTAAAAGATGACATAGGCAAATCAAAAATAGGGGCCAATCCACGTAACCAGCTTTCAAAGGGAATAAATTCGCCTATGGGCAATAAGTGATGCTTAGAAAATCTATTCTGGTGCAAATAGGAGTAGTGGCCTAGCTGATCGGTATTTGTTTGTTGGGCCAGGCTAGGGGCTTCTTTTAGGCCCAAACCGATCAGGTTGTTAAAAGCCTGACGGGTTTCAAAATTAACATTCACTATGCCGGTGATCAATCCTGTTTGTTTGGATGCGGCCAGTTGATCCATCTTGTGTAGATAACTCTGTGCAGCGGGTTCAATTTTGGGGATGGCGGCTTCGGGCCATATGATCACATCACTTTGCCAATGGTCGGCTGTCATATTTTGGTATTTGCTCATGGTGGGCTGATCTTGTTCCGGTGTCCAACGGAGATCTTGGGTAATGTTACCTTGCACCATGGAAATGTTAACCACTTCCCCTGTAGGTTTAGCCCATTGTTGCTGATCAAGTACTGTTGCTGATACTAACAACAAGACACTTAATCCGGCGGCTGAAATCCATTGTTTATTGGGTAGCCAAATGGCCACAGCAGTACACCACAAGACCACTAGTGAGGTCACACCAAATTCGCCAATCACCGCAAACCAGCCAGTCAAGCCACCAGAAATTTGACTGTAGCCTATAGATAACCAAGGAAAACCTGTCAGGAACCAGCTTCTTATCCATTCAAAGACTAACCATATGAAAGGTAGAGCTAAAGGCCAAAGCCGAGTGGGGAAGTATTGGCTAATGATATAGCTGATAAAAGCGGGGAACAGCGCTAAGTAAGCGCTTAAAAGTAACATAAGCCCTACAGAGCCGATTAATGGTAAGCCGCCATAGTCGGCAATGCTTACGTGCACCCAACTGATGCCCGCACCAAACCAGCCCAAACCGAAGCTAAAGCCCAGTCTAAAACTGTGTTTTATTGGGCTTTGGCTGAGAATATAAATGAAACCACTGACAGCAATAATGCTAATAAACCATAAGGAAAAGGGCGCATAAGCAAAGGTTAAGGAAATGCCAGCCAGGCAGGCCAACAGTAATTTTACCCCTAGAGATTTGCCTGACATATTGAACATTGTTTTCAGGGCTATTGACCCGACTCTGGAAGGGTTACTTTTAATTGTAACAAGCGCCTTTTGTCAGAGTTAGTGATTTTGAAGGTAATATTGTCAATCACTACAGACTCATCCCGTTGCGGCATGTGACCAAAGGCTTTTAATACTATGCCGCCTATAGTATCTGCTTCTTCCTCATCAAATGCAGTCTCAAAAAACTTATTAAAGTCTTCCACTGGTGTTAAGGCTTTTACTGAATAGGTATGTTTGTTTAATGGTCGTATGCCATCGTTATCATCTTCTTCAACATCATGTTCATCCTCAATTTCACCCACTATCAGCTCAAGAATATCTTCGATGGTGACCAGGCCCGATACCCCACCATATTCATCTACTACTATGGCCATATGGTAACGTTTTTGTCTGAATTCTTTGAGTAGTCCATCGACTCTCTTGCTTTCAGGGACTATCACGGCTGGGCGTAAGATGTTTTTTAATTCAAACTCTTTGCCAGGTACAAAGGCGTACTCCAGTAAATCTTTGGCTAACAATATGCCTTCAATATGATCCTTGTCCTCACTGATAACGGGAAAGCGGGAGTGGGCAGATTCCAGCATAGTGGGCAGAAACTCTTCTACACTTTGATCAATTTCGATTGTCATCATCTGGGCTCTGGGGATCATTATGTCCCTGACACGCATTTGACTCACTTCCAAAACGCCTTCAATCATCTCTCGGGTTTCAGGATTGATCACTTCTCTGTGTTGAGCATCGGTAATGACGTCAATCAGTTCTTCTTTGTTTTTCGGCTCCCCCGTGAAGGTTTGGATGAATTTATCAAGCCAACCTTTATTGGCAGAACCGTTGGTAGAGGGGGGATTATCTTCGCTCATGATCTCAGTTTTACGTTAATTAAAATTACTTGGATAAAATCTAACCACTTTATATTGTTGCATCATTGATGATCTTGGTAGGGATCGTCAATGGCTAATTTCTGTAAAATGCAAATTTCAATCTTTTCCATATGTTCGGCTTCAGAATCTACAATGTGGTCATAACCAAGCAAATGCAAGGTGCCATGCACAATCATATGTGCCCAATGATCAAATAAAGTTTTATTTTGTTGCTCAGATTCGTGTTTCACCACAGGTGCACATACTACTAGATCGCCTAGTAGAAGTGGTATTTCACTGTCAGTTTCAAGGCTTTGTTGCTCAAAAAATTCGGGGAGCTCGAAGGCAAAAGACAAGACATTAGTGGGCTGTTCTTTTCCTCGATAATCAGCATTTAACCCTTGGCTCTCTACTTCGTCAACCACACGCACAGTCATTTCTTTTGGACCAATATCTAGATGGTCAAGCACAGTCTCAATCCACAGGGCTATAGCCTTAGCCTCAGGTATATCTGTGGCTTGGCTGGCGATCTGCAGGTCTAAACTCAGCTTCATTATGTTTCGTTTTTATCTTGATTACCGGCTATTTGTACTAAGGTTTCTTGCTGGGCCTTCTTAGCCAAACGTTCTTTTTCTTTTTGACCTTCGTGGGCTTCATAAGCCATCACAATTCTTGCCACTACAGGATGGCGCACAATATCTGTGGCATTAAAAAAGTTAAAGGAAATATCATCGACATTTTCAAGTACTTCTATGGCATGCCTTAATCCAGAGCGAACGCCTCTGGGCAGATCTACTTGGGTAATATCCCCGGTAATAACCGCTTGGGAATTAAAACCAATACGGGTCAGAAACATCTTCATCTGCTCCACAGTGGTATTTTGACTTTCATCTAGAATAATAAAGGCATCATTTAAGGTGCGGCCACGCATGTACGCTAGAGGTGCCACTTCTATTACGTTACGCTCTATTAACTTTTCAACTTTCTCAAAGCCCAGCATCTCGAACAATGCATCGTAAAGAGGACGTAGATAAGGGTCGACTTTTTGTGCTAGATCACCGGGTAAGAAACCTAATTTTTCACCCGCCTCCACAGCAGGGCGAGTTAGCAATATACGGCGCACATCTTGACGTTCTAGCGCGTCAACGGCGCAGGCAACCGCCAGATAGGTTTTGCCTGTACCTGCAGGACCCACACCAAAACAAATGTCGTGATTAAAAATATCGTTGACGTACTGTGCTTGATTTGGATTACGGGGCTTGATGACACCGCGCTTAGTCTTGATCTGCACTTCTTTACCATAATGCTCCGCAGAGGCTTGCTCTAGGACCTTGGCTTCTTGAATGGCTAAATGTACGGTATCTGGCTCAAGATCCGGAACGTGGCCACGTACAGGTTGGGTTTCTATATATAAAAGTTTGAGTAGTTCAGCCGCCCCTTTTGATTGTACAGGCGTGCCTATCACTTTAAATTGGTTCATTTGATAGGTGATTTCAACCCCTAATCGACGCTCAATTTGTTTGATATTGTCGTCAAGGGGTCCACAAAAACTCACAAGACGTTTGTTGTCAGATGGCTCTAATGTAATTTCGGTATTCACAAGGTTGCTCAAAAATTGCGTCCTATTTTCTCTGTTGGTGATTGATTTAGGCGACAGTTACCGGCACAGCTGCCACAGTTCCTACGCCTAAGGCATCTACTTTGCTGATGTTTTTCGCCATAATGGTTTGCGGCGCCAGTTCATTCCTTAAGGCCATATCAGCCTCAACTCTGGTGACAGTTCCGCGCAATGAGTTTGCAAAAACATCGGTAATATGGACATCGACAAATTGACCAATCATTTTGTGATTGCCCTCGAAGTTAACCACACGATTGTTTTCGGTGCGTCCAGAAAGCTCCATAGGATTCTTCTTAGAGGGGCCTTCCACCAAAATACGTTGTTCGGTGTCCACCATGTTTCGGGCAATACGTAGGGCTTGTTGGGTGATACGTTGCTGTAATAAACTAAGACGCAGTTTTTTTGTGTCTTGTGATACGTCATCAGGCAAGTCTGCCGCTGGTGTACCGGGTCGCGCGCTGTATATGAAACTAAAACTAAGATCAAAATCTATGGCTTGGATCAGGTTCATAGTGGCTTCAAAATCGTCGTCGGTTTCACCAGGAAAGCCGATAATAAAGTCTGAGGACATGCTTAGATTAGGTCTGATTTTTTTTAGCTTACGAATTTTAGACTTATATTCGATGGCGGTATGGCCACGCTTCATTTGATTGAGCACGCGGTCGGCACCCGACTGCACCGGCAAATGCAAATGATCAACTAATTCCGGGATCTGCGCATAGGCATCAATAATGTCATCGGTAAACTCAACAGGGTGGGAGGTGGTATAACGAATACGATCGATGCCGTTTATTGAGGCAACTAACTCTAATAATTCGGCGAAGGTACAGATACTGCCATCAAAGTTATCGCCGCGGAAGCCGTTGACGTTTTGCCCCAACAAGTTGACTTCTCTGACACCTTGCTCGGCTAATTGCGCTATTTCTAATAACACATCATCTACTGGACGGCTGACTTCTTCGCCACGAGTATAAGGCACCACACAAAAGGTGCAGTATTTTGAACAGCCTTCCATAATAGATACAAAGGCACTAGGACCGTCTGCTTTAGGTTCGGGTAGGCGATCAAATTTCTCGATCTCTGGGAAACTGACATCTACTACAGAACGACTGCCACCTTTAATTTTGTTAATCATCTCAGGTAGTCTGTGCAAGGTCTGTGGGCCAAATACCATATCCACAAAAGGGGCACGTTTACGGATCGCATCGCCCTCTTGGGAAGCGACACAACCGCCAACACCAATAATGAGTTCTGGCTTGTCTTTCTTTAAGTTCTTCCAACGGCCAAGTTGATGAAATACTTTTTCTTGGGCTTTTTCGCGAATTGAACAGGTATTAAGCAATATAACGTCTGCATCTTCTGCGGTATCTGTTGCTTCATAACCATGTGTTGAGTCGAGTAGGCTGGCCATTTTGTCCGAGTCATACTCGTTCATTTGGCAACCCCAAGTCTTAATAAATAACTTTTTTGTCATAGCAGATCGTACTTACCTTTTGCAATCCTATTTAGCCGACACATCACTAAGCTTTTGGCTATTAAAGATGGATCAACCCAAGGGAGTATTTTACGGGTTATTTGCTGCAATCGCTACTTTTACCCTCAGTTAATCCTAGATTATTATGCATATTTATTTTGGTCATAACCAGTCAGGTAATTAAAGGTAATTTACAGCAGAAAAACACTTTGATATATGCACAGCGTTATTGCCTTGATATGCTCTATGCCAGACTTATTTACCCTTAAGAAAATTACATGCAGAATCTACAATCTATCCCTATCCAAGGCATTGAAGTAGCCAATGATCGTCCTTTTGTTCTCTTTGGTGGCATGAATGTGCTTGAATCAAGGGATATGGCGATGCGTATTGTTGAGCACTATAAAGAAGTGACCAGCAAGCTAGGTATTCCATTTGTGTTTAAAGCCTCTTTTGATAAGGCCAATCGTTCTTCTGTTAACGCTTATCGTGGTCCTGGATTAGACGAAGGCTTAAAAATATTTGCAGAAATCAAACAACACTTTGATGTGCCTCTGATCACAGACGTGCATGAAATTCATCAAGCTGTGCCCGTAGCAGAAGTGGTGGATGTGATCCAGTTGCCGGCATTTTTGGCCCGCCAGACGGATTTGGTAGTGGCTATGGCCAAAACTCAGGCTATTATCAATGTGAAAAAACCACAGTTTTTAGCCGCCCACGAGATGCGCCATATTATTAATAAATTTCTTGAAGCCGGTAATAACAAAATTATTTTGTGTGAAAGGGGCTCTTGTTACGGCTATAACAATTTAGTGGTAGACATGTTGGGCATGGATGAAATGAAAAACTATGGGCCTGTCATTTTTGATGCCACTCACGCCTTGCAGAAACCTGGGGGCAGAAGTGATTCAGCCGATGGCAGACGAGCTCAAGCCGCGCAGTTAGCTAGAAGTGGTATGGCCTTGGGTTTGGCTGGTTTGTTCATTGAGGCACATCCGGATCCTAATCAAGCGAAATGTGATGGACCTTGTGCCTTAGCTTTGGACAAGTTAGAGCCCTATTTGCAGCAAATGAAAGCATTAGATGATTTGGTAAAAGATTTTGCGCCACTAGATACGAGTGCACAATAAATAAGCTGTGATTAATGAATTTCAAAGTGATTGAATATCACATTGGTAAGTTGTGCTGTGTAGCGACATAAACCACTACACAGCCCGTAACTTACTAAGGTCAAATTAACAGGCAGACAAAACTCGGTTCGTTAAAACCGCTGTATTATTTAGTCTGCTATCACTACCTTAAATTTGAAACCAGGTAATTGCTCTCCAACATTTCGAACTAACTCGTTAGTTTGTAATTGCAATGCACCGGTATTTAGGTGCTTAGCCGCTGTTTGCTTAATAGCTGGGCCATTAGCCTGTGCAAATATGTTGTTGAAGTTCTGTTTGATTTCAGCTCTTAGGTTTAATTCAATTTTATTTGGCTGAGTATTTTTAGCGCCCATTTTTGCATTTACTGCAGGAGTGTATAGGCTAGTGGCCAAGGTGAAAGCGAAAATCGCTGTTATTGTAAAAGTTGTTTTCATTTTGTTAACCTTAAGTTTAGTAATGTAAAATTTTTGTCGTTGTTTTTTTATTTCGTCTGCTTTGCGGTGCTAGTTATTGTTTTTAAACAATAAATTTTTACCACGGATGAATTATATGTGATCTAATAAAGCTTAGATAATGACTTTTTATATGGTTGCGCATTAGAAAAACTAATGCTTTAATGGGCTGTGAATTTGTCCCCAACCTGAGCCAATCTATGAACCGCAGATTACCTCCATTAAACGCTTTAAAAGCCTTTGAAGTGGCGGCGCGTCACCTTAGCTTTACCCGAGCTGCGGATGAACTTTTTGTGACTCAAGCGGCTGTCAGCCATCAGATAAAGTCTTTAGAAGACTTTTTATCCATGAAACTTTTTGTTAGAAAAAGTCGTGCGTTATTTCTAACAGAAGAAGGCCAAAGTTATTATTTAGATCTAAAAGAAATTTTCCAAACCTTGCATGAAGCCACTGATCGCCTCGCTGCCAAAGGTAAAAAGGGTGCCATAACCGTTGCCTTACAAACCAGTTTTGCCATTCAATGGTTAGTGCCGCGAATTAGCCAATTTAGTCAGTTACACCCAGATATAGATGTACGTATTAAAGCGGTGGACTCTAATGAAGGTTTTTTAACAGATGACGTAGACGTGGCGATTTATTATGGATTGGGTAAATGGTCGGGTCTGGCTGCTGATCAGTTACATACCGAATATTTGACCCCCGTTTGTTCCCCGGTATTATTTCAAGGTGACATTCCCTTGGATCACTTAGATGATCTAAGCAAGCATATGTTATTGCATGACTCATCAAGAGCTGCCTGGCAAGAATGGCTCAAACACTTCAATGTCAAAGGCGTGAACGTGGATCAGGGGCCTATTTTTAGTCATTCGATGTTAGTACAACAGGCCTCATCATTAGGGCAGGGTATTGCATTAGGGCATAGTGTCTTAGCCAGAGCAGAGATTGAGGCCGGTCGTTTGATTTGTCCCTTCGAAGAAAAACTGATCACAAAAAAGTCCTATTATATGGTCTGCCACCAATCCCAATCCGGTCTGGGTAAAATCACCGCTTTTCGTCAGTGGTTGCTAAAACAAGTACAAGAAGATCAAGATGACCAAGACTTTAATTGATAAGGCCGCTGAGCCTATTGCCAATTTTGTGTTTGCCCATGGTGCCGGGGCAGGGCAAAACAGTGAGTTTATGCAACAGGTCGCCACCGGTTTAAGCAACGATAATATCAATGTTATTCGTTTTAATTTTGCCTATATGCAACTAGCCCAAGACACAGGCAAGAGGCGGCCGCCAGCTAAGTCTGAAATCTTGTTGAGTGAATTTAAGCGGCTAATAGATAGCCTCGATAGCACATTACCGTTCTTTATTGGTGGCAAGTCCATGGGCGGTAGAATGGCCAGCATATTATTAGACGACTGTATGGCACTGGCCTGTATTTGTATGGGTTACCCATTTCATCCGCCAAACAAGCCAGAAAAGTTACGCACAGAGCACCTGTTAGGATTGGCAAAACCGCTACTGGTATTACAAGGGCAAAGAGACTCCTTTGGCACACCAGCAGAAATAGCCAGCTATGGACTGCCTAACACTATAGAAATTGAGTATCTGCTTGACGGTGATCATAGCTTCAAGCCGCGCAAAGCTTCTGGGGCGACACAAGAGCAACATATACAACAAATAATACAGAGCAGCGGGCGCTTTATTAAACAGCAATTAACATTTTAATTGTTGGCCACAGATTTCTACTGTCTGGCTGTCAGTCCACAGCCCACCAGGCAGGCACAGCGCCACTTATTTGCCGGTAAAGCATGTCTCAGGCCATGCTGTTTCTGATTTTGCACAGCAATGGTCTAGCGCAGAGCTAACTTATGATTAGATAACTTGTTTGCAAAAAACCATTACTGTGGGGTTATCTATATGGCGAGGTCATCTTCTCTTGCGCCATTTCGCGATTTAGTTGAAAAGTCACTATCAGTCACTTTATAACGATTAACCATACCCATCAATTTATCACCAAGCTTATTGATATCAACACTAATTGCCGAGGAGCTGTTTGAGTGCTCTTCAGCCACAGTAAAGATAACATTCATCTGTTGATAGCTTTGTGTCACTTGATTAAAGCCCACTTCTTGTTGATCTATGGCTGCGTCTATGGCACTCACCCGTTGTACAATCACCTCCATTGCATCTTTAACCGATGACAGTTTGTCATTGGACTCTTGCATTTGTACTGAGGATTTTTCGGCAGTGTCTTGGCCACTCGTCATTAAATTAACCACCGTCATAGTGCTGGATTGAATAGTCTGTACCAT
Organism: Paraglaciecola sp.; assembly: GCA_034111785.1. Taxonomy (GTDB): domain Bacteria; phylum Pseudomonadota; class Gammaproteobacteria; order Enterobacterales; family Alteromonadaceae; genus Paraglaciecola. Next base: position 70,869 of record JAWUWP010000037.1, read on the forward strand.
GTTGTCCACTTCTTGGGTGGAGAGTTTTGTTTTTTGCGCAAGCTCTCTTACTTCAGAGGCGACCACCGCAAAACCACGACCAGCCTCACCAGCACGAGCCGCTTCAATAGCCGCATTTAATGCCAGTAAATTAGTTTGTTCTGAAATATTATTGATCACTTCGATAATACGAGAAATGTTATCCGTATCTTTTTTAAGTAGGGTGATGGCTGCGGAAGCATCTGTAATAGTAGTAGAAAGCAGATGGATATTATTAGAGGTTAGATTTACAGACTCTTCACTTTTTTTAACTGCTTGATGGGCTTGTTCAGTGGCATCATTAATCTGTGCCAACTCATTATAGACTGAAGTTGACGCTTCATTAGCCGTGATCAAACATTGATTCATAATATCCGCTTGGGTTTTTTGCTGATCTAATGAGGAGGACAACTGCTTATTGATTTCTGATTGTTCGACTGAAATGGGCACCAACCTCACCAAAGATTTTAACAATGCCGAAAAAGTATCATCCATGCCAAAAATAAAGGCATTGATTTTCTCCGACAAAGTGGTGATTTCATCATTACCAACCAATTCAACTCTTTGGGTTAAATCACCTTCACCTTGGGCAATCTCATCCACCATATTGGTGATGTTGTTGATAGGACCAATTAATATTTTAGCAAATAGCCAGCCTAAGGTGGCACCAACGATAATTGAAAAAACACTGACAATCACAGCTCTGTTGATGATATGGCTGTGTAACTCTTGTATAGAAGCAAAGGCTTCGTCTTCATCCATTTCACTCATAACCGCCCATTGTAATCCCATTAGATCAATGGGCCCATAGGCAGATAATACGTTAGTACCTCGGTAGTCTGCAAAAATAGCAAAACCTGTTTCACCGTTGATAGCGGCTTGAGTGCCTTTTGTCTCCACCATTTGTAAACCTATAGTGGTGCCCTTGTTGTCTATTTCTGCTAGGGTTAATGGGTCTAAATTTAGATCTGCCATTAAGCTTAAATAACCCGTTTTGTCTTCAATTAAAAAGCGACCTTCACTGCGCATTTTATAATCGTTGCCCACTAAATAGGTTTCACCGCTGGCCCCTAAGCCTACGTCTTTCCATCTTTCGTTGTGAGTCATGACTGCATTAATGAGATCGACAGGCATCTGGAAGATGGCCACCCCTACTAGTTTACCTTCTGTAAAAATGGGCGAGGAAATAAAAGAAGCGGGGCTGCCATAAGAGGGGAAGTAAGCCTCAAAATCAGTCAGGAATGTTTGGTTTTTATCGGTTGCCGTCAAGGCTTTTCTAAAGGCGATGCCAATACCTGAATCGGCATAAGGCCCTGTTTTTAGTGAGGTGGCGTAATCCAATTCCTTAAATACACTGTACACAATATCACCGCTATTAGGATCAACTAAGAAAATATCGTAATAGCCAAACTGCTGTTGATATTGATTAATTGTAGGGTGATAATTCTCATGGGTTCTATTATAACTATTGTCGCTCGGGGCCCGTATTAGTTGGTCCTTAGCGCCTAAGTCAGCTTTATTATTACTAATGTAGTGATACTGTAAAGCCACTGAGGTCGGGTTTAAACTATTGAAAATCCGTTCGGATTTTTTACTCTTTCCATCATTAAGTTTTTGGAATTTCTTATCAAATTGTTGAGAATAATAGTTTTTCAAACTAACCTGATAATCACTATTTCTAATATTGCCAGTGTCGGTATTAAATGTTCGATAATCCTCTGAAAATTCAAGCATAGCCTGTTTTATCATTTTATCATTTGAGAAGGTGATCATTTGACCATTAATGAATTTGAAATAGTCTTCAACGTGCTTTGCTGTTGTTTCTCTTACCGCGGTTAATTTTTGCTGGGCACTATCTCGCAAAGACAGTGAGGCATTATCTATGGCGGCGTTACTAATGATGTAATTGACCACTAGTGTGGGGATAAAAGTTAATAAAGTACCAAGAATAATGAGTTTGGTTTTAATGGAGAGGGTCATCATATTCCTTCGTTTAATAAAAAATTACGAATATAAATAACAGTTTTTATTTGTCATCCGTAACAAGGCGATAATATTTAGTTGCTACAAGCCTAGTAAAGATTATTTAAAAATCAACATGGTTTAACGTTTAAAAAACTATCCATGTATTAAAAGTAATTATTGGTGGATTTTTATGTAGATAAAAGTGTTTATTTTGATTGTTTAAAGTGTGATTTTTAATTAATGGAGATCAAAAAAATACGAAAATAATTATTTGGGAATGCGCTTTTTATTTTTGCCTAATTAATAAGTGACAATAAGCATCCTTTCTACGATTTTTGTATGGCAATACTCATTTTGTGGAGGTAGGATTGCTGATGGTCATTTTCAATTCACGCCAGTGGCCCTAAACAGGCGGCCTTATGTCATTCACTGGCAACGGAACTTAGTATCACCATCGCTAGCAGGCCCTTAAGGTTCGACTCAGTACCAATCACAAGTGCAGTCACATCTGCCAGTTCAGCCTTTACCTTGCTTGTGTCCGCTCAAACCCTGCGCTTAAATGTTAACAGTAGATTTAGATCAATACTTAACTGCGACTAGCCTGCGCTTTTGCATAGGGGTTTGATATAATGTACGCCGCTTAGTTGTGAGGCTGTACTATTGCCTTTACCCTTAAATATACGGTTACCGAATGAAAATTGTTTTAAGTTTTGCTGCATTGAGTGCCATGTTTGCTGTGATCTTGGGTGCATTTGCCGCTCATGGTCTTAAAAGTCGATTATCTGAAACCTTGTTAACTACCTTTCAAACAGGGGTGCAGTATCAGATGTATCACAGTATAGCCTTGCTGTTTGTGGTGGTTTTATATCGACAAATGCCCCAGCCACTGTTGCTGTGGAGCATAGGCTTGTTTTTTGCGGGCATAGTATTGTTTAGTGGCAGCCTGTATATGTTGGCAATAACTCAAATAAAGTGGTTTGGGCCTATTACCCCTATTGGTGGCTTGTGCTTTATTTTAGCTTGGGCCATGTTAATAGTGGCTACCCTGAAAGGGGGCGAATAAATGGCTGGGTTACTGCTCTATTGCCGCAGTGGTTTTGAAAATGATGTGGCCAATGAAGTACAGGCAAAAGCCAGTGAACTCGAGGTGTTTGGTTATGCAAAGACCAGCGCCAATAGCGCTTTTGTGGTCTTTGATTGTTATCAAGACGAACAGGCTGAATTGTTAGCTAAGGATTTGCCTTTTAATGATTTGATCTTTGCCCGCCAACAATTTGCTTTTCAAGCTTTAGTGGAAAATATGGATTTGGCCGATCGTATCAGCGCTATTTTGCAAGCTTGTGTGGACTTTCCATTGTGCGGTGAGCTCAGGGTGGAGTACGCAGATACCAGCGAGGGTCGTGAATTGTCTAAATTTTGTCGTAAGATAAGCGTGCCACTGCGCCAAGCATTACGTAAGAAGAATAAGTTAGTGGCTAAAGACAATGCTAACAAACCGGTTTTACATGTGTTTTTCACCAGCAACGACAGAGCCTATATTGGTTATTCTTTTACCAATAACAACTCAAGCTTGCCTTTAGGCATAATGCGTTTAAAGTTCCCCCATGCGGCACCTAGTCGTTCCACTTTAAAATTAGACGAGGCTTTTCAAACCTTTATTCCCAAAGATCAACATCCAGTGAGGTTGCAAGGGGGCTTGCAGGCTGTGGATCTAGGTGCATGCCCTGGTGGTTGGACCTATCAACTGGTGCAAAGAGGCATGTTTGTGCAAGCCGTGGACAATGGCGCTATGGACGAGGCTCTGATGGAAACAGGGCAGGTAACCTATTGTGCTGAGGATGGTTTTAAGTTTATTCCTAGAAAAAAAAATGTCTATTGGCTGGTGTGTGACATGATAGAGCAACCACAAAGAGTGGCAAAGCTAATAGCCACATGGGTCGCGCAGGAGCGCTGTAAAGAAGCGATGTTTAATTTAAAGTTACCCATGAAGAAACGTTATGAGTCGGTGCAAGGTGCCTTGGCTATCATAGAGCAGGTAATGCAAGATAACCAAGCTGGGCCCTATGAGTTACAAGCTAAACACTTGTATCACAATAGGGAAGAAGTCACAGTGCATCTTAGACTGGCGAATAGCAAGCCCCCTAGATAAAAGCGGACCTTAGCCCAGCCGTGAAAACGGGGTTTGGCTATTGAAGGCGTTCAATAGATGTTATAAAACTAAAGTTGATCCAGAGGGATCGCAAAGTCTTCAGATAACTCAAAGTCGCCAGTGACTTGGGTTATTTTACCCTCAACAAAGGATACGATCAGTTCTTTACGAAAGTCTTCCCCCCGTATTTTCATGCCTCTTTTCATTTGATATAAGTAATACCAAGTATTCTCATCAAAGGCGTCTTCTAATACGGGTTTACCCAAAATATACTCGACTTGCTCTTTGGTCATGTCAATTCTGAGCTGTTTGACGTCTTTCTCATCTAAGAAATTACCCTGGGGGACATCTATGCGGAAAATCCAGTCGGCACAAGCTGATAACATAGTTGTGGCGGCTAATATAACTAGTAAATTTTTAAACTTCATTGTTACTCAACATCTCGGCGTTTGAAAAATACGACAACCTAATACAATTTAGGCGGAGCATCCTAACCCAGCCTCGTTAGGGCAAGCAATGCCTAATTGCTAGGAATTGCTTATTTGTAACAATTCTCTGGCGTTGGCAATAGCCGATTCGGTCAAGGTGTCTCCTGCTAGTAGACGTGCTAACTCTTCAATTCGTTCATTTTCTTGTAAACAAATCATATGAGTCTCAGTGGTTTTTTTATCGCTAAACTTAGTCACAAACATTTGATTATGGGCTCTAGCCGCCACTTGGGGCAGGTGAGTGACACAAATTACTTGGGCAGAGCTGCCTAATTTACGCAATAGTTGGCCCACCACAGAGGCAGTAGAGCCGCTAATACCGCTATCGACTTCATCAAAGATCATAGTAGAAACCGCATTATTACTGGAGCTAATCACCTGTATGGCTAAACCTATACGTGACAATTCACCACCAGATACTACTTTTTCAAGCTTATCCATGGCCTGGCCTTTATTGGTGCTGACCTCAAACTGCACTTTGTCTAAGCCAAGCTTGTGCGCTGGTCCTTGGGGATTATGCTCCACTATAATTTTAAACTGAGCATCGTTCATATTCATTTGATGGATGTGCAGCTCTACTTGTTTAGCAAAAGACAGTGCCGCTTTTTGTCTAGAAACATTGAGCTTAGCTGCGGCTTGGGTATATTCTTGTTGCAGCTCTGCCAGCTGTGTTTCCATGACTTCGAGTAAATCGTCGTCTTGTACCAGGGTTTTGTATTCAATGGTTAATTGTTGATGAAATTCATATAAAGCTTCAGGCTGTATGGCATGTTTCCTTGAAAGATCTAAGGCTTGGGAGTAACGGGCTTCAACATTTTGCATGCGCATTGGGTCTATTTCGAGCTGCTCGGTATAAGTCCTAAGCTCGTTTGAAGCCTCATCTATTTGAATGCTCGCCTCGGCTAACATAGCCACAATAGGCGCAAGGCTGGGATCGTGTTCTTGCAACTCTGTGAGCCTGTCTACACTGTTTTGCACAGCCGACAAGGCATTGAACTCTTCAGCTTCGTAAAGCTGGTGAAAGCTAAGTTGGCTTTGTTCTAATAAGGTTTGGCTATGACTAAGCTTTTTGTGTTCAAGCTCGATCTCTGAAAACTCACCTTCTTGTAAAGCAAATTCGTCGAGCTCTTGAATTTGGTAAGACAACAATTGACTACGATCTGCTCTTTGTTGTTGGCCAGCTAATAAACTTTGATAATGTTGTTGTTGGCTGCGCAAGGTTACAAATCGATCGGCAACCCGGGTCAGTAATTTTGGATGTTCTGCGTATTGGTCCAGTAAATTAGCTTGGTGCTCACTCTTGAGTATTAACTGGTGGGCATGTTGGCCATGAATGCTCAGTAATAGCTCACCCAAATTTTTAAGTTGTTGTAGAGGTACAGGCGTACCGTTAATAAAGGCCTTAGAACGCCCCTCACTGGAAATAACTCTTCTGATCAATACCTCATCACCACTAGCCAGTTCTTGCTCGTTTAGCCAGCTTGTGGCTAAAGGTAATTGGCTAACATCAAAACCCGCATTCACCTCGGCTTTATCTGCCCCTGTTCGCACCATGCCACTATCAGCCCTTTCGCCAATACACAGTCCCAAAGCATCAACAGAAATAGATTTACCGGCACCGGTTTCCCCTGTTATTGCGGTCATACCATGGGTGAAATCAACGTCTAAAGATTTGACGACAGCAAAATTACGTATGGTTAGGTGGGTGAGCATAGTTTTTCTACATGGTTATATATACAGTACCTGTAAATATAACCATGCTTTTGATAGATGTCTACATTAGAGTCGGTTTTTATTATAGTGCAACTTTTCGCAATCGAACGTAATTGTTATAGATCAATTAGATAGCTATATATTGAACTGGGTTTAGAGGGGTAAATATTAGGACTTTATTATAACAGTCGCGCCACCACAAATTTAGGAAATAGTTGATCTACAGTAGTCGAGCGATATGAAGCCAAGTTTTCTATTGCTCAAATGCCCATTCTGAGCTGTGAGTTTAACGGGTCAGCAGAACGCTATCGAAGGCTAACGTTGATATTAACTATCGGCCATAAGCAGAAGCACGTCTGCTTATGGCTGTTTTTTGGCGTTCGCCAAAAGAAGTAGATTGTAAGGTGACTAACCGAGGCTTGAATGGGAAGTGTGTGCCAATTACGGTCATTGGGCACCTTTGATAGTTACTTCGGCTATACGCTCAAAGCTGACCGGCTTCACAGTGGCCAGTCGGTGTCTGTTTTTGCAATTACAGCATTCTTCATTTTTAATAAACACTTTCCATCTTTTTTTGCAAACAAGCCAAAACTTTCTACGCTATAGGTTACCCCTGCTACAGAGAGTTTTAAAAGGTTCCCGCTTGGTACTTTCGATTTTACGGTTTGATCCATCTCATTTGATGTCAATAGTTCACATGAGCTAAGAACTATGGTAGATAATTCCTCTGATTGTTCAAGAGTTACAAGAGTTACAAGATTTTGTTCCAAAATTAGGCTTTGACCACATACCTGATCGGATAATGCTAGCAAACCAATAAAAAGTAGTTTTTTCATCTGATTTTCCATAAAATTAATGTCTAGTTTTAAACGAATCCTTGCAGACAATTTGTATGTATTACAACCTATACTTTAAACATTACACTAAATCACGCATTAGCCAATGTCCCGTTCTCGCTCTAAGCCCACTGAAGCCTGAGAGCCAATTGCCGTCAGTCATCAGTGGTTCACTTAAGAATAGTGGATGATATAGTCAGTTCTAACTTCGTTTACGCAACAAAGGCATAATCTGGCCCTTATTAAATTTATAGACCAAAGTGCGTCGCTCTTTGAGTGCCCTGTAAAAGAAGTATTCTTTTTGAGTTACTTTATTTATTATGTCGTTTGAAATAAAGGGGATTATTTGGAAAAATAAGGATAACTAAATGCAAAAAACAGTTTATTTCCACATTGGAACACCCAAAACAGGAACATCAACCATTCAACGCTTCTTTTTTGAAAATCGTGACATTATGCGCTCACAACATGATATTAATTATCCGCTAATAGATGACCATTCTTTTAGGCAAATTACAAACGGTAAATTTATTCATAAGCCAGAATTATATACCACATTCTTTCAAGCATTAGCTGATTCTAAGTGCAGTAGGATTCTATTCTCAGAAGAGATGATATTTCTGCAAGACCACCTAGACTTTTTCAAGCATGTGGAGCTAAAAAAATACGATGTGAAAGTCATAGTCTATATCAGGAACGCAGCGGATTACTTGACTTCATTATGGGTGGAAATGTATAAAATAAGAAATATGAATCCTGACATGTTTGAGATAGAACAATATTTATTAAGCAACCCTTATGAAAATGATTTATTAAGATTATTTGAATTAGGTAAAATAGTCGACAATAATAACATTATATTAAAGCCATATGAAAAAGATATTTTTAAAGAAACACCTCTTATAGAAGATTTTCTTTCTATATTTTTCATCAACAATAGTAGTGACTTTAAAACTATCGAGAATGAAAATAATTCTCTTTCTCGCAATCAATGTGAGGTAGTTAAAATGTTGAAACGATATAGGAAGAGTCTCAAATACCTACCAAAAGAAGTTGATTTTTTATGTGCTAAAGTGACAGTTGATAAGCTGAAAATAATTGAAAGCGTTAATGATGAACTCATCCAAATAGTTTGTGATAAATATAAACTTATCGAGCAAAATCTTTCGAAAACATTTTGTAATACTGAAAACATTTTCACATCAGCTTATCCGAGTTGTTTTAAGAGGAAAAGACCTAAATATAAAGGTTTATCAATCATGGATTTATTTAAAGTTAATTGCTTTTTACTCAAAATGTTTTTGCAGCAACATAATATTAAATCACTCATATCTTTGTTATATAAAAATCTTATAAGAAAACAATTCCCTTAAAACGTTGTTTTTAAAACTCCCTCCTATCATTAAAATACTAAATTATTCATGACTCTTAAAAAAAGAAGGGCTGCCACCAATTATTATCGGTGACTATTCTATTTGACCTCTTGCCTGTGTGCTTTATTTTTTCTCGTAGAGCTGCAGATGCAGTACTGGGGTTCAGTCGCCTCTCTACTTTATGTCCGGGCGGCGAGGTTATGTCCAAGTCTCGTGGCTTAACGCGGCGCTTTCTGCCATTCATCGCGCACCACAGCTCGGTCTGGCAGACCACGACTAAAATCTTCTGCGTGATGAGGTGCAGGAAACACAAATGCCAAGGGCGCATGGATGCGCAGGAGCGGTCAACTGCATACAACTAGGTGTTCATGGTGACAATCTTCACAACGTACTCGCAAAAAACCATATCCCAAACGGCCGCACTTGAGGTAGGCTTCAAATTCTGACCGCACATACTTGGGCAAATATTGATCTTGTTGCCCTATATGGCTCAGAAACTGCGGGTAGTGTTTTTTGATAATTTGATAAAAAAGGGTTTGCTCTGGTTTATGACGTTCATACTTTACCGTCCCCTGTCTTCTGGCATCACTTGACAAGTGACATAGATCACCCCAAAAACTGTCATTTGGTAGTGTATAGCTGTGCTTTTGTATTGCCGGTATGCTGGCACTTTAGCAAGGACGCACTACGGCCAATGGTCAAGGGGTAATCTTGTTGATATGAGTACGATCACACCCTGAAACCTTATCGCATATTGCAGCGTTGTAATGAAAATATACAAGACAACTATACAAGATAACTATACAAGATAACTATCAATCGATAGTCAATGTTTTATGCTTTATCTTGGACGTTCTCTATATAAATAGTCTCGTTGAAAATAATATTTTGGCGCATTGACGGCGTGTTTGGAAGCGTCCATCTCATCACCCAAGATAACGAGTAGCCCAAGAAAGTATTTTTGCGATTTATTAAGATGGGTAACTTTGTAATTTCTTTTGTGATTTTTGGTTTGATTTCATGATTGCAGCAAAGATAAAGGCTATTGCATAGATTCGGGATAACGTATATTATTTTTGCCTTTACTGGTGGATGAGTATCCTCGATATGAGCAATCATTGGCTGAACAAAACGGCTTTAACCCTCAAAAACATTCTGAAAAAGACAGGTGTAGTCCAAGGGCTGGGGGATAAACGCTTATCAATTCTCCTAGAAAAAATGAGAAGTGCCGCTCCGGGGGAAATATGTAAGGAAGTGGTTGTCCGAGGCTTACCCACTCGAAATGGTCGCTCACCTAAAGTAAAATCACGGGTGCAAAACACCTTAGGTAGAATGTTACAGCCGCCAAAGTCAGGTGATACTGCAGTGGATATGCGTCATCTCGGCAATATTATAGGTGTAAAAGTAGGCACTGAACTGCGCCGCATGCCAGCAAACGATTATTGATGAGGGGAAGTATGATTAGAGTGAGTTCCCATATAGTGACAGGTTTTGCTGCCCTTGTGCTTTTGTTAAGCGTATCTACCTTGGAAGCTAAAACAGCTAATGGTGTCAGTCTATATAGCGACATGGATACTATCCCTGAGGACTTTAAAGGCTTGGGCTCCCACGTTGCCGGAACGGTCGCTGGCCAGAACTATTGGGCAGCAAAAAACGCCATCATACTTCCGCATAAAGCGCTTGGCTGTGACGGCAAAGGCTACTGCAGTGATCTCATTACCGCTGTCGGCTGGGTGCGTGACAACCACCAGATCTCATCAGTAGTAAATATAAGTTTAGGAGGCCCGTTTTCCTCAGTTATGGACTCTGTATTCAAGGCTGGGAATAATACCGGAATAACTGTTTCCGTTGCGGCCGTTATTGATAGCGGACAATCCGCCTGTTACTCTAGCCCTGCAGCTGTCCCCAATGCCAATACAGTGGCATCAATAACTATCACTGATAGCCGTTTGCGTTTTTCAAATGTTGGTACCTGCGTAGATTTATCTACTCCCGGCAGTGCAATCACTTTAACTTGGTACAATAGTGACCAGAAATCCAATAAAGGAAATACTTATCTTTAATAAAATTAATTACTTACTATGCTTTTTCTTGTTTTTTCCGGTAGCTGCCCAAGCAGAATTAATAATAGATATTAACTCATTAATACCATCAAGTGGAGAGGGGATAACCTATATAAATGGCTTCAACTCTTACAAAAATGAAGTCACTTATGAAAAGAAAAATGGTCTGAGTATCTTTGAAGGTGACATCATTTTAACCACTACTCAAGAAGCGGAAAATTGGCGGTTATCCCATGAAAAATCTAGTACAACGTTTGGTACTAGGTCCGTAATTAGAACAGGCGAAAGATACCGATGGGTAAACAACCTTATGCCTTACGAATTTGCAAGCAATGTTTCAGACAATGTCAAAACTATGTTTATACAAGCAATGGCTCATTGGGAAGACAATACTGAGATTAGATTTGTAGAGCGCAACAGTAGCAATGCAAGTCTCTACCCTGATTATGTATCGGTTGTTGAAAACGAGCTCGCATGTTATTCATATGTTGGAAGAATAGGTGGTAAGCAATTATTGAACGTAGTTTCTGCTTGTGGATTTGGTGCAACAGTTCATGAAATAGGTCATGCAGCAGGTTTATGGCATGAACAATCACGGGAAGATCGTGATAGTTTCGTTCAAATCAATAGCGATAATATCCAGGACGGCAAAGAAAATAATTTCCAGCAGCAAATCAGCGGTGGTGATGATATTGGCACTTACGATTACGGCTCGATTATGCATTATGGTGCTTATGCGTTTTCAAAAAATGGCCTGACCACTATCGATCCAATACAAACCGTCGAAATAGGCCAGAGACTTGGCCTTAGTGAATTAGATATCGCTTCCATCTTACAACATTATCCAGCTTCAGCTTCAGTTAAACAATGGAATAAGATGACATCGGAGTCAGCAAAATTCATCAAAACCGTTGATTTTGACAATGATGGTCAACTTGATCTAGTCGGCAGCTTTTCTTCGGGCACATGGATAAATAGGGGGGCTGAATGGGAGAAACTTACCTCAGAAACCGCCATTTCTTTAGAGTTTATTGATACCGATAGTAATGGTCAATTAGAGATTATTGGTAATTTCCGATCAGGTGTATGGCTTTACGATGATCTACAAGGATGGTTTAGTAAGTTGACCTCGGAGACCGCTCATTCCTTACAGCTTGTTGATTTAAACAATGATGGAGTTGATGTAATACTTGGAGATTTTCCAAGTGGCGTTTATATCTATGATAATAATCAATGGGATAAGTTGACCTCGGAGTCAGCAAAATTTATCAAAATCATTGATTTTGATAATGATGGTCAACTTGATCTTGTCGGCAGCTTTTCTTCGGGCACGTGGATACATAGGGGCGCTGAATGGGAGAAACTTAGCCCACAAACAGCCATTTCTTTAGACTTTATTGATATCAATAATGATGGTCAATTAGAAATTATTGGTAATTTCCGATCAGGTGTATGGCTTTACGATGATCAACAAGGATGGTTTAATAAGTTGAGCTCGGAGACCGCTCATTCTTTACAATTCGTTGATTTAAACAATGATGGAGTTGATGTCATACTTGGCGATTTTCCAAGTGGCGTTTATATCTATGATAACAATCAATGGATTAAGATGAGCTCGGAGTCAGCACACTTTATCAAAACCGTTGATTTTGACAATGATGGTCAACTTGATCTAGTCGGTAGCTTTTCTTCGGGCACATGGATACATAGGGGCGCTGAATGGGAGAAACTTACCCCACAAACAGCCATTTCTTTAGACTTTGTTGATACCAATAATGATGGTCAATTAGAGATTATTGGTAATTTCCGATCAGGTGTATGGCTTTACGATGATCAACAAGGATGGTTTAATAAATTGAGCTCGGAGAGCGCTCTTTCTATAAAGGTTGTTGATTTAGATAATGATGGAGTTGATGAAGTACTTGGGAATTTTGGGAGCGGTACTTACTTATATGAGTAAGAGTTCGTCAATCTTTAAAATAAATACAACCTCTATGTATTAATAATTTATTGACTAAAGACCTGGGATGGCAGCACCTAAAAGGAGACAAAGTAAAAAAGGGCCGGTGAATAAAACCGGCTCCTTTTTTAATTGGTAGAACTTCGATTCAACTAATAAGTGCATAACTTGAAACTCAGTGACCACAAAATGCTTGTGGCAATGAATGCCATGGTCAATATAGATTTATTCATATCAATTCCCTTATCGATTTATTTACATCAATTACATATTTGCTGACCTGTAATTCCCTGTTGTACAATTTATACACGTTTTATATTCCTCACAAGTAACCATTAAACCACGTCAATATGTTTCTAGTTAACCCTTAGTATTAGCAAGGACACTATAAGATTTATATCCCTTATGCGGAGTGAGTTTTGATTGTCTCTACTGCTATGTGTGATGTATGCTTTATCATGGTGTTATAAAATTTATAAAATTTATAAAATTTATAATTATTTATTAATATGGCAGAGACTGAGTTCAGTTTAGCCTGTGGAGGTTAGGATTGATTTCAATAGTTAAAAAATTGTCGTTTACGACAATGCTCTCTTTAGCTCTGGCTTCTTGCTCTTCGATGAAAGGCGTAGATGAAGAAGCTAAGAACATGCACGAGCGAGATGGAATTGATGTTGTATTAATACCGGAAAGCTATGTGGCAACATATTTTTCATCTGAAATTAGTGGGGAACGCCACTGCCGAGCGCCCGAACCGGACGTAACTATACAATCCAGCGAGGGATTATCTCTTGGCGATGGAGCGGGAGATTCAATTGGTTTTAACGATGGTGAAGCTGCAATTGCATTGGCAGGCAGGTCTCCAAGCCTATTGCTTACCCGTGAGTTGATGTATAGAGCCTGCGAATTGACATCCAATCTCAATACAGATGAAGAAGCCACCATCGCTATTTATGAAAAGTTCTTAGAAGCAATTACCCAAATTTCTAAAACTGAAACAGGAAACGGTGGCTTCGCAACAACTGACCAGATTAATTCTACCCCTTGATCCCTCAATCTCCAGCTATACACAGCAGAGTTATCTCCAGCAGGGCTAAAAAAATAAAGACCGAAAGTAACCTTTGGATTTTGTCACTTCGTTGCTATTTTAGCCCACTCTCCTTTGCCTGTTAATTGCGCGTTAGCCACTTATACTCCAAATTATTATCGCAGATATTGATGAAAAAATTGTCATTGTTGCTTACATTTATTTTTACTTCGTTGATCGCCCTGCAATGGTATCAGCAGAATACCAATTAAGCATACAATGACCATGAGTTGCTCAATCAACAAAGTATAGATAATCATTTAGAAAGCTTTGAGTTGACAGGAAATGATGAAATGCTTGTTTAGCCATATTTCGTAAGGTTGGTGTTATTGTCACGCGGTGCCGACTGTTTGGTGGAGGGCCACCCCGTGGAGGGCCACCCCGTGGAGGGGCCCCCCGCACAAACACACCATGAAAGTTTGTCAGATTAACTCGGGGTTTGGGTACCAAGGCCGCTAAACGGGCAATGAAATCCAAGGGCGCACAGATGTCATGACTGGGCCGGTCACCGGGGGTGGCGCCACGGTAGGGTGTTTTGAGTGGGTAGCGCAGCTTACCGTAAGAGGTTATTGCCAACCTTTTTTCTGATACCCCAGAGTGGGACTTCCTTCAAAATAAGTAACGGCACAGCCTGTCGCAAGCCCTTGCTCTGCGATAGGTGCAAGGGTTTGCAAGGTAAAGACCTTTCGTCCTTGCTGTTTGCCTGTAGCGATGGGATAAGTCATGGAATACCCCTGAATTTGCAAGACCGGTTCGTCTTTTAGCCCATCCAAAGCCAAGTATTCATTGTCATCATCCCTGGCTAATAGGCCCTCGCCCAAGAAAACCCGCCGCACGCTGGCGAAGGCGGTGAGTCAGGCTATTCAGTTCACTTTTTGTTGGGCTTTTATCGGGTGACCAATGCATCGGGAATGAATGAGGCCCACCACAGGTTGCCCCTAGGGTGGTGACCAAGGATGTTCATCATCAAAACGTGTTTTGCCATCGTTATCTTCGGCATATACACCCTCAAGGTAGAGCATATGGAAATGGATGTTTAAATTGAGCGCTGAGCCAAATTGTTGGATCAGTGAGACCGCAGCCGTTTGTGCCTTCTGTTTGTTGTAGCCTGCTTTTTTAGTGATATGTGTGGCAAGTGTGCGATAGACAATACCCAGTACTTTTCCCATGATCTGAGGATAACTGGCAAACAAAAATCTAAGTTGAAAAGGGAAGCGCAATAGCCATTGCCTAATGGGCTCATGGGGCAATGCATCATCAACCAGCAAGGCGGCGCTTTCTGCCATTCGCCGCGCACCCCCGATGGGTCTGGCAGACCCCGACTAAAACTCTCTGCGTGATGAGGTGCAGGAAACACAAATGCCGGGGCGCATGGATGCGCAGGAGCGGTCAACTCAATGCAACTAGGTGCTGATGGTGACAATCTTCACAACGTACTCGCAAAAAACCATATTCCAAACGGCCGCACTTGAGCTAGGCTTCAAATTCTGACCGCACATACTTGGCTAGAAATAATTTATGTTATACGAATAAGGCCACTATTTTAAGCAGCCTTATGATGTATAAATCATGGTTGAATTAACGGCGTGAATCTACCAAAACGCTTTAGCCTGCTTTTTTCATCCAAGCTGAACACCAACCTTTAGCGTTTACCACTTTACCTGGGAAAATTCCGCATGGACGCCACTCTTTACCATCTTCACCTGTCACATATTGGCAATTATCACAAT
>JAWUWP010000038.1:0-43668 GCA_034111785.1 Paraglaciecola sp.
TTGGCGTGATTTAGTCTCCAAGCAAGTGATAACTGTACAAGGTTATAATTTGGGTGTGATAAAAGAGTTATTCGAAACGGGAGCTAACGATGTGATGTTAGTGAAAGCCAATTTGAATGACGCTTTTGGTCAAAACGAACGCATGGTTCCTTATTTGTTAGATCAAGTGATTAAGCAAGTGGACCGGCAGGCGAAAACGGTCACAGTGGATTGGGATCCTGCATTTTAATGCAAGACCCTAGCAAGGGTCTAAAACGTTGGTTTGGGGTGGTGAGTCTGTTTCCAGAAATGTTTCAGACTTTTACCCAGCAAGGAGTAACAGGGCGAGCCGTGAAAAACGGATTGTTGCAAGTAGAGTGTTTTAATCCAAGAGACTTTACTCATGACAAACATCGCACTGTTGACGACCGACCATATGGTGGTGGACCTGGCATGCTGATGATGGTTCAGCCATTAACAGACGCTATTCTTGCAGCCAAAAAGGCGGCAGGAAGAAAAACTAAAGTGATTTACCTTTCTCCACAAGGGAAGAAGCTGGATCAAGCGGGAGTCAAACAGCTTTCTGAAAATGAAAGTCTGATTTTAGTTGCTGGTCGGTATGAAGGTATCGATGAACGGGTAATACAAACACAGGTTGACGAGGAATGGTCGATTGGTGATTACGTGTTAAGTGGTGGCGAATTACCCGCTATGATTTTAATGGATGCGGTGTCAAGGTTTGTACCTGGCGTATTAGGACACGAACAATCTGCTGAGCAAGACTCGTTTAGTCACGGTTTATTAGATTGTCCTCATTACACTAGGCCCGAAGACTTGAACGGTGAGCGAGTTCCCAAGGTGTTGTTGAGTGGTGATCACGACAAAATCAGGCAGTGGCGTTTACAACAGTCGTTAGGTAGAACCTGGCAACGGCGCCCTGAATTATTAAACGACCAAGCTCTGACTGAGGAGCAGCAACGTTTATTAGATAAATATCTAAAAGACCTTGGTGCAGCATTATGACAGTTAATCTAGGATGAGAGGATATGATGAGTAAAGTAAATCAAGATATCATCAAGAAAATTGAAGAAGCGCAGCTAAAAACTGACGTTCCGGCATTTAGTGCTGGTGACACAGTGGTTGTGCAAGTACGCGTTAAGGAAGGCGAAAAAGAACGTCTTCAGGCCTACGAAGGCGTAGTTATCGCTAAACGTAACCGTGGCCTACACTCTGCTTTTACAGTTCGTAAGATTTCTAACGGCGAAGGTGTTGAGCGTATATTCCAAACACACAGCCCGGCAATCAGTTCTATTGAAGTGAAACGTCGTGGTGCAGTTCGTCGTGCTAAACTTTATTACTTGCGTGAACGCTCTGGCCGTTCTGCACGTATCAAAGAAAAGCTTAATTAATTTAATTTTTGCGTTACCGTTAACTTATAAAAAAACCCGCTTTATTGCGGGTTTTTGCTTTTTAGCTCTATCACTTTAAGTTGGCTGATGGCTAGGTTACTTGATCAGTAGCGGTAATTTGTTTGGCACATGCAGCCAATCCTGCGCATCTTCGGGGGCCGCTTTTAAATCAATAATATTAGGCCATACTTCGGCTAATTCTGCGTTTAGGGCTACAAAGTGCTGTTGTGATCCAGGCAATTCGGTATCTTGGTAAATCGCTTGCACTGGGCATTCAGGGACACATAAACCACAATCAATACATATATCTGGATGGATCACTAGAAAATTTTCGCCCTCGTAAAAGGCGTCTACTGGGCATACCGGCACACAATCGGTGAATTTACACTTTATACAGCTGTCTGTTACTACAAAGGTCATAATACTTAGTGTCTGTGGGCGTTGTTGTTTGGTTGCTGGGGATCATAAAGTAGCTATATCAAAACACAAGTTATAAAACTGAGTCTGTGCAAGCTATGTGGTTTGCTCCATACCACATAGGACATAGCTGTAGACCAACAGTCGTCATCTTTTGGTTTTATTCGCGGGGTTATTTAGAATTTCTCTACCCTCAGAGCCACAACTAACATAACATGCGCGTTCTTAGGGTCATTAGTGCTAGCGGGTTACGAAGCTCGTTATGAACTACATTATTTGGAATATCGAAAGCTATTATGTTGCGCCTTAACGAAGTTAAATTACCCTTAGATCATCCTGACGATAGTTTGACCCAGGCCATCATCCAAAAACTGGGTATTGAACCCCAACAACTCTTGTCTTTTAAGATGCATAAGCGCTCATATGACGCTCGTAATAAAGCCAATATTTTGTTGATCTACATCTTAGACGTTGAGGTGCATGAGCAGGAAAGCTTATTAGCACAATTTGCCAATGATCCCCATGTCCGTGAAACGCCAGATATGCGCTATCATTTTGTGGCACAGGCGCCACAGAACCTTACCACCAGACCAGTGGTTATAGGTTTAGGCCCTTGTGGCTTGTTTGCGGCGCTGATCCTGGCGCAAATGGGCTTTAACCCTATAGTCTTAGAACGGGGCAAAGCTGTGCGAGAGCGCACCAAGGATACCTTTGGGTTTTGGCGTAACAAGCCATTAAATACCGAGTCTAATGTGCAATTCGGTGAAGGCGGAGCAGGGACTTTCTCCGACGGTAAGTTATATAGCCAGATAAAAGATCGCAAACATTATGGACGTAAAGTCCTGGATGAGTTTGTTATAGCCGGGGCACCAGAAGAAATTTTATATGTGAGCAAACCCCATATTGGTACCTTTAAACTGGTCAACATGGTTGAAAAAATGCGCGCTGAGATCACCCGTTTAGGCGGCGAGATCCGATTCAGTACTAGGGTGGACAAGTTAGATATTCAAGATAACCAACTTAAAGGCTTACATCTATCCACCGACGAATACCTAGCATGTGAACATGCCATCTTAGCAGTAGGCCACAGTGCCAGAGACACCTTTGAGATGTTACATAAACAAGGGGTGTTCGTTGAGGCCAAACCTTTTTCTATTGGTTTTAGAATAGAGCACGAACAATCTATGATCGATGAGTGTCGTTTTGGTGATAATGCCGGTAACCCTATATTGGGGGCGGCAGACTATAAGTTAGTGCATCATTGTAAAAACGGCCGCTCGGTTTATAGTTTTTGTATGTGCCCAGGAGGCACAGTCGTGGCCGCGGCATCAGAAGCGGGTAGAGTAGTAACCAATGGTATGAGCCAATATTCCCGCCATGAACGTAATGCCAATAGTGCAATTGTAGTGGGTATTACTCCAGAACAAGACTATCCAGATCATCCTTTGGCAGGGATCGAATTACAACGTCGATTGGAAGAGCTGGCCTATAAGGTGGGCGGTGAAAATTATCATGCCCCTGCCCAGAAGATAGGAGATTTTCTAAAAGGCCAACCCAGCACCGATCTAGGTGATGTGGCCGCATCTTATACACCTGGCATACGGCTAACGGATTTAGCAAAAGTGGTACCTGATTATGTAGTACAAGCGATCCGTGAAGCCATTCCTGCCTTTGATAAAAAAATTAAGGGCTTCGCTAAGGCTGATGGATTACTCACTGGCGTCGAAACACGCACCTCTTCACCTATCAGTATTAAACGAGGCAAAGACTTGCAAAGTGTGAATACCAAAGGATTGTATCCTGCCGGTGAGGGGGCCGGTTATGCGGGAGGGATCTGGTCTGCGGGTATCGATGGCATTAAGGTTGCCGAAGCCTTGGCTTTGAATATGTTGGCTAAAAGTACAAGCCATAACCCAAGCCCAAACCCAAACTAAGCCCGCCTATGAATCGTGCCCAGTCAGCAAAACCGCAGGTTTTACACCCCAGAAATGTGCATGCACAAGGCTATCCTATGGCTCAATTAGTGCAAGCTTATCCAGACTTACAACCTTTTATTATTCATAAGCCAGATAATGGCCAAACGATAAATTTTTCTGAGCCTAAAGCGGTCAAAGCCCTAAATGGGGCGTTACTGGCGTATTATTATCAGATACCTGTATGGGATATACCGCCGGGGTATTTGTGTCCGCCAATTCCTGGTCGTGCCGATTATGTACATTATATTGCCGACTTATTGGCTAGAGATAATGAAGGTGTGATACCCAAAGGCAAACAGATAGTCGGCCTAGACATTGGTGTGGGTGCCAATAGCATTTACCCCATTATTGGTAATCGGGCTTATGGGTGGCAGTTTGTGGGCAGCGATATCGATCCTGTGTCGGTAAAATCAGCACAAAATATCCTGTTACGCAATCCGCTACTTAAGGGCCAGATAGAGATCAGGCAACAGGCTAACCCAAACCGTATCTTTGATGGGGTAGTCAAAGCCAATGAACATTTTGATTTTTGTATGTGCAACCCACCGTTTTTTAGCAGTGCCCAAGAAGCCCAACAAGGAGCGCAGCGTAAAACCAACAACCTGTGGAAACATGCCCAAAAACGACAATCACCTATGGCTGTGAAACAGGCCCCTAGATCGGGAAATTTTGCGGGACAACCTAATGAGTTGTGGTGCACAGGCGGTGAATTAGCTTTTATTAAGTCCATGATTAAACAAAGCCAAGAGCATGGGCAGCAGTTCAGCTGGTTTAGCTCTTTGGTGTCCAAACAAGATAACATGGGCGCCATTACTAAGCGCTTAAACGCTGTGGGTGCAGCGGATATACAAGTGGTGAAAATGGCCCAAGGGCAAAAGATAAGCCGCTTTGTGGCATGGCGTTTTTAGGGTTTCATTCCAGAGCAATAGATATGATTAAACACACACAAAAACAAAAGATGCTGTTAGGTGTTGAGTATTTCCCCAGTGATAAAACCCTACAAGCTGATAGAGCAAATGCCAAGCGCATATGCCAGCAATTTAATCGTTTTGATGTGGATGACCGAAAAGGCAGTCGTCTGTTGTTAAGAACATTATTTGGCGCTTATGCAGGTGCATGGATAGAGCCCGATTTTTATTGTGACTACGGGTACAATATTTCCACAGGCAAAAACTTTTATGCCAATCATGGCTTAGTGATCTTAGATGCCGCCCCTGTGACTTTTGGTGATGATGTAATGTTGGCGCCTGGGGTGCTAATTTCTACTGCGACTCATCCTCTGGATCCCATAAAACGTCGAAACGGCATTGAAACGGCGCGACCCATTAGCATAGGTAATAATGTCTGGATTGGTATGGGGGCAAAAATACTCGATGGTGTCACTATAGGTGATAATGCCGTGGTAGCCGCAGGTGCAGTGGTTAATAAAGACGTGGCGGCCAATACCTTAGTGGCAGGCGTACCCATAAAACTTGTCCGTACCCTCACGTCTTAGTTGCGGCTGTGGTCGATAGGATGGCATAAAGTAATTTATCAGACACTGTGTTTTAATCCTTACAGCTATGCCACAATGTTCCGGCGTTTTAGCTAAATATCCTATACAGACACAATATGGAGTGGATCGATGTCAAGTGAAAATAGCTGGGTGATGCGAGCCTTAGATAAAGTGGAACGAGTGGGTAATAAATTACCAGATCCAGCAATTATATTTCTTTTTTGTTTGGTGGTGGTGTGGATTTTATCGGCTATCTTCTCTAATTTCACCTTTACAGCCATCGATCCAAGGACCGCAGAAGCGGTGGTGGTCAACAACTTATTAACCGGTGACTCTTTAGCAGACTTTCTATCTAGAATGGTCACTATATTCACCACTTTTGCGCCCTTGGGCGTTGTGTTAGTGGCGATGTTGGGAGTGGGCGTGGCAGAGCACTCTGGATTTATTAGTGCCGGCTTAAAACGTATGCTCGACTCAACACCCAAGCAACTACTTACCCCTATGGTGGTATTGGTGGCTATTGTCAGTCACACCGCCACAGATGCCGGTTATGTGTTGGTGATCCCCTTAGCAGGTGTGATCTTCTATGCTATGGGTCGGCACCCTTTAGCGGGTATAGCGGCTGCTTTTGCGGGTGTGAGTGGTGGTTTCTGTGCAAATTTCATACCTTCTGCTATCGATCCCTTACTTCAAAGTTTTACTCAAAGCGCCGCCCAGATAATCGATCCTGATATACAAATTAATCCACTGAATAATTGGTTTTTTAACTCCGCCTCTACCTTGTTGGTGGTCAGTATAGGTTGGTACATAACAGATAAAGTGATTGAACCTCGCCTTAAGAATGTAGCGGTAGATGGCGATCCTAATGACATTCCTACCTTTGATCAACTCAATTTCAAACAAAGCCGCGCGCTAAAAGTGGCCTCATTGGTGATGTTGTCTGGGGTCATAGGCTTGGTGGCTATTTTGTATCCTGACTCTTCGCCTTTTAGAGCACCTAGCGGCGAACTGACTTCTTTTGCTGCACCTATTATGCAGTCTATTGTGCCGGTGATTTTTCTACTTTTCTTAGTACCAGGCGTCGTTTATGGCTTTATGTCTGGCACCTTTACCTCCAGTAAAGATATGATCAATGCCATGACCAAAGCAATGCAAGGCATGAGTTATTATATTGTCATGGCTTTCTTTTGTGCCTTATTTATTGATGCATTTGGTAAATCCAACCTCGGCGCCTTGTTAGCCATAGAAGGCGCTGCGGTATTAAAGTCATTAGCGCTGCCGAGTATGGTGACTATTGTCGGCATTATCTTTTTAACCGCTTTTGTTAATTTATTTGTCGGCTCATCATCGGCTAAATGGGCACTGTTAGGCCCTATTTTTGTGCCAATGTTAATGCAACTTAATATATCGCCAGATCTGACCCAAGCTGCGTATCGACTAGGTGATTCCTCATCTAATATTATTACCCCATTAATGCCTTATTTTCCTTTGGTGGTGGTCTATTGTCAGCGCTATGTTAAGTCCACAGGCATAGGCACACTGCTCGCATTAATGTTGCCCTACTCTATTACTATTTTAGTGTTGTGGACGTTATTTTTGCTGGCTTACTGGGGCTTAGGCATTCCACTGGGCATTCAGTCTAGTTACACTTACTTTGGCAGTTAGAGTTCCACTTTGTATACAATAAACCTTGGGGATAGATTAACCGAGGTTTTTTAGTTGTTCCTCGAGGGGTTGACTGTTTATTAAGCAGGGGCACTTAACATGCACACCTATGAGCTTACAAATCTAAATAATATATAATATGGACTCACGATACCGCCCTTATATGGGTAAAATACCTACCTTAAAGTATGCTAAGATGGATCGAATAGAATGGGTCAATTAACACTTGCCGCGGGATTTAATTCCTGTTAAAAAGCAACCCTGTTTCGATAATGAGTAAACTGACACTTGTAATGATAAGTTTACAGTAGTTTGTTATGGAGAAATGATACGCGTATAGAGTCATATCAAACTATTACTCAACGCCCAATTTTATTTACCTAGAAGAGTTCACACATGTTACGGGATAGCATCAATAACATTAATATTTCATCAGAAACCATATTAGTGACACCCAAAGAATTAAAGTCTGAGTTGCCTGTTAGTGACAGCGCATTACAATTTGTTCAGTCAGCGAGAACCACCATCAGCGATATTTTACATCGTAAAGATCATCGGTTTTTACTGATATGTGGCCCTTGCTCTATTCATGATATCGATGCGGCCAAAGAATATGCATTAAAACTCAAAGAGTTGCATGAAAGTTGTAAAGATACTCTGTATATAGTGATGCGTGTATATTTTGAGAAACCCCGCACCACTGTCGGCTGGAAAGGCTTAATTAATGATCCACATATCAATGATACTTTTGATATTGAGACAGGTTTAAGAAGAGCCCGAGAACTTCTTATTTGGCTAGCAGAATTAGAGCTGCCAGTCGCCACAGAAGCTTTAGATCCTATAAGCCCGCAATATTTGGCTGAGTTGTTTAGCTGGTCGGCTATTGGCGCCCGTACTTCTGAGTCCCAAACTCATAGAGAGATGGCCAGTGGCTTATCGATGCCTGTGGGTTTTAAAAACGGTACAGATGGAAGCTTAGGCATTGCGATTAATGCACTACAATCTGCCGCGTCAGGGCATAATTTTATGGGCATTAATGGCAATGGTCAGGTGAGTGTGATCAAGACCCAAGGTAACCCCGATGGGCACATTATTTTGCGAGGTGGCAAACAACCTAACTATGATTCAGTCTGTGTGGCCGATTGTGAAACTGAATTGGCAAAAGCCAAACTGACTGCGGGCTTGGTAGTGGATTGTAGCCATGCGAACTCCAGTAAGGATTTCCGTAGGCAGCCATTGGTGGCGCAAAATGTGGTGAATCAAATACTCGAAGGCAACGATTCTGTATTGGGCCTGATGTTAGAAAGTCACATCAATCATGGTAATCAAAGTAGCACAGGTAAGAGCCCTGCCGAGTTAGCCTATGGTGTGTCTATTACCGATGGCTGTATTGATTGGCAAACCACAGAAGACTTGGTCAATCATATGCGGGATAAGTTGATCACTGTTTTACCTTTGCGTTTAAACAAACTTAATGCGTTAGATTAACAGGAAAAGCTATGCCCGAATCAGTCGATGATCTGAACCAATACAGACAACAAATAGATAATATTGATAGCCAGTTGGTTGATTTGTTGGCGCAACGGGCGGCTATTACCGCAAAAGTCGGGCGTTATAAAAGCCAAGTAGGTTTGCCTGTTTATATGCCCGAACGTGAAGCGCAGCTAATCGCCAAAAGGCGCGTAGAAGCAGAACAAAAAAGCGTTTCGGCCGATCTAGTGGAAGATCTGCTAAGGCGTATCATGCGTGAATCCTATCATACTCAAAATGTAAACTATCTATGTACTAATCCCCAGATCAGAAAAATAGTGGTAGTGGGTGGGGCAGGCGCTTTAGGTCGAATATTTGTCGATATGTTTAGACGCAGTGGCTATGTAGTGGTTTTACTGGAGCCGCAAGACTGGCCTAATTCAAAGACTATTTTACAAGATGTCGGTTTGGTATTGATCGCGGTGCCCATAAAATTAACCGAAGGGGTGATTGCTCAACTCACAGACTTACCGGAAGATTGTGTATTAGTGGATATCACCAGCACCAAAGATAAGCCCCTAAAAGCTATGTTAAAGGCACATGGTGGCCCTGTAGTGGGTTTACACCCGATGTTTGGTCCTGATGTGTCAAGCTTAGTTAAACAAGTGGTGGTGGTCTGCCACGGACGCTATACACAGAATTACCAGTGGCTGTTGCAGCAAATACGTATTTGGGGTGGGGTATTACAGTTTACTGATGCCAAAGAGCACGATGATGCAATGGTGTTTATTCAGGTGATGCGACACTTTTGTAGTTTTGTTTTTGGATCGCATCTAGCCAGTGAAAACCCTGACTTACAGAGGTTGGTGTCTTTAAGTTCCCCAATTTATCGTTTAGAATTAGCCATGGTGGGTAGATTATTTGCACAAGATCCTGCACTTTATGCCGATATCATATTTGATAATCCAGATAGTTTGCCGCTATTGACCGAATTTTCCGTGAAATTTAGTCAGGCCTTAAAATTGGTGGAGCACAACGATAAGCCAGGCTTTATCGATCAGTTCCACCAGATTGGTAGTTGGTTTGGTGACTATTCACAACAATGTTTGATCAGCAGTAAAAAACTGCTGCTAAAAGCGGATGATGATCGTTCGTTAGGCTAAGCCTAAGTTATTAATATAAATTACCCTGAGGAACCTGTTTGATGTCATTAAAATTTCGTCTGTTGATTACTATATTGTCGCTAGTTTTGTTAACCATAGTACTGATGGGGGTGGTCTCCACCCGTATCGCGGTTAATGAGTCCAATAGCGCATTAACCGAGGCCGTAAAAGAGCGATTGATCACCCAAAATGTACAGACGGGACAAGCCGTATTTGAGTATTTTGATTTTATCACCTCACAAATTCGCACTCAAGCCTTTAGCCTTAGCTTGGTGGATGCTGCGACAGCTTTTGTACCTGCCTATAATAATTATGTGGCAAACCGTGGCGTCATTAATGAGCAAGAACGGGCCAAGTTGGCCCGTTATTACAGCCAAGATTTTACTGCTAGTTACAATACCGCTAACCCTCAGAAATTATCTAACGCGGCGGATGTACTCAACAGATTGAGTGACAATGCCTTGGCCTTACAGTTCGATTTTATTGCCGATTCTTCCTTTGCCTTAGGTGAAAAAGATGGCCTGTCCAAGTTGCCGAATGATACGGCTTATGCTCGAGCTCACGAGCTCTATCACCCCAGTATGCGTAAGTTCTTACAAGAATTTGGTTATTACGATATTTTTATCGCCGATGTAGATACTGGCAATATTGTCTACAGTGTGTTCAAAGAATTAGACTTTGCTACTAGTATTAGCTCAGGCCCATATAGCAATACTGGTATTAGTGAAGTCTTTTTAGCGGCCAGCAAGTCGACCCGAGAAGGCGAAGTGTTTTTTAGTGAATTCGATAAATACCGCCCTTCATACGATGCGTTAGCGGGCTTTGCTGCCACCGCGATTTTTGCCCAGAGCAAGGTCATAGGCGTGCTTATTTTCCAAATGCCCATGGATAGGATCAATGGATTATTAACCCATGATGGTCTGTGGGCTGACAAGGGCTTTGGTGAGTCCGGCGAAACCTACCTAGTCAATAGTAGAAATCTCATCATGAACGAAAGTCGTTTCTTTGTGGAAGACCCGGCTAGTTATCTTAAAATCATAAGTACTAAGTACCCGGGTGCCGCCAATGATATCGAGGCCAAAGATACCTCTATTGGTTTACAACCGGTGTCATCCGAAGCGTCTCGCAAAGCATTAAACGGCGGGACTGGGTTTATGCAGATTAAGGATTATCGAGATGTAGCTGTATTTTCTGCCTATGCGCCTTTTTCAATAGGTACCTACAATTTTGCGCTACTGGCTGAAATTGATGTAGAAGAAGCCCTTCGTTCTGCTGAGCAAATCAAACAAAATCTGATCACTTCCACAGTGCTTGGCGGCTCGGTTTTATTGCTGCTGTCTGCTAGTATTGTGTGGTTTGTATCCGCTCGCTTGGTGCTGCCTTTAAATCAACTAGGGTCAACTTGTGAAGAGTTATCCGCAGGAGAAGCGGATTTAACCATTCAAATTAAATCTTCGGGTATCCCTGAGATTGATCGGGTCTCTGTCGCTTTTAATTTATTTATTGGTCAGATACGAGAGATCATTAAGCAAACAAAGTTAGGAGCAGATAGTTTATCCACTGCTGCCGGTCAGCTTAAGGTTATTACCCAAGACAGCGAAATGAAAACCGGTGAGCAGCGAGACCAAACGGCCAGCGTGTCTACTGCTATGATACAGCTGTCTCAAGCAGTGACTGAGGTGAGTAAGTCCACTATTGATACCAGTAATCAAAGCATAGAAGCTCAAGATAGTTTGAATGAAAATATGCAACGGGCAGGGTTAGCTGCAGGCAATATCAAGTTGCTAGTTGAGTTGATCGACGACTCAACCAGAGTGATCACTGGTTTAAAGGCAGAGGTCAATCAAATCACTGCCGTGTTAACAGTGATCACCAGTATCGCTGACCAAACCAATTTGTTGGCGTTAAACGCTGCCATTGAGGCGGCTAGGGCAGGAGAGGCCGGCCGCGGATTCTCTGTGGTGGCAGATGAAGTAAGAGCATTGGCGACACGCTCCCAACAAAGTACCGTTGAGATTTCAAAGCTAGTGGACTCCATGAATCAATCCGCCACCCACTCAGTCAACGCTATGGAGCGAGCCACTGCGGCGGCAGGAGGGGGTATCCATCTGGTTGACTTGGTGACAGTGGCCTTAGATGAGTTGTCTGAAAACCTTAAACAAGTATTACAATTAACTGAAACTGTATCTGCGGCTACAACAGAGCAGGAACAAACCTCTCAGTCTGTGGTACAAAGTGTCATTCATATCAGCAATTTAGCCTCAGATGTAGAGCAAGGTTCAAAGCAGACCAGTGAGGCCGCCGAGAACTTGTCACAGATTGCAGCGCAAACTCATGAGTTAATGGGAAGGTTTAAGGTATAGGTATCCTGAATAGGTATCCTGAATAGGCGTCCTGAATAGGCACCTTGAATAGGTATCCTGAATAGGCAGCTTGAATGGGTATCTTGAATAGGCACCTTGAATGGGTATCCTGAATAGGCCTCCTGAATAGGTATCCTGAATAGGTTACTTCATTAGCGCCTCGATTATCAGAGGCTGAGGGCTCGTTGCTCAGGACACTCACTTTATCTTCAAGGCCGTGAACCCAGCCCTAACGGGCAACGGCATTAGCTGACTAACAGTTAATCGGCTAGGGCGCTGACGGCAGCCACTTTGGTTGGGTTGATTTCTTCGCTGGGGTAACAGCCTAAAACTTTAAAGTAACGAGTGATGGCCCGTAATTCTTCAAGGGCATTTTGCATGGGCCCATCTTTCACATTGCCTTCCACGTCTAGATAAAACATTTCTTCCCATGGATTGCCGGTAATAGGCCGCGACTCCAGCTTAGTCATATTGATGTTATTGTCTCGTAACACCATTAGTGCGTCGACTAAGGCCCCTGATTTTTGTACGGTAGACATCACTAATGTGGTCTTGGCTGGGACTTGCAACGGCACGTTAACCTGGTTTCTTGCCACCACAAAAAAGCGGCTATGATTTTCTTTTTGATTGGCAAGGTTTGATTTTATTGCATGCAAAGCATATAAATTGCCCCCAGTTTCGCTGCCCATGGCGGCGACCGAGGCGCAGCCCATCTCCGCTACTTTAAGCATTGCGGCAGAGGTGCTGTCGCAAGGTTTAACTTCAACATTGCCTAATTCTGCAAGGAAATGACTACATTGAGCAAACACTTGGGGATGAGCATACAAGGTCTTTATTTGACTGATATCAGAGTCTACCGCTACCAACAACGCATGTTTTATAGGGTGAGTAAGCTCGCCGATGATCGATAGTTGGGTGTGTTGTAATTGGTCGTAAACCTCATTGATACTGCCAGACGAGGTGTTCTCTATGGGTAACACGCCATAATCTGCTTCGTCGATTTCAACTTTTTTAATGATATCGGCAAAACTTTGACAGCCTATCTCTAATAATTCACCGGGGCGTCTGGAAAAATATTTTTGTGTGGCAAGGTAACTATAAGATCCTTTGTCACCTAAAAACGCCACACGATTTAACGGTAAAACGTTGTCCGGATTGGCTCTGGCGGCTAACAAGGCTTGTTGATTGAGAACCGAGTCTTCAATGATCACGTGAAATAATTGGGTGACGTAGTGGGCATCTAGAGCATGGGTTTTACCTTGTTTGATCAGCCTGATCAGTAATTGTTCTTCTCTTTTTTGGTCTCGTACGGGGATCTGATTCTTGATCTTCGTTTCAGCGACTTGGTTAGTATATTGCTGTCGTTTTGCCAGAAGAGTCAGTAATTGGCTGTCAAGTTCAGTGATGTTAACGCGTAATTCTTCTAGTTCAGATGATGACATACTGTGCACTCTTTGCTATTCAATTGCCTCCTATCATGGAGGCAATAACTAATTTATTAAGGGTCACTTTAAGCCCCGCCGCTCATCCTGGCACCCCGCTTTGGTAGGGTGTTAACAAGCTTGTGGTTGGCTTAGCCTACAGGGCATTATTGGCCTAATAAAGAGGCCAGCATTGAGCGCACTTCATTCACTTCAAAGGGTTTATCACACAAGGCATTAACGCCAGTTTGGTGAATGTTTGCCATATGTAAG
Organism: Paraglaciecola sp.; assembly: GCA_034111785.1. Classification (GTDB taxonomy): domain Bacteria; phylum Pseudomonadota; class Gammaproteobacteria; order Enterobacterales; family Alteromonadaceae; genus Paraglaciecola. The sequence continues at coordinate 13,632 of JAWUWP010000038.1, forward strand.
CTGGAACTGGACTCACTGGTGACCATGATAATAGGGATGTGTGCGGTCTCGGGATTAAAACGGATAAACTCGGACAGTTCGCGACCGTCCATTTCTGGCATATTGTAATCTGTGACCACTAAGTCGAAGGTGTTGTCTTTTAGCAAGGTCAAGGCTTCGGCACCATTTTCTGCTTCTAATATCTTTTGCAAACCTAAGCTATTTAATACTCGGGCAATATGATTACGGGCTAGTTTGCTATCGTCTACCAGCAGCACTCTGACTTCATTGACATCAAATAATTCCAGATCCAGTTCATCGGCATTAATAAAATCGAGGGAGGCTCTTAAGGCTCTAAATAAATTGTCTGGGGTAAAAGGTTTAGGTAAAATCGCGGCCACGCCTGCTTGTTTAAATTCCTCTAACTTTTCGACTCTATTTTCGCTAGACACCAACATAAAGGGGGTCGCCGCTAATGCTTCATTATTTTTAATTTGTTTGAGGATATCCAGACCTGTTCCGTCTTCTAAATACATAGCACTGACCACTAAATCGGCGCCATGCAAAGTGACAGTCTTAATAGCCTGTTCAACGTTACAGACCGCCTCAACGTGCAAAATATCCGCCGCTTCTAGTTGTTTCAAAATGATTTTACGTTGGGTGTCCGAAGGCTCTACTAAGATAAGACTGACTTCTGACAAGGCGATATGCTGCATGTTATTTAACTCCTGATGACGAGTCGGTGGTTTAGCCACCCGCAAATTTAACATTATGGCCTAATTGTTCGAGGCTTGCTTTGATTTTATCTCGATTATCACCTTGTATTTCAATTACATTATCTTTTAGTGCCCCTCCAGTGCCGCACATCTTTTTGAGTTTGGAACACAGAGCTTTCATCTCAGGCTCAGTTAACGCTAAGCCTATTATGGTCGTGACTCCTTTGCCTTTGCGTCCTTTGGTTTCCCTTCGTATTCGCACTATACCGTCAGTGCTGGGCTTTGCTGCTGTTTTGGCGGGTGTTTGAATACGGCCCGTTTGCGTGCTGTAGACCAAATTATTTTCGTTCATTGGTTGGGTTCATCCTGACAATTGACGACGTATGGTTAATTATATTAAAAAATTAGCATTCTTTGTAGGCAAAAGGTAAAATCTATTATCTAATAGAGCACGTTTTTTAGGAATATTTTTGGAGTAGTAATGAGTTTAGAAAGAAAGTTATCAACTAATGGCCAGCAATTAACCGTTTTTGTGAAAGATAAATTCGACTTTAGTCAAGTGCAAGATTTTCGATTGGCTTATGCTACCGACATAGATGACGTGACTAGCATAGTGGTCGACTTACAACAGACCGATTATATGGACAGTTCGGCCTTGGGCATGTTACTGAATATGCAGAAGACCATGACCGGTAAAGTCACTTCCTTTAAAATTGTTAATTGTCGCCCTCAAGTCATGAAAATTCTGAAGATCGCGCGCTTTGACAAGAAGTTTAACATTTCGTAGGCTGACCTATGTTACCTATCCGCATTCTGATTGTTGATGACGATCCATTAAACCGATTTTTGCTGACACATATGTTAGAGCAAGAAGGCTATACAGATACCTACGAAGCCGAAGACGGCTTGATGGCCTTGGAAATGCAAGAACGTCTCGATCCTGACTTGGTATTGCTCGATGTCATCATGCCCGACATGGATGGTTACGAAGTCGCGACTCGACTCAAAAAGCGAGCCGGGGGTATCTACCTACCTATCATCTTTATTACGGCGCTGGACGATAAAGACGCTTTAGTGCGCTGTTTATCAGTGGGTGGCGATGATTTTGTTGCTAAACCCTTTAACAAAGTAATTTTGGCGGCAAAAATTAGAGCGCATGGCCGTAGCCGTTTGTTGAGCAAAGAAACCTATACCCAAAATAAATTGTTGTCTTATCATCGCAATTTAGTGGAACGGGAACACAAAATTGTCGAACATATTTTCTCTAATGCGCTGTCTATTGATGACAGCTTGCGGCCTTTTATTGATTATCAATTAACACCTGCCACAGATTTTAATGGGGACTTGTTTTTAATGTGTAAGAACCCGGGCGGAGGTATGTATTTTTTAATCGGGGATTTCACTGGTCATGGTTTGGCTTCTGCCATAGGTGCCTTGCCTGTTGCTCAAGCCTTTCAGACTATGTGCGGTAAAGGTTTATCTTTGGTGGAAATGGCAAGAACCTTAAATAAAACCCTATTGTTGTTCTTGCCTGACGACATGTTTTTTGCCGCAGCGTTAGTGGAAATCAAACAAAATGGCACCCAGATTGATGTGTGGAATGGTGGCATGCCCGAGCTTATATTGCAGAGTAAGGAAGGGCCAATCGTTAAACGTTTTTTTTCTAAACATATGTCCTTAGGTATCTTGGACGATCAAGATTTTGAAGCAGAAGTAGATCGTTATGAAGCCCGGTACGGCGATCGATTAATTGGCTTTAGCGATGGCATACTAGAGATCGAAAACCCCCAAGGTGAGATGCTTGGAGAAGATGGCATAGAGCAATGGCTGATCCAGCAACCTGAGATTGATTTAGACACTATGCTGCTCAAAGTTTCAGACTATACGCAAGGTGCCGAGCGTCTGGATGACATTACCTTAGTGATCTACATTTGCCAGCCGTTAACCTCAATAGAGCGGCTGATCCACGCTTCTAATGTGCCCACCACCATTATTAATAAACTGAATGTTGTATCCTTAAAAACCGAAAACCCTATAGTCAAAGTGGTGGATGTGCTGACCAATCAATTAAATTTGTATGGCTTGCATTCAGAGATTTTTACCGTCTTGAGTGAACTGTACAACAATTCACTCGATCATGGGATCTTAGTCTTAGACTCCGAGGTTAAACATACTGAAGATGGTTTTTTCGAATATTTTACCTTACGCGAAGAAAGGCTACAGGCATTAACCGAGGGCAGTATCACCATCACCACAGATTATAATCCACAGAATAAGCAGTTACACATACAGTTAAAGGATTCTGGTAAAGGCTTTGACCCAACCCAAATCGAGCACAATAGTCATAGTGAAAACAGTTATGGTCGGGGCATTGCGTTAGTAAAAGAACTTGCTGACTCGCTTGAATATAGTGAAAACGGCACCAAAGTCGACGTGCTGTTTAATATTTGAGTTTAATATTTGAGTTTAATTATGCATTCCAAACAAAATTTAAATGTCCGGGTCGCCAATATTGATGATCTGGCGTCTTTACAACAATTTAATCAACTCATGGCTTGGGAAACTGAGCAATTGAGGCTAGATGAAAACACCCTATCTGCGGGGGTGGCAGCATTGATCAATGACCCCAATAAAGGTTTTTATTTGGTGGCAGAACAAGATAAGCAAGTGCTGGCCAGTTTAATGGTCACTACTGAGTGGAGTGATTGGCGAAACGCAACGTTTTGGTGGATACAAAGTGTCTATGTAGTGAACAAGCATAGAAGAAAAGGCCTGTATGCCAGCTTATATAAAAAAGTGAAATCTTTAGCCGCCGAGCAAGGCAATGTATGTGGATTTCGTCTTTATGTAGAACACGATAATCAGATTGCCCAACAAACTTACAAACAGTTAGGCATGCATCAGAGTCATTATTTGATGTTTGAAGAAAATGAATATCTTATTGAGAATAATTCTCAATAAGATTAAGCTAAGTGTTCGATTAGTACATAAACGCATCTCGGGGTGGTTAGTTGAATAATATTATTAACATGAGTTTTTTAGTCGCTTGTCTATTGTCTCCTGTGGCCATGGCCGAACAGGTCAATTTATACTCAGCCCGCAAAGAAGCCTTGATCAAACCTTTGCTCGATAAATTTACCCAGCAAACGGGGATTGCGGTGAATTTAGTCACAGGTAAAGCCGATAACTTGATCACCCGCTTAAAAGCAGAAGGTCGATACAGCCCTGCCGACTTATTGTTAACCACAGATGTGGGGCGATTATATCGCGCCAAGCAACAGGGCTTGACTCAAAGTATTCTCAGCACCGACACTATTAATCAAGTGCCCGCTGATCTCCGTGATCCTGAGAATCATTGGTTTGGTTTGTCATTACGTGCCCGTCCATTAATGGTGGCGCCAAATAGAGTAGATATGGCAAGCATTGCTGGTTTGGAAAGTCTGACTGATCCTCAGTTTAAAGGTCGCATCTGTGTGCGCAGTTCCAGTAATATTTACAATCAATCTATGCTTGCTTCATTAGTCATACAATTAGGTGAGGCGGTGACCCAAGACTGGGCCACGGCATTAGTCAAAAACTTTGCCCGTTCCCCCCAAGGGGGCGACAGAGATCAAATCAAGGCCGTCGCGGCAGGGCAGTGTGATATCGCCATCGCCAATACTTACTATCTGGCTGGCATGTTGACATCCAAAGATAGTGCCACTGTGCAGCAAGCTCAACAAGTTAAGGTGCTTTGGCCCAATCAAGCTGACCGCGGCACTCATGTTAATATCTCTGGCGTAGCGGTAACTCAACATGCGCCTAATAAAGAGGCGGCAGTCAAATTGCTGGAATTCTTGTTAACCATCGAAGCCCAGCAGTGGTACGCCAAAACCAACCATGAATATCCAGTCTTAAGCCAAGTTAAAAGCAGCGATATCTTGCAATCTTTTGGTCCATTTAAAGCAGAACAAGTCCAGCTCAGCAAGCTAGGTGAATTAAATGCTACTGCTGTTAGAATAATGGACAGGGCTGGGTGGAAATAGGGCTATTTATAAGGCCCATCCAGCTTAATGGGCCAGTGGTATGAAAACTAACAGTTGGTTTAGCCAAAGGCTCGGTCAGAGCCCTGATGGCAAGGCTAGCCGATGGTTGAGCCCATGGTTTATAGGCATTGCCCTATGTTGCTTATTGTTGGCAGCGCCGGTGATCTTAGTCTTTGCCAGCCTAGTGTTACCACAAACTGCCATCTGGCAGCATCTATACGACACCGTTTTGTCTGATTATATCTTCAATTCCTTGGCCTTGGCCTTTGGTGTTGGCTTGTGCGTTATCTTGATAGGTACACCACTAGCATGGTGCATGGCCAGATATGAGTTTGTGGGGCGAAAGCCACTACAAGTCTTGATCTTGTTACCCATGGCTATGCCGGCTTATATTATTGCCTACACCTATACTGGCTTATTAGATTTTGCCGGGCCTATTCAAAGTTTTTTACGGCAGCAGTTTGCTTGGCAATATCAAGATTATTACTTCCCTGGGATCCGCTCGTTGCCCGGTGCCATCTTGATGCTGTCTTTAGTGCTCTATCCTTATGTGTATATGCTGGCCAGAACCGCTTTTAGCGAAATGCCCTCTAGCCTTGAAGAAGTGTCAAAAAGTTTAGGGGCTTCATCACAACGTTTCTTATTTAAGGTGGTGTTGCCCTTAGCTAGGCCTGCCATTTTGATGGGCACCGCACTGGCTATGATGGAAGCTTTTGCCGATTATGGCACTGTCCAATATTTTGGGATCAGCACTTTTACCACTGGCATATTTAGAACTTGGTTTGGTTTGGGTAATGGCATAGCCGCCGCGCAGTTGGCCGCCATGTTAACCAGCTTTGTGGTCTTGCTGTTGTTTCTAGAGCATTTTTCACGGCGCAAGGTGCGCTATTATTTCCAAGGCCAAAAATCCGCCCCTATGACCCGAGTTAAGCTTACAGGTTGGCAAGCTTGGTCCATGGCTAGTCTGTGTTTTTTGCCGGTGTTATTGGGTTTTATTATTCCTGCATTGCAACTAGTAAGCTGGGCAGTGGATAGTTTTCATCGACAATTTAACGGTGCATTCTTTACGCTTATCTGGAATAGTTTTGCGCTGGCTGCGGTGGCATCTATCAGTGCTGTCACTTTGGCATTGTTGTTTAGTTATGCTAAACGGCTCAATCAATTTAAAATGATCCATGGGTTGGTGAATATGGTGAGTTTGGGGTACGCCATTCCTGGCACTGTGGTGGCGATTGGCGCCTTGATCACCCTGAGTTGGCTTGATTTTCGGGTTAATGAGTTTACTGAGTATTGGTTTGCAAGCAGCGTGGGTTTGATCTTTTCGGGCACCTTGTTCGCCCTGATCCTGGTCTACTGTACGCGCTTCCTGGCGGTGGCGTTACATAACATTGATACAGGCATGGCGAGGATCAAGCCCAGTATGGATGAGGCTGCATTGTCTTTGGGACATTCGCCTATGAGTATTCTAAAAAATGTGCATATTCCACTTTTAAAAACCAGTGTGTTAAGTGCCTTGTTGCTGGTGTTTGTTGATGTATTAAAAGAGCTGCCAGCAACCTTAGTATTGCGCCCATTTAATTTTAATACCTTGGCTGTGAGGACCTTTGAACTGGCTTCTGATGAGCGATTAATTGATGCGGCATTGCCTGCTTTGGCCATCGTTTTGGTCGGCATTATTCCTGTTATATTATTAACAAAAATGACTGAGTCAAAGCCAGTAGAACTCGCTAAAATGGAAAAATAATCTTATGTTAATGCTGAATGATCTGTCTGTTACCTATCAAAATAAGGTGGCGGTGCAGGGCGTCTCTCTGGCCCTTGCTAAGGGCCAGATTGGTTGTTTATTAGGGCCCTCTGGTTGTGGTAAAACTTCGGTGTTACGGGCCATAGCTGGTTTCGAACAGGCCGCTGCTGGCAGTATTTTTTTGCGGGATCATAAGGTGGCGGATGAGAACATTAATCTGTCGACCACGGAACGCAAGGTGGCAGTGGTGTTTCAAGATTATGCCTTGTTTCCACATTTCACTGTGGCCCAGAATATCGCGTTTGGCTTACATCAAAGTAGCAAAGCGCAGCAACACAGGCGAGTGTCCGAGTTGCTTGAGTTGGTAGGATTGCCTGGGTTACAAAACGCTTACCCCCACGGGTTATCTGGAGGACAGCAGCAACGAATTGCCTTGGCCAGAGCCATTGCCTCCAAGCCTGACCTATTGTTGTTGGATGAGCCCTTCTCTAGCTTAGATCGTGAACTAAGAGAAGAGCTTGCCAAGGAGCTAAGGGTCATTTTAAAACATGAAAATACCACTGCTTTGATGGTCACCCATGATCAGCATGAAGCTTTTGCTATGGCTGATGTAATAGGAGTGATGCAGCACGGACAACTTTTGCAGTGGGCCACTGCTTACACCTTGTATCATCAGCCAGCGGCGAGATTTGTGGCAGATTTTATTGGTGATGGGGTGTTTATGGCAGCGACAGTCAATGAAGACGGATTGTTGGCTAGCCAATTGGGTACCTTTGCCATGGATAAAGGGCACCAGTTCGCACCAGATCAACCCCTCACATTTTTAGTGCGTCCAGATGACATTGTCCATGATGACGACAGCCATACTCGTGCACAGGTGATAGACTGGGCATTTCGGGGATCACATATTTTGTATGATTTAATGCTACAAAATGCCCAGCAGGATAGGGTCTTGTGTTTAGCCCTGAGTCATCATCATCACCAAGTGGGAGAGCTAATTGGTATTCGTTTAGATCTGCAGCACCTGATTGTATTTGCCGCAGACTAATTCACAGTTCAGGCTTTGCTAACAGCAATCACAAATGATATTTATATACACCCATCACAGGGTTTAGTTTTAACAGGGTATTGATAGTTGAATGAAAATAGCAATAGTAGGTGCGGGCATTTCTGGTAGTTATCTGGCTCATAGGCTCGATAACCTTGGCACTGAGGTCAGTGTGTTTGAAAAGTCCAGAGGCAGTGGTGGCCGAGTCAGCACCAAACGCACTGACTGGGGGCAATGTGACTTAGGGGCCACCCTGATACCGGCCAAGTCTGAGTATTTCAAACACTTTATGCGTGACTTACAACAACAAAAAATTGTCAGTGGCTGGCCATCAAAAATCGGCCGTGCTCTTGGTTCAGCAGATGGCAGTGTTGATGTACAACACTTTGAAAGTGATCGAGACTATTTTGTGTTTAATCAAAAAATGAATCAGGCATGTGCTTACTGGTTAGACGGGATAAACCTAAGTAACAACAGCTTGGTCACAGCGTTACGTTATATAGCCAGTCAAGGTTGGCAGATAAAAATAGCCGAACAATGGCAAGTGGCTTGCTATGATAAAGTGGTGATCACGGCGCCATGGCCACAAACTCAAGCCTTGCTACAAGCCAGTGAATTACCTTTTAGCTTACCTTTGGCTAACCTTGAGCAGAAGTGGTCCAGTTGTTGGTCTGTGGGCTTCAAGGTTAATGGGATCACGGCAACTGACACTGATATGTTCTATCTCAAGCAGCAGGCTGTTCAGACCTTAGTCAGGGATAGTGCAAAACCCTTCAGGCCTAATGCCATTGGCAACAATGAACGGGCTGAGGTGTGGGTTGCGCAATTGAGCAATGACTTATCAGACCGCCTAGGCAAAGAGGGTAAGCTAGCCGCCATTGACTATGCTAAAAGCGCATATTGCCAGTTATTTGAGCAACCGCTAGATTTGATTGGTCACACAGTGGCCCACTATTGGCGTTATGCTAGGCCCAGTCCTGAGCAGGCCCCTCTGGGTTTGATTAGCGATGTTAGCAGCGGGTTGTTGGCCGGCGGTGATTGGAGCTTTGGGGTGTCGATTGAAGCGGCAATAGAGGCCGCTAATGCCATGTTTGAGGTCATAAATTCTAAATAGGAGATCTTATGTTTTCTAATATTCATCAATGGTTTAAAGAACAACTAACGAGTCCAACTCAGACGGTTGTACACAGTATTGAATTGGCCACTGCGGTGTTGTTATATGAAGTGATGCGCGCGGATAATAAATTGGCAGCGGTGGAGCAACAGATCTATAAGCAACAGTTAGAGAAACACTTTGATTTGAGTCAAGCTGCCCGCGAGGATTTGTTTGAGCTGACTCAAATTCATGGGGAAGAGGCCACAGACTATCAACAATTTACGCGAGTGATTAATGATATTTATGGTGCTGATGAGAAACGAGCCGTACTGGACTCTTTGTGGTCTGTCGCATATGCCGATCATGTATTAAGCCCTGACGAAGATTATACCATTCGTAAAATAGCCGAATTACTGTATATCCCCCATAGTCAGTTTATTCAAAGCAAGTTATCGGTTAAACCCGATTAAGTCTTTTATAAACAAGTGCACACAGTGTCCGCTGGCATAGTGCTATTGTTGGGCAAAGTTTAAAAAAGCACTGTTATTTGTGCTTAACTTACTTACAATACCGCGAAATTTTGGATAAGCGAAATATAGATGCGATTAGCCTTGGGTATTGAATATGACGGCTCTTGCTATCATGGTTGGCAGCGCCAGCAGTCTGTGACTAGTGTGCAACAACATGTGGAAGAAGCTCTGACAGAAATTGCCAATCACCCCGTAAAGGTAGTCTGTGCGGGCCGCACTGATGCGGGTGTCCATGCCACCTGTCAGGTGGTGCATTTTGACACTGACAGTCAAAGACCGCTCAGGGCATGGTCTTTGGGCATCAACCGTTATTTGCCTAAAGATATTGCAGTGAAGTGGGTACAGTCCGTATCCGAAGATTTCCATGCGCGTTTCTCCGCCACCGCCAGACGTTACCGTTATATTATCTACAACAGTCCTTTGCGCAATAGTATCTTGGCTAAAGGTGTGACCCATATACCTACCCCACTGGATCATAATTTGATGCATCAAGGCGCCCAACATTTGTTGGGCAAACACGATTTTAGCGCATTTAGAGCGGTAAATTGTCAGGCCAATACGCCAGTTCGAAATCTGACTGCTATTAGTGTCAGCCGTTTTGGTGATTACATTATGCTTGATGTGCAAGCTAATGCGTTTTTACATCATATGGTACGCAACATTATTGGCTCTTTGTTGCGTATTGGTCACCAAGAACAAGATCCCCAATGGATGAAAGTATTATTACAAGGCAAGGATCGTACTAAAGCGGCGGCCACGGGCAAGCCCAATGGCTTGTATTTGGTTAAGGTGACTTATCATCAGGAATTTGTGCTACCCAAACACCCATTAGGGCCATTATTTTTGGCAGATTAGGTACAATAACGACTTCTAAGACCAGTTTTATTTTCGTGTTATCGAGACAATGTGATTTAATAGTCCCATTGTTTGGCGTTTATGCCAAAAACCGGTCGCTAGGCTACACTTTAGTCTGTGTCATCAAGTCACAGTGAAGTGGGAATATTACAAATTGTGTAACAGGATTGTGAAATGAGTTGGATTGAAAAAATACTACCCCGCACCAAATCGGCCATTAAAAGTAATGTGCCCGAAGGGATTTGGACTAAATGTGGTGAATGTGCTGCGGTATTGTACAAAACTGAATTAGAAAAACAGTTAGGTGTCTGCCCAAAGTGTGATCATCATATGCGTATCACTGCTCGATCTAGAGTGAATCACTTCTTGGATCAAGGAGACCGAACTGAGCTGGCCGCTGAATTAGAGCCGCAAGATTTGCTCAAATTTAAAGACTCAAAGAAATACAAAGATAGATTAAGCGCTGCGCAAAAAGCGACCAATGAAAAAGACGCATTAATAGTGATGCAGGGCAAATTAAAAGGCATGCCGGTGGTAGTCGCGGCCTTTGAATTTGCTTTTATGGGAGGCTCAATGGCCTCGGTAGTGGGGGCAAAGTTTGTTAAAGCCGTCGAAGCCTGCCTGGAACATAATATGCCTTTGGTGTGTTTTTCAACCAGTGGTGGGGCGCGCATGCAAGAGGCTTTGTTGTCATTGATGCAGATGGCTAAGACCAGTGCGGCTTTAGCCAAAATGTCTGAGCAAGGCTTACCCTATATCTCAGTACTTACGGATCCTACTATGGGCGGCGTATCAGCCAGCCTGGCGATGTTAGGAGATGTGAACGTAGCAGAGCCTAAGGCCTTAATTGGTTTTGCCGGTCCAAGAGTGATAGAACAAACTGTGCGCGAAACCCTGCCTGCCGGTTTTCAGCGCAGCGAGTTTCTATTAGAAAAGGGCGCAATTGATTTGATCGTTGATCGCCGTGACATGCGTGACAAACTCTACAGCTTATTGTCCAAATTGCATCACCAACATCATTAACTAGATGGACAATATAAAGCCCAGCCAAGACTCTGAGCAAGATACTTGGTCATTGGATCGTTGGCTGCTGCATTTGGCTCAGATACACCCATCTGAGATTGAATTAGGCCTACAGAGAGTGGCTTTGGTGTTGCACAATCTATCCTTAGACTTTAGCCTCAGCACTATAGTGACAGTGGCGGGTACTAACGGCAAAGGTACAACCTGTGCCTTTATCGAACAAGCCTTGTTACTGCAAGGGCAAAGCGTGGGTGTATTCAGTTCGCCACATCTACTGGACTACAAAGAACGGGTCAGAGTCGGGGGGCAAATGCTCAATGAGGCGGCCCACTGCGCGGCCTTTTTGAAAGTAGAACAGGCTCGAGCGAACATTGCGCTGACTTATTTTGAGTTTGGTACGCTGGCGGCCTTACAATTAATGTTTGATAGTCAGCTTGATTACCTGTTGTTAGAGGTTGGCTTAGGTGGCCGCTTAGACTCAGTGAATGTTGTGGATGCGGATGTCGCAGTGATCACCAGTATTGATCTGGATCATCAAGCTTGGCTTGGCAATACTAGAGAACTTATTGCCACTGAAAAAGCCGGGATATTTCGGGCTAATATTCCAGCTATTATCGGTGAGCCCGAGCCACCTGCTAGCTTAAAACGGGCGGCCAGACGTTATAAAGTGCAGGCCAGCTGGCAAGATATTGATTTCGAATATCATATTGACCAGACTGGTTTTCATTGGCAAGGTCAGCACCGACAGTTTAAGGCTTTACCTGTGCCCCGCATCCCTGCCCAAAACGCGGCGACTGCGATACAAGTATTAGAAGTGTTAGGATGCAGCTTGGATCATCAAGCGATGTGTCAAGTTGTGGCGCAAACTGCTTTGCCTGGGCGTAGACAAATACTACAATTAGCACCACAAGTGATGCTAGATGTGGCGCACAATCCACAAGCAACTCGGCTATTGGCTGGGGACATTAAACAGCAAAAATTTAATAGAGTATTGGCTGTAGTGGCTATGTTAGCCGACAAAGATATAGGCGCTACTTTGACTCCAATGTTGGATGTGGTATCACAATGGTTTTGCGCAACCTTAGATGAGTCTAGAGCTGCGCCAACTGACACCCTAGTTGAAAGCTTAAGTTGTGGGCAAAAGGTGCTAAGCTTTAGTTCCGTGACCTTGGCCTACGAGCAGGCACTAAGGCAAGCCAGTCAAGACGATTTAATCATTGTGTTTGGCTCGTTTTTTACTGTAGCTGAGCTATTAAATACACTTAAAAAGGATGTTTAGATTGTCATCTGCATTACAAAATAGATTAGTTGGCACTATCATCATTGTGGCTATTGCGGTGATATTTTTGCCAAACTTGCTGAATGGTAAGAAAGAATCAAAACGTGATTTGTTTGTTGATCTTCCTGCCAAACCTAATATGAGAACGGTCAAATTGCCCGCTGAGTTTGATGTGAAAAAAGTGCAAGAGGCAGCCACACGTAAAGTGGAAGTCTTATCGGAGACCGCGGTAGATGAAGTTCAATATGCCCAGTCGTCGCTTTTGCCCAGCAGCGGCCAAGATCGACAAATTGTAGACGAATATTCAGCCAACCTAAACACTCAAGATAACCAGTGGCCAGCACAAGCTACTGTGCAACCCGGCAGTTTGCAAAGCCAAACTATTGTAACCCAAGACCCCGATAGACTGCTCGAAAGTGCTGGATGGGTAGTGCAATTGGGCAGCTTTAGCCAAAAGAAAAATGTAGAAGACTTATTGAATCGATTAGATAAGGCTGGGTATCGTGCCTTTAGTCGACCGGTTAAGACCCAATCTGGCACCTTAACGAAGGTATTTGTGGGTCCGGATCTACAAAAAAACAAGTTACAAAAAGCCCTTGCACATCTACAAGAGTTAACCCAACTACAAGGGCGCATCACCCCTTTCACTGTGCAATAAATTGACGCTAACAAAAAGAACAGCGGTCAGCTCAATTAGTGTGATTTTCCACTGGGGTTTTGGTAGAATGCGCGCGATTTTAGTACTTTGAAGTCAGTGGCATCGCTGGCCTTATAATTATTTAGCTGCTCGACAGGGATATTATGAACTGGATTGACTACAGTGTACTGCTTGTCATTTTGCTCTCCGCCATTATCAGCTTGATCCGCGGCTTTGTAAAAGAAGCCATTTCTCTGGCCATCTGGTTTAGTGCCTTCTTTGTTGCCAGTCAATTTCACGCCGACCTAGCCACCTACCTTACTGAATTTGACGACATGATGATCCGCAATGGGGTGGCGATTGGCCTATTGTTTGTTGCCACTTTGATACTCGGTGGTCTGGTGAATTATTTGATCTCTCAATTGGTAGAATTTACCGGCTTAAGCGGTACAGACAGAGCCTTAGGCTTAGTTTTTGGTGCACTGCGTGGCGTACTGATAGTCAGCGCTATATTATTCTTCTTGGACACTTTCACCGCACTTTCCGGATCTACCTGGTGGCAGACGTCATTACTTATCCCAGAATTTAGTTTAGTCATTGAGTGGTTTTTTGAATATTTACAAAACAACTCTAGTTTTATAAAGCCAGCCTAAAAAGGTAAATAGCATGTGTGGTATTGTCGGTATAGTCGGTAAAAGCCCTGTCAATCAGGCCTTATACGACGCCTTAACCGTTTTGCAGCATAGAGGTCAAGATGCTGCGGGCATAGTGACTGTTGATAAGGGCGTATTTCATTTACGCAAAGATAACGGTCTCGTCAGAGATGTGTTTCATACCAGGCATATGAAAAGGCTGACTGGGCAGTTCGGCATAGGTCATGCCCGTTATCCTACTGCAGGCAGCTCTAGCTCTGCAGAAGCCCAACCCTTTTACGTTAATTCTCCTTTTGGCATCGCCTTTGCGCACAATGGCAATCTAACCAATGCCCATGAATTGCAAGAAGAAGTCACAAAGTTGGCAAGAAGGCACATTAATACCAGCTCAGACTCAGAGTTATTGTTAAATATTATTGCCCATGAGCTACAAAACTGTGTCAGTTTAACCTTGACCCCAGACGATGTGTTTAAGGCCGTCTCTGCGGTACATAAAAAAATTCGTGGGGCGTATGCTGTGGTCGCTGCTATTATCGGTAACGGCATGTTGGCCTTTAGAGATCCCTTTGGTATCAGGCCTTTGGCGTTAGGTAAACGTAAAACTGAGTTCGGTGATGAGTATATGGTGGCATCAGAAAGTGTGGCCTTGGATGCGGTAGGTTTTACCTTCATCCGAGATGTCGCACCAGGAGAAGCCATATATGTCACAGAAGCGGGGGAGTTGCATACGCAACAATGTGCAAAAAACCCCATCAATGCCCCCTGCATTTTTGAGTTTGTGTATTTTGCTAGGCCTGATTCTTTTATTGATGGTATTTCGGTCTATGCTTCTAGGGTTAATATGGGCCGTAAGCTTGGCCAGAAAATTGCCAGAGAATGGGCTGATTTAGAGATTGATGTGGTGATCCCTATCCCTGAGACCTCTACCGACGTTGCCTTACAGATCGCCATTGAATTGAGCCTACCTTATCGCCAGGGTTTTGTGAAAAACCGCTACATAGGCCGCACCTTTATTATGCCTGGGCAAACCATGAGGCGTAAATCCGTAAGGCGCAAGTTGAATGCCATTCCATCGGAATTTAAAGGTAAAAATGTGTTGCTGGTAGACGATTCAATCGTCCGTGGTACCACATCCGAGCAAATTATAGAGATGGCTCGAGAGTCAGGTGCAAATAAAGTCTACTTTGCTTCGGCCGCACCTGAGATACGTTTTCCAAACGTATATGGTATAGACATGCCATCGGTTCACGAGCTAATCGCCTATGGTCGCGAAATAGAACAGATAAGTGAATTGATAAGAGCTGACGGCCTGATTTTTCAAGACCTTAAAGATTTAGAAGACGCGGTACGTGAATTAAATCCCGAAATCAAACGTTTCGAAACATCGGTCTTTGATGGCCATTATATTACCGGTGATGTGGATCATACTTACTTGCAACGTATCGATAATATGCGTAATGAAGGAGCAAAAAATGATGGCTTGCAAACTGAGTTGAGCAATTTAGAAATGTATAATATGAGCCAAGATTAGAGTAGAGCAGGTTATAAAGGCCATTAAAAAAGCTGCTGTTTTTAAACATTGCGGCTTTTTTGATCCTCTTAGTTAAGGAATGTCACCTGCAAAGGCGGTAAGGCTTGATGGTTAACCTGTGTAAACCGGCCCCATGCCATTACTCCACAATATCACCGAAGCCGCCATTAATATGGCCAAGAGTACTAAGCCGCAAGTGACCACTGAACTGGCATAAATAAAGCCTTTACCCTCTGGAATATGCATTAATATTGGGGTGCCAGCGTACAGTAAATAAACCGAATAGCTTAGGCCAACTAAGCCGACTAATACCACAAACCATAACACCGGATAAAAGGCCGCAAACCCCACCATAAACAATGGGGTTGCTGTATAAGCTGCTAATTCTAATGATTGGGTATAAGTGGGGGCCGCGTCAAAGGCTTTGGCCAGCTCATGGATTAGCACGGCTAAAGCTAGCACTCCGATCATCAGCCCAAAGTACATGCCTACACTCATTAACATGGCACTACTTTTGGTTAACTTGATCACGTCACCTACGCCTATGCTCCAACCTAGATGCGCCGCAGAATAGTAGCTCATTAAACAGGGGATCAACGAGATAATAGCAATGTGACTAAAGCTATAAAAATAGCTTTCATGGCGTTGATCAATTGCGTGCCACTCTTCTTTAGGGTGGGCATAAAGACCCCATAAGTGATTCAATATCATATAATCTACTCTGCTTTATATTGGTTAATATTGTTGATGATGATTAATAAGTAATATACAAATTATTAACAATAAGTGTGTTTGAGTATAGATGGTGCGTCAACCTTTTTATCAAGCTGTGAGCATTATTTGTTGATTTTCGAGACGCTAACCAGCAATGACTCGTCATTGCTTCTAAAGTTCGGCGGGCGCAACTCCTGATAATATTATTGGGGCACCGATCCCCGCCCTTGATTATTCGTTAGCCAGAGGCATATTTGCGCTGTGATCACTAATATATAGCCATGGACCGGCCTTCTGCCCATTATCTAACCAATACAGGACGCCACCTTTTTGGGTGATCGTAAAAGACGTTCAATTGTTTTTGTCTGAGCTTTTTACAAAGGGGCCTGAGCTCCACCTTAGGCTGATCACTTATTTATGTAATGCCTAGTAATTTCGGCATTGCATTTAATCTACTATCCTCCAAAACTAAAGGTTAAGACAGTCGTCATTCCTTCGTATTTAACGGGTGATTAAATTATCTTCACTAAAGATTACTTTGGCTTTTCCCGTGCGGGGTGTCAATACCTCCCTTGTAACCTATTATCGACTATTAACCATTATGATTAAATATCCAATCATAATATTCATTAAATATTCTGGCTTAGATACCCTGACTACAACGACCTAATGTCTTAGCCTAGGGGGTTTAGAGATATATATGATGATTTTTGCGACTAATGTTTAATATTTGTGGAGGCTGCTGCGATGGTTTGATATGTGAATAAGAATAATTGCTAAGGTTGATAGTTTGACAAGTTGCAGGTTAGATGTTCAGATAAGATATATCATATAAAAAATAATTTAATGTTTATTATATGATAAATTATTGCCCTATAAAAATATTGAATTATTGGTAAAAATGACAGTAATAGGTTGTCGTAAATGAAAATATTGGTAATAGATGATCATCCATTATTCCGTGAGGGCTTAAGGTATGTATTGGGCGATTTGGCAGATGATATTCAGTTACTTGAAGCTTCTACTAGTGATGAGTCTAAAGAGATACTTCAACAAAATATGGATATTGATCTGGTTTTAGTTGACCTTAATATGCCCGGTGATACCGGTTTTTCGGTATTAGAACATTGCCGTATACAGCACTCGACTTTGCCACTAGTGGTGATCTCTGCATCTAGGCTCAAGCAAGATATTCAGCAAGCCATGGACATGGGCGCCATGGGTTATATTCCTAAAGATACTAGCAGCAAAGCCATGGTCAATATTTTGCAGGTTGTGTTAGCGGGTGGGCTTTATTTTCCGCAAATTAACTTAAATAATCACAAATTTTTATTTACACCAAGACAAAGTCAGGTGCTTTCATTAATGGTAGAGGGGCTATCTAATAAGAATATTGCGGGCAATATGGGTATTACCGAAGCAACCATTAAAATGCATGTTACTGCCATTTTGAAGATATTAGGTGTTACCAATAGAACCCAAGCCGCATTGACAGCCATGACACAGGGCTTAGTCATTGAACCTTTGCTCCTCTAATAAATGAGCGGGTGGCACCACCTAATAAAGATGAAAAACAGTGGCAAACCCCCACCGCTTTAAGTGCTATCAAGGACACAGACGCCAAGCTCATAATCCCCTCTGGTTCACTATGGGCCAACCCTGTTCATAGGTGTTTTTTGTGTCTCTTTGGCCATTGTTGGGTTGATATCTCACTTTAAACCGCAGCGGATTGCTTGCCACCCAGACTAAAGTGGGTATACCACCCAGACCTTTGGTGTATAGCCGCCTGTTAGGTTTTACCTTATATTATCGTGGGCGATTTTTATAATGTTAACGTTTTAATTTCAATAGATTAAGAGAAAGTCAGGCCGTTATTCCAGCGCCACGCCACTAAAAACCGGTAATGTAAGAGCATAGGTTACTGCCAAGCTAAATAGGATTAAGAAACGTGAATCAAATCACAGACGGAACAGGCATGACCATCAAAGCTCGTTATTTTTATTTGGTCACCCAAAATCCCAGTTGGATGCTGATTGGCCCATTGTTGTTGATCATCATCATGGGACTGGGCCTTAAAAACGTCAAAAAAGATCCCTCGGTGGATGCGTTTGTGCCTAGCGACCATCCTGCAGCCGTAGCACGAAATCGGGCTGGTGAGCTGTTTGGCTTAGAGGATCCTATTGTTTTAGGCATAGTGGCAGATGATGGTCGGTCAGCTTTTACCCCTGAAGTCATTGGTGCCTTAAAAAGCATACAAAACGAAATCCGAGGCCTAGACAACGTTAAGAAAAATGCGTTGATCAGTATTTTGACGGAAAGTGCAATTCGCGGTGATCAGGGCGACTTAATTGTTGAGCCTATTGTGGCCAAAGGCAAGCTGAGCCAAAAGATTGCCACGCAAGCATTAACTAGAGTGCGAAGCATGCCTATGATGGATGGCTTATTAGCATCAAAAAGTGGTGACACCTTAACCTTGATTATACCGGTGAACGATGCCAATCACGCCATACAAACTTACAGTGACGTATTGGCCATTGCCGAGGCGCATAGGCCAGACAATTCCCAAGTACATGTGACAGGTGTGGCCGCAATGAATGGCCGCTTGGGCCAAATGATCGATGAAGATTCGCGTATTTTTATTCCTTTGGCGCTCATTACCGTGCTGTTGGTGATGTATATTGCTCTGCGGGATTGGCGTGGTCTACCTGGGCCACTGTTGGTGATTGCAGGCTCTGTGGTCATAACAGTGGGTTTGATGGGCTGGTTAGACGCACGTTATTACTTAGTTACCAGTGCATTGCCGGTGATCATTTTAGCCATAGCCGTTGCCGATAGCTTACATATCTCGGCCATTTTTTTAGACAAATGCGCATCGGCACCCCATAAAAGCACGAATGAAAATATTCGAGAGACCTTAAGCGAGACATACCTACCTATCACACTGACCACAGTCACCACTGTAGCGGGTTTTTCGGGGCTGGCGATTGGCTCGTCCATGCAACCCATTGTTGAGTTTGGTTGGTTCGCTGCAGGCGGGGTGATAGCCGCTTGGATATTAAGCCTGACTGCGCTGCCTGCCGTTATTTTGCTAACAAAACTGGGGGCCAGACCGCAAACTCGGTTGGTTAAAGATCACCTAGTTGATTCCATCGTAAATCGACTCACACAAAGCGCCTTCAATCGCCCTTGGATCACCTCAACAGGTCTGGTCTTAATGCTGATTATTTTTGCTTATTTTGCCACACTGGCCAGTTTTGATTATGAACGTCAGCGTTATTTTCAGCCTGACGAGAAAGTACGTATAGCGGATGTCACCCTTAATGAGCGTTTGCAGGGCTTAAACTTTCTCGACGTGATGGTGTCAGGTAAGGCGCCAGGAGACTTAATGAAACCTGCGGCTATGCGTGCTATAGCTGATCTGGAAATGACGTTAAACAGCCAACCTTTAGTGGTGAAGAGTACCTCTATCACTGACTATATGTCGTTAATGCACAGAGTATTAACCAATGCCCCTGAAGGCCAGTTGCCCAGCGCTAAAAATGCGCCTGCGCAATATATGTTTTTGTATGAATCGGCGGGCGATCCCGGAGATTTTAATGAAGAGATTGATTTTAGTTATCAGCACATATTGATCCGTAGCCAGCTCAGCACTGGCCGCTTTGTTGATGTAACGCCAACCGTCACTCAATTTGAAAAAATCGCCAATCACTGGTCTCAAGAATCTGGGCTGACAGCCAGTGTGAGTGGCCGGGTGGCAGTTAATTCAGGATGGATGGCATTGCTTGAGGTCTCACATTTTACCGGCTTGGGTTTAGCTGTGTTGTTTGTGTTCTTTGCATCGGTACTGGCATTTCGCTCATTTTGGTCAGCGCTTCTGGCTCTGGTCCCTATACTCACAGGGGTACTTTTCACCTATGCGGTGATGGGCTTAATGAAGATCGATATTGCCCCAGCCACATCCATGATCGCCGCTATTTCCACAGGACTTGGGGTCGATTTTGCCATTCATTTGATCTCAGGTATTCGCCAAGGTTTACACAAGGGCTTGAGTCCAAGAGCCGCATTGAGTGGGCATTATGTGCTAGTCGCCAGAGCTTGTGTATTTTCAGGACTGGCCTTTGCCGTTGGCTTAGCGGTGCTGTTCTTTAGCTCAACTCCTCCACTGCAGTGGTTTGGCCTATTGGTGACATCCGCCACTGTAGGCAGCTTAGTGGGTGCGATAGTGATTATTCCGGCCTGTTATGCCCTTTTTGCCCCCACGCCCTTGGTGATAAACGTTAAAGGAATTGTTTGATGAACAGATTAAGAAAAATTATATGTAGCAGTGCTTTGTTATTTACTTGCCTATGTACATTTGCCGTCAAGGCCGAGCTTAGCGCATTGGATGTGGCAAAAAATATTGCCCAACGAACCGCTAATGATGGACGGGTAGGGCATATGCATTTTACCATGTCTAACGACAGTGGCGGCACTCGCCAGCGCTCAGCCTTGATGATACACATGGAAAAGCAGGGCGATATCAAGATTGGCATTTATTTTACAGCTCCTGCTGCATTACAAGACACCGGATTCTTAAGCCACGATTATGCTGTGGGTATCGATCAAAATTGGTTATATCTGCCAGTTACAGACAGGGTGCGTAAGTTACCGGCTTCAAGTCGTGCGGACTACTTTATGGGCACGGACTTAACCTATGGTGATATTAAAGATAATTTTAAGTTTCCCCTAGATGATTGGGATTTTAGTTTAGGACAAGATACCATTATTGAGCAAAAGCGTTATTTTACACTTAGCGGTGTGGTAAAAGATGAAGATAAAAAATATGAACTGGGTTATAGCAGTTTCGAATCTTTGATCGATCCTCAGACATTTTTCCCGATGCAGACCCAGTATACAGATACAGATAACGTACCCCTTAAACAGATATCCATATTACAACAAGAGAAAGTGGGTGATGCATGGACGGCCTCACACTTTGTTGTGGTCAATTCCCAAAGATCACATAAAACTGAAATTGTATTAAGTGACATGCAGTATGTGCCCGACTTGCCAAGCGAGCTGCTTAGCGCTGATGAGTTAGGTTACGGCGTACCTGAGTTATTTGATCTCTAACCCAGCTATTCTATGCCCAAGGGCCAATTAATAGTGCAAGTTAGTGGCCCCGACAAAGATGATGAATAACACAACAATAGCGTCATAAATAAGGAATAACAGTGTGTTTGGTTTTCTCCTCAAGGTCGTGCTTATTTATTTAGTGGCACTGTCTGCCGCTGCCGCAGTAAAAGTGCAGTCGAGCCGCATTTCAGTGGATTATCGCAGTGCCGTCAACCTAAAAGATCCTCAGCTAGATCTGTCGCGCTTAAGCCTTACATCTTTTCATAAATTAAAACTATCTCGGCGCTGGAGCGGCCAGATTGATCTTCTAGGAGAAGTTGCCCAGGATAATGTTGGCCTAGGCGGCACCGCCAACTACGCTTGGGCTAATCGCCCTTTAGTTGACAATGCCAATGTGCGTCTAGAGTTAAGCAGAGCTTTTGTCATGTGGCGCAAGCGCTCAACCAGCGTGATCCTTGGCAAACAAGTCACACCTTGGGGGGTATTAGACGGTATACAGGTGACGGATCGATTCGACCCAGTGCGTCGCCGTGATTTTGTGTTTAGCGATGTGCGTCCAGAGCGTATTGCTCGGTGGGGTGCCCGTTGGCGCAGTAAAATTAAATCCTGGAAGATCGATACTTCCTTTGCCTTGGATGGCAGTGCTTCGCAACAAGCACAGATGTCTGATAGCTTTTTTTTAAACTCTACACGTTTTACCGGTGGTTTGGCACTCGATGATGCCGCACTGGGTGGCCAAGGTATCGACTTAATTACCCAAGGCCCATCCCATTCATTAAAGCAGTCTACGACAGGCATAAAAGTGGCACATTCATTGGGACAAGGTGACCTGTCTTTGATGGCCTATCGTGGTCCCGACAACGACCCCATCTTAGGCTTGTTGGCGGGGCAAGTGGCAGGCACACCATTAAAAATAAGTGTCGACTATAATCGCCGCACCGTACTTGGGGCCACTTTTGATACCACAGCAGGGGATATGATATTACGCATGGAAGTGGCATACATTCCCGATCAACCACTGAATGTACTGGCTGCAATGCCTCTTAGCCAAGCCCGGGGAAAAAGGATCCTAAGCGGCTTTGGTATTGATTGGCCTGGGCCTGCCGATTGGTTTGTTAATGCACAGTTAGTGTTTGATCATATCGACAAAGATCAACTGAATTTAGTGCGGCCAAGCACTGACACTTTGTTAACCTTGCGCGCCCAGCGTAGTTTCTATAATGCCCGCATGCGGGTAAAAGCTGAATTGTTAGGCTCAGTGAACCAAGGTGATGGAGTGTTGCGCCCTGTGGTAGCCTTTGATCTTAACGATAAAACGAAACTACAAACTGGGGTCGACTGGTTATTTGGTGACAGCAACGGTCAGTTTGGTCAGTTTAAGGACCAGTCTCGATTGTGGGGCTCAGCAACCTATATGTTTTAAGCAAGACGGCTGGCTCCTTTGCTGTGCACTTTGTGGTTATCTGTAGCACTGGCAACCTTGTGCTATGGCCTCGATATTTTTGCCAAGCAGGGCCGCGTAAAACACTGTTATCAACCATGGGTTGGCATTTTGCAATCTGGGGCTGTGACTTGTACACAGAGACTATCGATGTACTTTTTGCCCAGTGTCTCTTTTATTAACGAACGCAGGATAGCTGGACACCACTATTCTATGGAATATCAGCGTAATCAATATACCGCCATATATCAGCAGATAAATATCGATGGTGCTTGCTTCAAAATACAGATGTAACCACAATAACAGTGCCAATGGATGTATGCATAGATGGAGTTTTTGCCAGTTCCGTTTAAGTTTCTTTTGCATCATCTTCGGTGACGTCAACGCCAACAATAACAGTATGCCCCAACTTAGCCAAGCTATGGCAATAAAGACCCGAGGTAGATCCTCTATAAGACTTAACCCGTCATAATCAAGCTCTAAGTCGATATATAAAAGCAGGTGTAAAGACGCATAATAAAACACGTTTAATCCGAGCATTCTTCTGTTAGCCAGCAAAAAATTCCAGTCGGAAAGACGCTTGCCATAAGGCAATTTTCGCCAGCTGCAGTAGGCCAGGATCCAGCGACGCAAAGGCACGATAGCGTAGGTGACAATAAAAATCAGCATAGCGGTATGGCCAGTAAAATTTAACAGATACTCAAAAGGATTAATGCCCATATCTTGGCTGTGATATTTGTGCAGAAGATAAATGGCAGGAGAAATACAAAGCAGCCAACAACAACGGTTTACTAAGGCACAATGGGCATTCAGATAAGCGGCAAAAGACATAGATTAAAACAACTGTAAAAGATCATCATGGTGATACAAACTAGTTTGCAGATGGCCGTAACCATTCAACAGTTTTGTTTTACGTTTGCGCATTTCCCCTAAACGCACTTCTTTTTTTTGGCTCCAGCGGGGATGAGCAATATCAGGATTGACGTTACCAAAAAATCCATATTCATCTCCATTAAATTTTTGCCAAGTGGTTTCAGGTTGCTTCTCTAGCAATTGGATTTCGGTGATGGCCTTAATGCTTTTATAGCCATATTTCCATGGCACCACTAGCCTTATTGGGGCACCGTTTTGAGAAGGTAACGCTTTGTTGTACATGCCTGTGGCCAGAATAGTTAAGGGGTGTGTTGCCTCATCTAACCTAAGACCCTCGGTGTAAGGCCAATCAAGGGTATTGCGTCTTTGGCCGACCATTATGGCAGGATCGTAGTGTCCTATGAAACGCACATATTGGGCATTAGGCAATGGTTTGGCCATAAACAGTAAGTCTTTGAGCATCACACCTGACCAAGGTATAACCGCCGACCAGCCCTCTACACAACGTAAAGAATAGGTCCTGTGGACTTGCTCAAAGCTAGCCAATTGGCGGATGTCTAGGATCACTGGCTTTTCCACCAAACCTGATATACGCACTTGCCAAGGGCACAGTTGCATATTTCGACTCAGGTGGCGCACGACTTTTTTATTGTCAGTGAACTCTAGATAATTGTTATAACCAGTGCTTAAGCTCTCAGGGGTAATACTGGCATCCGATAATGCCGTGCACTGTGCCTGTGGAGTAAAGGTCGCTAGGGGTAATAGGGAAAGCCCCAGCAATTGTTTGATCAGTGCCCGGTGCTGCATAAAGGTTTTTTCAGGCGTACAACCCGGTGTTGTATTCAATTTCATTTTAGCGATCATCACCTATTTGAAATTTCTCTGAGCTCATATACATAGTCAACAAGGTACTGGATTTCGTTGTCGTCTAACTGTCCGCCCCATGGCGGCATTTGTCCTGAGCGCCCCATTTTTTCGCCCCCTATCTTTAATGGATTTAATAGAATGTGTGCGGATATCCGCAGACGAGGTGCTGGCGATCAACGCCAGTTGACTCAGTTCATCGTCAAACAATGCCCGGATCACTCGTTGGGTTGCACTATCACGCTGATTTACTTGTTCAATAGCCTGAGTAATCGTATAGCTTTGATTGAGCAATGAATAACTGGTCAGCACAGTGACTGACACAGTGAGCAATAAAGCAGGAATTGTTACTAAGTTAATTTTTACCGATAGCTTTAGATTGTTAAATTTTGTCGCAAGTGAATACATTTTTAATTACCTAAAGGTCGTTCTCGAGCTGTCTTTTAAAGACAACAGTCGATTGCATCTAGTCAGATGTCTTCAAAGCAAAAGAGAATACATATCACCAAATAGTCAGTTTAAAACAACAGCTAAAGACAGTGTGTTAATCTCTAATTTACATAAAAAATACTGTTCAAGTAGATAAGATAACACCGGTTTTTATTTAACATCAATAAGGGTTTTGTGGGGATAGAACACAGAAGTAGTAGAACTAAACATGCACTCACTCCTTTTGTTAATCTCTTTTAAAACAAGGGGTTTCGCCGTTTATATGATTTTTAGGCTGATTTATTAACCTTATCTATTATATAACAATATGTTTCCCATAAATTTGCTACTAGTGTAAATTTCAGCAAACTATTGACCCTTCGCCTACTTATTGCTGGTTAATATAGTTACCTTTAAATAAATCATTTTTATTTTTATTAAAATAATTAATCAGTGAATTAATAAAAATACAGGGTTAATTCTTGGGTTTTTGCTACTAACGCCATAGGGATCCCCTCAGTGCCATACATTTTTATGATAGGAATAGTTATTATGGGGTGAATGATTTGGCGGTTAGCGCTTTAACAAGCATTTCACTGAGGGTTTAGAGGCTGGTGTCGATTGGCTAGGGGGGGGGAACTATCAATCTAGTGACAGTGCAGGTTAATATACTCAAGCAAGATCAAGGATCAACATAAAGGATAACGTATTCATGGCGAACACTTCTATACCTGTATCTTCTAGTCGGTTAATGGTTATCGGCTCACTGGCAATGACCTGCTTGTTATTGTTAGCCACCTACCTTTGGTGGCAGGCTAAGGCGACTGATCAGGCTTTGCTTGAGCAGAAGTTTGATTTTTCATTACAGGCCTTGGGCCAACATATTGATGCACGTATCGCCAATATGAAGTTGATCGCCAAAACGCTAGCCAATGATAAGCATATACATCACTGGGTAGAAACCGGCTTAGGAGCAGATCAAGAGTCACTGTTGGTGGATAAACTCGGGTTTTTGGTCAATGAATACGGCCTAACGAGTGCGTCTTTTGCCGACAAAGACAGCCACAAGTATTGGAACCATGAGGGCTTTCTAAGAGTGTTACAACCTGCAGTGGATACCTGGTACTTTGCTTATCTTGCCAGTGAAAAAACCGACTTGATCAGTGTTTATCACGATAAAAATAAAAAGCGGGTAGATCTTTACGTTAACTATCAACAGCCAGAAGGTAAGGGTTTGTCGGGTATAGCAACCTCATTTGATGGGGTGCTGGAGATGTTAAATAGTTCTGTCATTGCCGATCACGGGGCTATCTATTTAGTAGACAGCTCGGGAGAAATTCAAATCCATACCAATGGCGGTAATAGCCCCAACACAAAGTTGCCAGAGCGGTTTACACAAGCATTAATGGATAAGTTATTGCAGTCAGGTTCAACGCCCTTTATCCAACAAAAAAATAGTCTGTTGGGGGCCCGCTATATTCCTAGTATGAATTGGTATCTAGTGGCTCACATCATTCAAGAGTAATTGCAGCGATACCACGGATACCGCAGGTATTATTAATATTCGAGATTAACGAGTGCGAAACCACCGATAAGGATGGGTTAACAGCGGTGCTTTTTAACTCATAGCAAATTTTTGCTGCATGATCACCACACTAGCAATACGTTGTAATCCCGCTTCTATGCCCATTCGTTTTTCATCGGAACATTCGAACAGTTTATCCAGTGCTTTATTGGCTTTATGTATATTGTAGATAGGTTGGTCTCGGGCAGCTTGAGAGGCAAAAGTATCCCGATAAAAGGCCAGCATAGGATCGTTTTTGTCACGGGTAGGGGGCGTGATGAAGGGGTGTTTTTGACGGTTGTAAACCTCGGGTAATAGCACATCTTTGGCGGCTTCGCGCAATACATGTTTTTCACGAATGCCTTTGACTTTCATATCCACTGGCACGCGGGCTGCAACTTCGGCCACATGATGATCAAGAAAAGGCACGCGCCCTTCTATAGAGTGGGCCATTTCCATCCGATCACCTAGATAATTTAGAATGAAATTAGGTAGCAAGGTCTTGGAATGTATGTACAACATCTGATTAAGGTGATCACGACCTATGACGCGCTGAGCAAGAGGTAAGCGATCCAGTCCACTCAATAACGGAGAAGCTTGTTGGATTTCGCCCTTGAGCTGATCCGACCAAAAGGGACTCACCGCGTTACGCATGGCCATGTTCACATTCAAGGTAGCCGGGGCCCAGCCAAGTTTGCGTTTTATAGCTTGCATTTCCGAACTATTTACCCGGTCGGGCATAACAAAAGCACGAGAGGCCTGATTGGTGCCAAACATTTCATCCATATAAGCGGCTTTTTCGGTGGCAGTTAACTTGGCATTGTTGTTCAGTGCATCGGCCCGAAAGAAAGGATAACCTCCGAGCATCTCATCGGCGCCTTCTCCAGTAAACACCACCTTGATCCCGGCTTTTTGCACTTCGCGGCTCAGTAAGTACTTAGCCACCCCATGGCCATTAAACATTTGGGTTTCACAGTGCCATAATGCATCTGCGTAGGAGTCGGCAATATCAAGGCCGGTAATAGGGATAGGATGATAAGTTGCCCCTACATGTTTAGCGGTGGCTTCTGCTATGGCCGCCTCATTATACAAGGGGTTATCAAAGGTCAAAGTGAAAGCACGAATAGGTTTATCCATACATTGTTGTGCCAATCCCAACACGGCACAAGAATCTATGCCGCCACTTAGGTAAGAGGCCACTTCGACGTCGGCCACCAGCCGTTGCTTAACAGAGTCGAGCAAGGCTGCGCGAAACTCTTCCACCACCTCAGCTTCGCTGCGTGTATCTTGTTGCATCTGCGCGGCTGTGGGGATCTCCCAATCCCAATAGCGGTATATTCGAACCACACCATGCTTGGCTATTGCATAACTGCCTTGGGGGACAGAATAGACGTCTGCAAATTCGGTTGTTTCATGGCAGCGGCCCGGGCCTCCTGTGGCCGCTTCAAGATCCCAGCGGGCTGGCACGCCAAGGGCTAATAAAGCCTTTATCTCTGACGCAAAATACACATTGCCATTAATAGCCGCGTAATAGAGGGGTTTAACACCAAAGCGATCACGAATAGCGATCATTATTTGCTCTCGTTCATCGGCGATAATCACCGCAAACTCCCCCCGCAGCTGGGTGGCCACTTGCATGCCGCGCTCGTGATAAAGGTGCAGGGCAATTTCACTGTCGCTATCGCTTTTAAACTGATAACCACTGGCACGTAATTGTTCGCGGATCTGAGCATAGCCATAGAACTCGCCATTAACCACACTGTGTATGGCAGCGTCTGGGCAACTCATAGGTTGCTCACCATTATCCAGTCCAATGATCGACAAC
This sequence comes from Paraglaciecola sp., assembly GCA_034111785.1. GTDB lineage: Bacteria > Pseudomonadota > Gammaproteobacteria > Enterobacterales > Alteromonadaceae > Paraglaciecola. Next base: position 41,573 of record JAWUWP010000038.1, read on the forward strand.
CTAGTGTGACCTAACACCCAACGACCGTTATTGGAGGTCCATGTATTAGAGCCATCTGGGCCACGATGGTACAGTGATTTAATAGCCGCATCGCGACGCTCTGGCGCTAGGCCGTTTGTGGTCATGGCTGCAAATATTCCGCACATATGATGGCTCCATTGCCAGGTTATTAACATCTATCAGTCAAACCTGCATAATCAATATACAGATTTATAGTAGGTGCTTCACCTAGAGTGTAAAGGAAATGTTAATAAAACCAAGCGGTTCGAGAAATGGTTGCGGCAGTAAAAAGGTCAGTACAATCGATTGGTTGGCAGTTTGTAATGGGCATATTGACTCAATGTTTTTAATACCTTGAGCGGCAGGTAAGGGTTTGTTGGGCGATCTTGTTATCAATTAGTTTATCTAATGCAAAGAGTGTGAAAAACTTTATTGTATCTGAACTGGTTTGCTTCTAATATCCGCGCCCAACCCAGATATTGTCTAATATTTAGACATTTTCACCCGTTCAATGTCATGTTAAATAAGTTGTAGGCAATGGAAAAAAACGAATTTATTCAGATACGCAGATTTATTCTTAAATTGGGCAAGATGCTGCATAAATATGGCTCACCCTCTTTTCGTCTAGAGACCTATCTTAATGAGATAGCCGAGTATTTGGGAGTACATGCGTCTTTTATCTCTACCCCTACTTCTCTGACTATTGTGCTTTGGAGTGATAGACATGAAGAAGAATATAACCATGCAGCCCGGATGCAACCTGGCGAATTAGACATGAACTCTTTGTCATTGACGGATGAATTAGCCAACCAATTATTAGCCAGTGAGGTGTCACTAGCCGATGCTGATCAGCGTCTCGATGAAATTGACGCTACGCCCAGTCCTTATAGTCAAGGCCTAACTGCATGGGCTTTTAGTTTGTCGACCAGTGCTTTTGCCATGTTAATGGGGGCGGGGTGGCCGGATGTAATTTGTTCAGGGTTCTTGGGCTTTATCGTATACGTTTGGACATTATGGGCAGTGCGCTCCAAGCGCGTCAATCTAATGCTGGAACCCCTAGCCTCATTTTCGGTGGGACTGGCGGCCTGTACCATTAATTTTTATCTGGATGCTGGTTTCAATATCTGGCTTATTATTCTATCGTCTTTGATCATCTTAGTGCCCGGTCTTTCACTGACCATGGGTCTTGCCGAGTTATCCTCTCGTAACTTAGTATCCGGTAGCGCCCGGATCATGGACGCCATCATGCAATTGTTTAAACTGTATTTTGGGGCGTTTTTGGGTATTAGCCTAGGCTACCAATTGTTTGGCCAGCAGGAGATCAACATGGCCTACAGTCTACCTTCGTGGGTTAACTGGCTAGGGGTGTTGATGTTGAGCATAGGGCTGCTAGCCATTTTCAGGACAAGGTTAAAACATATTCCATGGGCTATCGCCTCTACGTTTATTGCCTACGGGGCATCAACCTTTAGTTCTGTCTATTTAGAAAATGGCTTAGGGGCTTTTGTTGGGGCTTTCTCACTGGGCGTATTCGCTAACCTCTTCTCCCGCATTGCCAACGCCCCTTCGACCATTGTCGCTATGCATGGTTTGATCGTGCTGGTGCCCGGTTCAAAAACCTATATTGGCTTGAATGCCTTTATCTCCGGCCAAGAGTTTATTAAGGCCGAGGACATAGGCCAAGAAACTTTTATGATCCTTATGTCTTTAGTGGCAGGCTTGATTTTCGCCAATGTCGTCATGCCGACCCGCAAGGTCTTGTAAGCTAAACAAACCATTTCCCCTAGGCTATTGTGACTTATCTGCAAAACCCTAGGGAGGAACTTGCAAGCATAAATCAACCGTCAGATAGCAAGGCGTCACCCTCTGTCTATTCACAAGCTTAATAGCCAAGCTTATTTATGTGCTTGCGACCGCTGATAGTAAAGCCATCACTTAGGCTCTAAGGAGATTAAATAGACATATATGGACACTCCCGCGAAGTCAACGTATCAGTGTTCGCTTTTGTGCTGCGAAGCAGTTCAAAAGTCCTTCTTTTTTGTTCTTTACCCCAGCTGTCTCAATTTGAATCAAGGTCTTAAGTTGGCTTAGTTCTG